>DAITML010000102.1:0-2521 GCA_036835165.1 Synergistaceae bacterium | reverse complement strand
GCACATCGCTGTTTGTCCCAAAAAAGATCCTTCCGGAAAATGAAGCGGGGGAAGAAAATACGGACTCATTGGCCTTGTATTTCCAGATGACCGACCCTGTCATCGCATCCAGTGAGATCACCCAACCCTTGATATTCCCGAAGACGACCTTTCCATCCTCAACAAGCGGGGATGTCTCGATCTGGGCTTTGGAATCATAATTCCATATGACTGCCTGATGTTTGATCCTTGCACAATAAATTTTGCCGTCCTGGCTTGTGAAATAGAGGTGTCCGTCCCTGACTGCCGGGGCTGAGACTATCGGACCGCCCACCACGGCACGCCACTTAAGGGAGCCTGTCTCGGCATCAAGCGCGAAGAGCTTGCCTTCGTCATTTCCGACATAGACCACTCCGTCGGAGACAACGGGCGAACCCTGTACGGCACGTTCTGTTTTGAACCGCCATTTCTGCCAGCCTGTCTTTATATTGACTGCGTAAACATAACCGTCGTTGGAGCCGAAATAAACTACTCCTCCCGCAACTGCGGGCGAAGAGTGGATGCTGTTGTGCGTAGTAAACTTCCAGATCATTTTGCCTGTTTCGGCATCCAGGCAGTACATTCTGCTGTCGTAGCTCCCTACGAAGATCCGTCCTTCCGAGACGGCAGGTGATGAGACGACCCAGTTTCCTGTCGGGAATGTCCACTCTATCATTCCTGAATAGAGCCCCATTGAGTAGATGTTGCCGTTGTTTGACCCGAATATCAGAGAGTCGTTGACTATTGCAGGAGATGATCTTACGGCATCGGGGACCTTCTCAGTCCAATCCTTTCTTCCTGTAAAATCGGCCCCGGCAGCATTATGCACGCTGTTTCCGGTCCTCTGGCTGTTGGCTCTGAACATCGGCCATTCCTCAGCCGAGGCAGTAAGGGTGCACGACATTGCCAGGATCAGCAGCAGATAAAAAATACAATTTTTATTGAGATGCAATTTAATTTCCCCTCTCAAAATCTCTCTTATTAGCTTAATCCATTTTGCCTTCTTGTCCATCGTAAAAAAGAATGATTGCTTAAGATGCGGTTTTTCGGCTAGAATATACTGCTGGCTGGAGGAGTGACAGACAAATGGATCTCAATAAAATCAGAAATTTTAGCATAATAGCCCACGTGAACCACGGAAAATCGACCCTTGCCGACCGTCTGCTTGAAGAGACAGGCACGATCGAAGGCCGCAACATGAAAGCACAGCTGCTCGATATGCTGGAGCTTGAAAGGGAGCGCGGGATAACGATCAAGCTTGTTCCGGTAAGGATGAACTATAAAGCGAAGGATGGTCAGGAATACCTCCTGAACCTGATAGATACACCCGGACACGTTGATTTTACTTACGAGGTCTCACGCTCACTTGCGGCATGCGAGGGGGCGGTGCTTGTAGTTGACGCAGCCCAGGGAGTAGAAGCCCAGACTGTTGCGAACAGCTACCTTGCCATAGACCTTGATCTGGAAATGATACCGGTGCTGAATAAGATTGACCTTCCGTCGGCACAGCCTGAAAGGGTAAAAAAAGAGATGGAGGAGATAATAGGCATCAACGCGGAGGAAGCCGTCAGCGTAAGTGCAAAGACCGGAGACGGCATCCCGGAGCTTCTGGAACGCATAGTTCGTGATGTCCCCGCTCCCGTCGGAGATGCGGAAGCACCTCTGCAGGCTCTCATTTTCGATTCGGTATACGACAACTACAAGGGGGTCATCTGCTATGTAAGGGTCGTAAACGGCACCCTTCAGGCAGGGAAGAACATAAGGTTCATGGCTACGGGGCGTGATTATGAACTTGATGAAGTCGGAGTATTCAGGCCTGACATGGTAAAGGTCACGGAACTGGGTCCCGGTGAGGTTGGGTACATAGCCGCCAGCGTCAAGTCAATAGAAGAGGCGCGTGTCGGTGATACAGTTACAGAAGCCAGGCGTCCGGCGAAGAGCCCACTTCCGGGTTACAGAAAGGTGAAGCCTGTAGTATTCTGCGGCTTTTATCCCGTAGAAAGGGAAGACATAAACCAGCTCAGGGAAGCGCTTGAAAAACTTCAGATAAACGATTCGGCGATCAGCTTTGAGCCTGAAAACTCTGCGGCCCTTGGTTTTGGCTTCCGATGCGGATTCCTTGGACTTCTTCACATGGAGATAGCAAAAGAGCGTCTCAGCAGGGAATTCGGAGTCGACCTTGTGGCGACCGCACCTAATGTCGTATACCAGATTCTCCTGACAAACCAGAGCCTCATAGAGGCTCATAAGCCTTCAGATTTTCCGGAACAGGTGAAGATAGAGGAAATAAGGGAACCATACATCAAACTGACCATATTCATTCCCGAGCAGTTCGTGGGTGCTGCGATGCAACTCTGCCAGGACAAGAGGGGGACATATGTCAGCATGGACTACATAACCCCGGAAAGAGTAAGGCTCACTTACGACATGCCGCTTGCGGAATTTATCCTTGATTTTCATGACAAACTGAAGTCCTGCACCAGGGGTTACGCCTCACTTGACT
>DAITML010000101.1:0-2540 GCA_036835165.1 Synergistaceae bacterium | reverse complement strand
GTATACGGGACCGTTTTTCCTGAACTGTTCCAGCTGATTCAGATAATCCTTGTCCGGAAGGGCAAGAGCTACCCTGATAGGATCCATCTGAACTATTGTTGCAAGAGTTTCTGAAGCGGGCGTAACATAATTGCCCTTTGTATAAGCAGCTGCTCCTATACGGCCGGTTATTGGAGAAGTGATGCGTGTATGTGCAAGATCTATCTCCGCAATTTTAAGCGCAGCCTTAGCCTGCGAAAGGCTTGCCTTCGCCTGGAGGAAGGCACTCTCTGCAGCATCCATGTCGCTGGCTGAGATGCTCCTCTTGTCTGCGGCCTTCACCCTTTCAAGATACTTCTCCGCTTTTGCCAGCGCAGCCTCTTCCTGCTCAAGCTCAGCCTTCCTGAGATCTGCTGTTGCCTGATATCGGCTGCTGTCAATTGTAAAAAGCGGCTGCCCGCTTTTTACAAAGGCCCCTTCCTTGAAATTTACGCTCCTGATCTCACCTGACACCTGCGATTTCAGGGATACGCTCTGGATCGCCTCAACCTTGCCTATAAAGCTGCGGCTTGGCGAAAGATCCCTCTCTGATACGGTGTAGAGGACAACAGCGGGTGCCGGAGGCCGCATATTTGCAGCCTTAGCGGATGAGTCAGGTCTCATATGATTTTTTACGGCAAAACCCGCCAGAACAGCTACGATTAAGACCGCAGCTATTTTTATGACGCGCGCCCCCTGCTTGGAGTTTTTGATGCTGATCTTTCCGTCTTCACCAAATGATGTCATAAATAAGCACCTGCTCTTTCTTTAATAAAAAATCTTCAGTCCTCTTTTATTAGCTCTTTTCTGAAAGCTTCGCATATAAAGTCAGCGCACTTTATGAGGTCGTCCGTCACAATTTCGTTCATCGCCATAATAAACAGGCCATAAAACACCAAAGTTATCGCGGCCGTGGCATCTTCCGTTTCCACGTCCTGCCTTATGATCCCTTCCTCCCTCGACCTCAGCAATATATCGTTTACCATCTTCTTTTCCGTCTTTATCTGATCCTTAAGGATGGAAAAGATATTTGACCGGACCTCTTCGGGCCATTCAAACCTCCTGAGCATCAGTGCGTGGATCTTCATGAACCTGTCGTTTTTGTCCGGAGGCAAGAGCCTTCTCTTGTAATGGTCCCTAATGTCCGCCAATGTTTTGGGTCTGCCGTATTTCTCGGCAAACTCCCTCTCTGCATCAAGGCATATCTCTGCCATCAACTTCAAAAAAATGTCGTTTTTGCTTTTGAAATGCCAGTAGAGTGCCCCTTTCGTCATTCCGACCCTCTCTGCAATTTCGCTAAGGGTAACATCTGAAAAGCTCTTCTCGGAAAATACATCCAGCGCGGCTTCGAGAAGTCTGCTTCGTGTTAATTGTGAATCTTCCTTGGTCTTTCTAGGCAACACATCACATCCATCTGAAAAAAATGCATAGCGAATTATACATACCCATGGGTATGTATGTCAACACATTTAATTTATGTATGCTCTTATTTTCGAATTTCAGGCAAATGGATGGGAAATACTATGGTCAGCATTAATTGATACGGCGATTTTTTCTGCTTTTCAAGGCAGCATCCGCAGAATACAATGCCAATGCAGTCCAGATGAATATAAATGTTGCTGTCCTTGAAAAGCTGATCGGTTCGCCATAGACAAAGATCCCCAGCATAAAACTGAGGGTGGGAGAGACGTACTGGACAAAACCTATTGTAGTGAGCGGAACACGCCCAGCCCCGTATGCAAAGAGTATCAGCGGGATCGAAGTCAGAATGCCTGTACCTGCGAGCAAAAGGTTCATCGTCACGTCATAAGGGAAAGAGGCAGCCCCTTCCCTCTGGAGATATATCAGCCAAGCCAGGGCAAGGGGAGACACTGTTACAGTCTCTATGAAAAGGGCAATATCGGGTTTTGCCCTTATCGCCTTTTTAAGTACTCCATAGAGTCCGAAAGAGAGTGCAAGGCCTATTGATACAAGCGGGATGGAACCGACCGCGACAAGCTCAAATGAGACTCCCGCCACAGCAAGGCACAACGCTGCCGTCTGCATTCTGTTAAGCCTTTCCCTAAAAAACATCATGCCGAAAAACATGCTGACAAGAGGATTTATAAAGTATCCGAGGCTGGTCTCAAGTATCCTTCCATGGTTGATAGCCCATATATACAGCCCCCAGTTGAAAGATATAAGGAAACCTCCGCCCGCAAGCCATAAGACATCTATCTTTCTCTCTCTCAGCATTTCTAGAAAGATCTTCCTGTTCCTATGCGTAAACATGAGGATAAATGTAAAGAGGGCAGACCAAATGACCCGGTGGCCCAATATCTCGAAAGATGAGACAGATTGCATTGCTTTCCAATATACGGGCATAGACCCCCAGATGAAATATGCAAGGAAAAGGGCAATTATTCCTTTTGTGTTCTCTTCCACCGGTTATGCATCCCCCGTCATTCACTGAGCAGTGAAGCTCGCAACTGACCAATTGTACACTATATCCCTTATTTGTGATAAACTTAGCCATTATTCAT
>DAITML010000100.1:0-2739 GCA_036835165.1 Synergistaceae bacterium | reverse complement strand
AGGGTCCTTGTCCACTATTTTTGCTGCAGAGGCACACTCGAAGAGAAGATAGAGCATCTGATCAGATCAAAAAAAGAGATCGCAGATGCAGTTGTTGCCGCAGGTGAAAACTGGCTGACCGAAATGTCGGACGTTGAGCTGCGGCAGCTTTTCAGGCTCAGCAGGGACGCAGTGGAGGACATAAGCTAAATGTACAGACGAAGATCATCATGGACATATACCAAACCCCTGAGCACAAAGGGGGGAATAAAATCCCGTGTCAACAGGGGCCGCTTCCATGGATCCAACTGGTGGTCGGCTCGTTGGATCGAAATACTTGAAAGCAGCATAGATGTTGTACGGCTCTCACGAGGAAGGAGCTACGCGAGGCGGGGGCAGGTAGTGGACATTGAAATTGAGCCCGGCCTTGTAACGGCATCGGTACAGGGAACCAGAAAAAAACCCTATCAGATCAGGCTCGGTTTCGAGATTTTGTCAGACGAAGCCAAAGCACTCCTCCTTTTCCGTTTCCGTGAGAGGTCTTCTTTTGCAGCCAGGCTTCTGGCCGGAGAGATGCCGGAGGAAATGGAGAAGGTCTTCAAGGAGGCCGGCATGGGGCTCTTCCCAAGCAAAAGTGCCCTTAGGCGCTACAAATGCAGCTGTCCTGACGATGCCGTCCCCTGTAAGCACATAATTGCAGTACTTCTGCTGCTTGCAGAAGTTTTCGACGATGATCCCTTCCTTCTTCTGAAACTCAGAGGGGTCGACCGTGAAATTCTGATAAACCTCCTGACGCTTGAAACGGCTGCAGAAAATGAAGATGCAGATTATGAGGCTGATGGTATTGCCGATGAGGGAGACTCGCCTTTTATCAGCGGAGGTTACGCAGATAATTCTGATATCCTCTCCGAAACGCCCGAACTCTCTGTTGAGGACATTCACTCTTTGAAGTGGTACGGAGAGGAGGTCCCTGAATTCAGATACAATATTGAAGAAGGTGAGAGGCGCATGGCGGCACTGGATATCATCAATGACTTTCCATTCTGGAAAGGAGAGCTCCCCTTCAGGCAATCACTAAGCAGGTATTATGAAAGAGCTGCCAACCTTGCAGAAGAGATACTGACAGGAGAGAAAAAAAAGGCTGTCGGACGCCCGCGCAAGCTTGTCTAGAGTCTGGCAAAAAAGGACGGGTGATGGCTGCACCACCACCCGCGGTCCGATCACATACCGGGATAGCTGAAACCGTTTACCTGAAGGGAAGAATATATCTGCTCTATCTCTGCTATCTTTACTTCAAGATCCTTTGAATTCTGCAATTTTTTTGCTTCGTGTCTGATGCTGTACTTCTTAAAGAAAATATTATTATCTTTTGCCCCTTTGACGCCGAAAACCTCTTTGTAGATCATAAGGTCTACAGGCATCTCAAAATCCTTCGCAACATCCTCATATCCGAAGAGGACCCATATCTCTTTGAATCCGGACCATGCGATAGCTGAAATGCACATTGAACATGGGTCATGGCTGGCAACAAAGATACAGTTTGCCGGGTCCGGGTGGTTTTTTATGCCGAAAAAACGGAGGATCGTATCGATCTCGCCGTGAAATATCGGATTATCCTGTCTCCTGTTTGTCCCGGCTATGACTGTTTCGAATGTCTTTGCGTCCAGCACAAGGCCCCCAAAAACATGGTTTCCATGCTGTACGCTCTTTTTAGTAAGCGGCAGCAGGTCATCTTTGATGGCCCTGAGGATGGCCTCGATCTTATTAGTCAACTACATCAGCTCCTTCGTGCAATTGCCCATACCTTTTATTGAAGCAAGGACTAATGTAACACCCCTGCAAGTATTTTGTCCATATGCACCGGTTTATTGTAACCATTTCAGACTGGATCCGCAGCGGAGCCCTTTCGCATCCATATTATAAATATGGATGCAGCAGTAAGAAGCAGGAGAGTACTGAAAATGAAGAAGCTGTTTTTCATTCCCAATAAAACTCCGCCAGCTCCCCACATGATAGGTCCCAAAAAGTATCCCATGCCCCAAAAGAGATAGTAGGCGCCGGATATCGTACCCTTAAGGCTGTCTGGTGCCTTCTCGTTCAGAAATGCCATCGAGGAGACGAAGAAGCCGCCAAGTGATCCTGCAGATATCCCAAGCAACAGTGTTGCGAAGAGCTTCCCTGTATAAGGGAAGGATCCCCATGAAAGGGCGGAGCATGTCAGACCGAGTATCATGAAAGTCTCCCTGCCGTATTTGTCGGAGAGAGGTCCGTAAAAAAACTGTGCTCCTGCGATAAATAGGTAGTAAGCGGAGAAAAGGATCCCGATGTCCATTACTCCGTACTGCCTTGCCGTTACCAGCCATCCCGGGGCTATGCTGAAGAGGAGCCCCTGTCCGCATCCGTAGAGGAATATGCCCAGCAGGACTATCCTGACGGGGATGTCGGAGAGCAGCGCAAAAGCCTTTTTGATCTCAAGAGCCTCTTTCTTTGCGCCTGGCTCAGACTGCCTGTTTTTCTGTGTAAAAAGTATTATAAGGAAGGCAATGATGCAAAGGCAGCTGAAAAAGAGGAAGCCGCCACGCTCGCCGAAAAAACCGGGCATGCTTGGTACGAGCAGCGGTCCTGCTGAAAGCATTATATAGACTGCCGCTGTGTATATCCCGATCATCCTCCCCTTTTTGGATGGATATGCTATCGAAATTATAGCGGGAGCGGTTGCCCAGACTGGGATCTCCCCTGCTCCCTGGACGGCGCGCCCTA
>DAITML010000099.1:0-2952 GCA_036835165.1 Synergistaceae bacterium | reverse complement strand
ACGGGATCGATAGTGGGAGGTTTTGCCCATAACCAGGTCCTTGCCCTTGCCGACAAGGTTGTCGATGCAGTCAAATCCGGAGCAGTCAGAAAATTCTTTGTAATGGCCGGCTGTGACGGACGCATGAAGTCCAGGGATTACTACACGGAGTTTGCCAATAAACTTCCTAAGGACACGATCATCCTTACAGCGGGATGCGCTAAGTACCGCTACAATAAACTCGATCTGGGAGACATCGGAGGAATACCAAGAGTCCTTGATGCAGGCCAGTGCAACGACTCCTATTCACTTGCGGTGATAGCCCTCAAGCTCAAGGAAGTTTTCGGACTTGATGACGTAAACAAGCTCCCGATAGTTTACAACATCGCCTGGTATGAACAGAAAGCTGTCATCGTGCTCCTTGCGCTTCTCTACCTGGGAGTGAAAAACATCCACCTCGGACCGACCCTCCCGGGTTTCCTGTCGCCCAATGTTGCCAAGGTGCTTGTTGAGACGTTTGGGATCGCGGGTATCGGAACTGCAGACGAAGACATAGCCATGTTCATGGCATAGGAGAAAAGGATATTCAAATATAAAAGTGCGGTGCTTATCTTGCACCGCACTTTTATATTCATTACCGGGTCATGCAAAATTTAATTAAGGTAAAAACAGTATATATTCGCAAAATTCTGCAATTTGACTTCAGTTGTACGCCGTTCGGATAAACATGTATAATAATTCACGAGTTTTTGTAAAATGCAGGCGACAGGCCTGTGAAAATACATCCCAGGGAGGTCATTTCTCAAATGGAACAGATCCGTACGCTAGGTGCACTGCTTGAGTATGCAAAGGAAGTAGGCCCGAAGAAAATAAGCGTCGCATGTGCCGAAGATGCAGAGGTTATGGAAGCGGTAGAGAACGCGCGCAAGGCCGGTGTTGCCGAAGCATTTCTTGTAGGGAACGCTGAGAAGATCAAAGAAGTCGCGGACAAGCTCGGCATAGATCTCGCAAACTACGAAGTAGTCGATGAAAAAGGCGGAGAAGCTGCCGCCGCACTCAAGGCAGTTGAACTTGTATCAAGCGGACAGGCCCAGATAGTGATGAAGGGCATGGTTGCAACAGCCAACTTCCTCAGAGGCATACTGAACAAGGAAAAGGGTCTCCGTACAGGCAAGACTCTCTCTCACGTATACATCCACGAAATAATGGGATATGACAGGATCTTCTTTATCTCAGACCCCGCATTCAACATGTATCCGGATCTCAAGATCAAGATCGATATAATTAAGAACGTCGTAGAACTTGCACATGCGTTCGGTGTAAGCTGCCCCAAGGTAGCCGCTCTCGCAGCCGTTGAAGTGGTGAATCCCGATATGCCTCCTACGATGGATGCGGCCCTTCTTACGCAGATGAGCCGCCGCGGCCAGATCAAGGGATGCATCATTGACGGGCCCCTCGCCCTCGACAATGCAGTATCCCCGGAATCTGCACATCACAAGGGCATCAAGAGCGACGTTGCCGGATATGCAGATATCCTCCACGTTCCCAACATTGAGTCGGGAAATATGCTTGCAAAGGCGATAGTCTACTTCTCAGAGAACAAGACGGCAGGCATAGTGCTGGGAGCGGCCGCACCGGTAGTTTTGACAAGCCGCGCGGACTCAGCTGAAACAAAGCTCCTCTCCATAGCTTCAGCTGTTGCCCTTGCAGCTCATCAGGGAAAGTAAGGCTCTCAGCCGGGGAAGAATGGATCATAGGGAGGGCGGGTCCCCGCCCTCTTTTAGTTTATGCCGGGGATCAATAGAATGAAAATTATCCGGGAGCATTCAAATATTCGGGAGTACTTGATCAACGGCACCTTCGGAGACAATAAGGTCAGGGTTACAGCCTCCCTGCCCAACGAACCGAACGGGGTGCAGGTCGTCCTTCTCCACGGAGTTCACAGCAGTGCCAATATGGGTGAAAATAATAAGTTCCGCCTGTTGGCCGAGCTTCTCTCCGGGAGAGGGTATACTCCATGGCTGGTGGAGACGAGCAGAAAAGTCAGGAACCGACATGATTTTTTAAATGATGTGCCCGGGTGGATCAGGGAAGCCTTTTCCGGTAAGACTTTCGCACAGGAAGAGCAGGATGTCTTTAATGCGCTCTCAGGGATCAGCGGAGAGATGCCCGGAAAGCCGATCTGGGTATGGGGCTTCTCTCTCGGAGGGATCATTGCCCTCTCCGCGGCCGGTGATAAGATAAACCTGCCTGCAGGTGAGGAATATCCGCTGCCCGAGAAGGTCATACTGAGCGGTACGGGACTTGTGGCCTACAAAGAAGTTGAAGATCGGATGATGTCCCTTCCCGTCCTTTCCACCCTTCGCTCGGAGATAAGCGCGGACATGCTCTCCCATGTTAAGGCCAAAGGGCTGATCTCCTTCAGGGGCAGCTGCGACGAGATCTTTTCTGAGGAGAGCTGCCTTGGAGTGCTTAGAGAGGTAAGAATACCGGATAGTGAAAAGCATTATTTCATCATCAAGGGGGCCGACCACTCTTTCCGAAACAGATATGGAAAGGCCGATCCCGGGGTAATGGAAGAGATGGTGGAGCATTTGGCAAGGACCTGGCCTTAGCTCTGTGGTAAAATTGTCTGACCGTTCCTCCAATAACGGGGAGGTCTCTGATGGACAGCGTCACCGAGGTGAATTTCTGCGGCTCAGTAAACAGAACAAATATCGAACGAAACACTAAAAACTTTTTTGGCCTTCGTGCCGGGATAGTTTGTCTTTTATGTTTAATGCTTCTTATGACCCTTTCCTCTCCAAATCACTTGTACGCAAACGAGATAGATTATCAGTCTCTTCAGGAAGACCCCCTGGAAACTGCATACAGAAAACTGGCTTCGCCCGGAGATATCGAATGGGATGAGGAAGAGATGGTTAGCGGAGGCGCTCCCACGATCATCAGCGACATGAAGTGGCCGCTTAACTC
>DAITML010000098.1:0-3368 GCA_036835165.1 Synergistaceae bacterium | reverse complement strand
TTTTCGGGAATGGAACTGTATTCACGTGACTGTCTCAGTTGTTTTCGAGAGCATTGCCGATCCTCCACGTTCCGTTCAGATATTGTATAAGGCCGTACCCGTCGCCGGCCTCCGGTCCCGGCTCGCCATTTTCCCTTGCATCCCTCATCAGCCTGTCCATTAGATATGCCAGACCGCCCTCAAGCTTTTGGGGACGGAGGTCTCCGATAAGGGCTTCAGGCGACATCCATGCCCCCGGTATCGTTCCCGCGAAGAGCCTTGAATTGGAGAGGAGTGAGAATTCCTGATCCCAGTATGTATTGCTCGGATGTCCCTCATACCAGAAAGAAAGGGGTATGTGGAGCACCATCCCCGCATCTGTATAACTCTTGCCCGGGCTGTCCCTGTCGGTGTCTGTGAAGTAAAAACCTACAGACGCGTCGTTCCACCTCCTTACGGCATCGATCCTGTATCCCTCGTCGGAGTCTATGAATCTGCCGTATCTTACAGTAAGGTCTGCGTCATAGGTGCTGTCGTGGTATCCAGCTTCCGCCCAATAACCCGATGTCCAGTCATTTTCTCCGTTTGCGGGGTCGTAGAAAGCCTTTCCGTTTGCATAGGCCCTTTTGTAATCGGATATCCCGCCAAAGGAATCGAAATCCCTCTCCTTTACGACAGAGAGCCTGCCTCCGATCCAGAAGGGGGAATCGGCCGGGTACCACCTTGCCCATAGGTTGCCTCCGAAATAATTTTCATCGAGCCATCCTGCTTCTCCGACTGCCCACCAGTTTTCACCCATCCTGGCAATGTGGCTGACGACTCCCTTCCAGATCCTGGTTTTGTCGCTGATCTCAGGCTGTCGCCAGATGTCTATGTCGTTTTCGATCGGCTGGCGTATTTTCAGATATGCCTCCCAGCCGCCGGAAGACCTCAGCCTTCCGATATAGTCAATATCAAGCCTTGACATGTAATCATTGTCCGCGGTCCTTACTATCCTCGGTTCGTATGCAAGCGCTATCCTGATCTCGGCTGCTCCCTTTGTTATGCTTTTGCCCGGGCCCGCCATGGTATTCCAGGTTTCATCGGGAAGTGTGCCGTATCTTGTTTCGGGAGCCCATTTTACTGTCCCCTTTGCAAGGTCATTGAAGTTGAACTCCTTCATCCTTATGAGAGCCAGCTGCTGTGTGTTAAGTTCTGCCCGTACAGCGGGCACCCCCCTGACCATGACGGAGAACGAGCATATTTCCGTGTCCCAGGGAATGCTTTCTGCGGCCAGTATCACAGTGCGTGCAAGCGCCTCGGCCTGTGAAGAGTATCCGATATTTTCAAAGGCTATGTGCACTTTCCTCTCTCCTGCAAGGACTACTGTGTTGCGAAGGCCGAAGCCCTCCCTTGCAAGTTCAGACTGAAGTTCCGACGCCATTTTATCAATGTCCGTGTCCACCCAGTCAGTCAGGAGGGGAAGCTTTTCCTCCATTTTGATCTTCCCGCCGAAAAGGGGATCTCTCATGTCGAAGGCATAGCTGAGTCCGAAGCAGAATTCCTCCCCGCGCTGCCAGCTCAGGCTTCCGTTGAGTCCCCATTCGCTTTTAAGGACTATTCCCAAATTATATTTTTCCTTAGCCTCTTCCGGGTGGACTTTTCTTCCGTTGACAGTCTCCTTTGTGTAGTCAAGGGGGCTGTACTCGGCCTTGAACTCTATCCATTCGGCGGGCTCCCATGAGATCCCCCCGTAGAGTCCGTTGTACTCATCGGAAGCGTATCCCACCGTCAGAGCCAGGTCACTGAATTTCCATGTTCCCGCGGCAAACCAGGCCTTTCTGATCTCCGGTCCGGCAATGTTGAGGGCGCCAACGGCAATTGCGGGCCTGAAAAGTTCCTGTTCCGTAAGCAAAAGCTTGAAGTCCAGGGCTTTCTCTTTGGGATGTCCGAATCCCGGGCTGATCGTTCCCGCCGTTCCATATTCGTTGAGCCTCAGGTTGAATTCGAGCCAGGGAAAGAGTCCGAGAGAAGCGGAAGCGGTCCTGAATGGGCTTGCGTCGCTGTAGGAGATCCAGCCCTTGCCGTCGCCCGGCATCTCAGCCGTAGGATATTCCCACAGGCCGGCAAGCCCCGCGTTTGATGGGGAAGCGGCATTCGCGGTGCAGGGCATGAGCATCAGCAGAGAGAGAAAGGAAACGGCCAGAAGCCGGAGAAAAGAACAAAGGCCTCTTTTCCGGCTGCCGCATCCGGGCTGGTCATGATAATTTGCAAAGTCCCTGTTGACAGGCAGAGATCCTATGGAAAGCAACTCCCCGACGGAGACGATTTGATAATAAAAAATTACCTTTCTCCAAGGACAACGGCTTTTGTGTCCGCAGACTATTATAGCCCAGGTGCATCCCATTTCAAACCTTGGCAGGCATATGGAGCATCGAAAAAGAGTTCAGATATGATCAAAAGAGGGGTAAAATAGTCACGGATCTTATTGCCGTTAAGTGACCGAAGGCAAAATACCAGAAGAGGCGGGTACGAAAAATGAGAATACTCGTAACAGGCGGGACGGGTTTTATCGGAAGCCACACAGTCGTCGAACTTATCGGCAGCGGCCATGATGTTGTCATAGCCGACAACTTTATAAATTCAAAGCCCGAGGTCTTAGGGAGGATACATCAGATCACGGGCATAAAGCCCCTCTTCTATAATATGGATGTAACCGATGAAAAAATGCTCAGTAAACTCTTTGATGAGCAGAGGATCGACGGGATCATACATTTTGCCGGACTCAAGGCGGTGGGGGAGTCGGTATCAAAGCCGCTCGATTATTACTACAACAATATCCTCTCCACGATACTGCTGAGCAGGATGTGCCTGATCCATGGGGTCAACAGGTTTGTCTTCAGCTCATCCGCGACCGTTTACGGAGAGCAGGCCTCTCCGCTGAGGGAGGATATGGAACTTAAGCCTGCGACAAATCCGTATGGAGAGACAAAGGTCATCAATGAACGCATCCTAACCGATACCACAAAGGCCAATCCCGGTTTTGCCGTCTCGCTTCTGAGGTACTTCAATCCTGTGGGTGCCCACAAAAGCGGGCTGATCGGAGAGGATCCGAACGGGATCCCCAACAACCTCATGCCCTTTGTGACAAAGGTGGCAAGGGGAAAGCTGGAAAAACTGCGGATATTCGGAAACGACTATGATACGCCGGACGGTACCGGAGTAAGGGATTACATCCATGTGGCGGATCTTGCAAGGGGGCATGTCAATGCTCTGGAGAAGCTCAAAGAGGGCGTGAATGTCCATAATCTCGGCACAGGCAGAGGCACCTCGGTGATGGAGCTTGTCAATGCATTCATCAGGGTAAACGGCGTTGACGTTCCCTATGAAATAGCTGAAAGGCGGCCGGG
>DAITML010000097.1:0-3395 GCA_036835165.1 Synergistaceae bacterium | reverse complement strand
GCAACTTTTTTGCATGTAATAGGTTAGGCGTTATAGCTTACTAATCTATGGAGGTGCTGAAACATGGCAGAAAAGAAAAGTGATTCGGGTTCAGCGGCAAGCGTTCTTATTGGTGCGGCATTTTTGATGGCGACTTCAGCCATAGGACCAGGGTTTTTGACACAGACAGCCGTTTTTACAGACAAGCTGAAAGCTGCATTTGCTTTTGCGATATTGGTTTCGATATTGATCGACATCATCGTTCAGATGAATATCTGGCGCATACTTGGCGTTTCAGGAAAGCGCGCTCAGGATGTTGCCAACGAAGTCCTTCCCGGACTGGGTTATTTCCTCGCTTTCCTTGTAGCGCTTGGCGGACTTGTCTTTAACATCGGCAATGTCGGGGGAGCTGCAATGGGATTAAACGTGATGATGGGGGTGCCTCTGGTCCCCGGCGCCATTGCAAGTGCGGTCATCGCCATAGCTCTGTTCCTCAACAAAGAAATGGGAAAGGCGATGGACAACTTTACAAAGGTGCTTGGAGTCATAATGATCGCAATGGTCCTTTTTATGGTCTTCAAAACCCGGCCCCCAGTTGCAGTTGCCCTTAAGGAGACAGTCCTTCCCTCAAAGGTTGACTGGATGACCATCCTTACCCTCGTAGGAGGGACCGTCGGCGGATATATTACCTTTGCCGGCGCCCACCGGATTATCGATGCAGGAATAACCGGAATGGAAAATCTTCCGAAGATATCGTCAGGTTCGGTCAAAGCGATCTCAATAACAGGGGTCATGAGATACCTGCTCTTCCTCGCAATATTGGGCGTGGTTGCCACCGGAGCGGTGCTTGATCCTAAAAATCCTCCCGCATCTGCCTTCCTTATCGGAGCCGGACAGATAGGTTACCGCATATTCGGACTGATACTCTGGTGTGCAGCTATTACTTCTGTTGTAGGCGCGTCTTATACATCAATTTCCTTCCTTAGGACGCTTTTTGGCAAGGTCGAACAGCATTCACGTTACTGGATAATTGGGTTCATCTGCGTTTCAACAGCTGTTTTCTCAACTATGGGAAACCCGGTAGCCCTTCTTATAGTCGCCGGATCGCTTAATGGTCTGATCCTTCCCGTATCTCTGGGGGTCATGCTGCTTGCCGCTTTCAACAAAAAGATAGTAGGGACTGAATACCACCATCCTAAAGTTCTGGCAGCACTGGGGTGGATAATGGTAGTATTCACTGCATGGATGGGCTTTAAATCATTGACCGGCATAGCAAAACTTTTCTCATAGGGATGTACAATTACATGGGAGAAGACAAATTCTCCCATGTAATTGTCAGCAAGGAGTGATATCAATGTCTCTGTACATCAAGGAACCAAAGTATCTGACTGCGGGAGAATCCTGCGTTGTTGTTGAATTTGCGGATGAGATCGACCGCGGCGCAAATGATGCAGTGATGAACCTGAAAAAATATCTTCTCAAACAGAAAATGATCCCTGTAGTTGAATGTCTGCCCACATACCGTTCACTTGCAGTATATTTTGATCCTACGGCAGTCAGCTCAGACGATGTGATCAAAGCGGCTAAGTCGGTTCCTGAATTCGACAGCGAAAAGGGCACAGCTTTATTTGCCGAGATATGTATCCCGGTCTGCTACGGCGGAGAGTACGGGCCGGATATAGCCAATGTTGCTGAACACGCAGGCATATCTGAGGACGAAGTCATAAAGAGACACAGCTCAAAGTCCTGCCACTGTTACATGATAGGTTTTATGCCGGGCTTTGCTTATCTTGGAGGTATGGATGAGAGCATAGCGACCCCCAGGCTGACAAACCCTAGGACTGTTATAAAGGGCGGAAGCGTCGGGATAGCGGGGAAACAGACCGGCATATATCCTATCGACAGCCCGGGAGGATGGCAGCTCATCGGCCGGACTCCGCTCCGTCTCTTCACGCCGGAAGCCTCGCGGCCAACTCTGATAGAGGCGGGCTATGAGGTGCGATTTCTCCCCGTTTCGGAAGAGGAATATAAAAAAATTGAGGCCGAAGTGGCTGCGGGGACCTACAAGCCCCTCATAACGGAGGCGAAATAACCATGGAACTGATCATCAAAAAGGCTGGAATGCTCACCTCCGTGCAGGATCTGGGACGCTGGGGCTACCAGTCAAGCGGAGTGCCTGTGGCGGGAGCGATGGATCTTCCTGCGCTGAGGCTGGGAAATACGATGCTGGGAAACCCTGAAGACGCAGCAGCACTTGAGGTCACGCTCCTGGGGCCTGATATAGAAGTCAGGGGTGAGGGAGCCGCAGTCTTCACAGGGGCGGATCTTGGATTCAGCGTAAACGGGAAAGCAGCCGGGTCCTGGAACACTGTCCTTCTTAAGAATGGAGATGTGATAACTTTTAAAGGTCCCAAGGGAAAGGGCTGTCGGGGAAACCTCTGTTTTTCGGGCGGCGTAGATATCCCTTCCGTTATGGGAAGCCGTTCTACCTATATGCGCGCGAAGATCGGCGGGGTAGAGGGACGGGCTCTTAAAAACGGAGATGTCATAAAGGTCGGGGAACCCTCACCGCTTTGGAAGAGGCTGTGTGGATTTAAAATTCCTGAAGAATTGCATATGGCACAGGATCCGGAAGCGCCCCTTGCGCTGATCACGGGGCTCCAGGAGGACGCGTTTACCGAAGAGGGCAAAATGCTGCTTTTTGAGTCGGAATACACGATCACTTCGGAATCCGACAGGATGGGATGCCGTCTTGAGGGCCCGAAGATCGGACATACCGAGAAGGGTGCGGACATAGTTTCTGATGCGATACCTCTTGGAGCTGTGCAGATACCCGGGCACGGGATGCCTATCATAATGCTTGCGGACCGCCAGACGACAGGAGGCTATACAAAGATAGGAGTGCTCTCGCCCCTTTCAATAGAGGCCCTTGTCCAGAAGATGCCGGGATACAAAGTCCGCTTCCGTAAGGCAGACGTACATGAGGGGGCGGATGAACAGAAGAGGATCAGGGATGCGGTCCGGAGGGTAAAGGAACTTCGCGCCTCACACGTTTCACGTTCCGGCATCAAATCTCCTGTGCCTGCTTCTCCGCCTCTTTCGACAAGTTTCAAGCTGACGCTGGAGGGAAAGAGCTACGACATAACCTGTGAAGAAATATTGTGACAAGGAGTGAGCATAAATGTACAAGATAGACCTGAACAGTGACATCGGAGAGAGCTTCGGGGCATACAGCATGGGCGACGATGAGGCTGTCATGGATGCAGTGACATCTGCCAACGTCGCCTGCGGCTTCCACGCCGGAGACCCTCTTGTAATGAAGAAAACGATCAGAAATTGTGCCGTAAAGGGAGTTGCGGTCGGCGCCCATCCCGGATATCCCGACCTGGTCGGTTTCGGACGCCGGAACATGAATT
>DAITML010000096.1:0-3639 GCA_036835165.1 Synergistaceae bacterium | reverse complement strand
AGCAGGATGGACAGGCTCGCTGCTCTTGGAGAGATGATATCAGGATTATCTCACGAGATAAGGAATCCTCTCGCAAGTATCAGGATCCAGCTGGACCTTCTGAGAATGGAAGTGGAATCGATACCTGACGGGCCCGGATCATCAGCCGGCATCAGGCTTTCTGACGCGAAAGAATATATCACTATACTTGACCACGAAATAGACAGGCTTAACAGGATAGTGACCCAGCTGCTCTCATTTGTCAGGCCCAAACAGCCTATAGTGGCAAAAGTCCTGTTGGACGACATCCTTCCATGGTGCGTATCAATGTTGAAACCTCAGGCTGAAAAACAGGGAATAGCGCTTGTCACCCGGAAACTTGACAGCGGAGTTACTGTGCTTGCGGATAATGAGATGCTTCAGCATATTATTATGAATCTTTCTCTCAACGCTATCCAGTCAATGTCCACATCGGGTCCGGACAAAGAGAAGAAGCTTTCGATAACCACAGGTCATACAAGAGAAGGCCGTGGGACCCAAAGGATCGGGTTTATCCGGGTCAGCGACACCGGGCCCGGGATACCCGCAGAGATACAGCACAGGATCTTCGACCCATTTTTTACTACACGGCAGGACGGGACAGGACTGGGACTCAGCATTGTGCAAAGGATAGTGGACGGACTTGGAGGGACTCTCTCCATGGACACTTCTTCAGAGGGTACGAATTTTAACATATTTATACCCCTTGCAGAGGATGGCGGGTCTGATGCCGATCTTTACCCAACGGAGGTATCTGGAAATGAATATATGGATAGTTGACGATGAAGTCAACCTTGCAAACGGCCTGAAAAGAGCCTTTGAAAAGAGCGGTTACAGCGCGAAAACTGTAAAGACAATATCAGAACTCCACCAGCTTCTTGGTGCGGAGATCCCTGCACTCATATTTCTGGATCAGAGACTGCCCGATGGAAACGGAACAGATGTCCTTCCCGCGATCCTTAAGCAGTACCCGAGATGCAAGGTGATCCTCATGACGGCCTTCGGAGACTCAAGGCTGGTCGTAAAAGCCATTCAGGAAGGTGCATACAACTATCTGGATAAGCCTTTCCCGCTTGATGCCGCGAAAAATATGGTAGAAAGAGCCATAGAGTCGATAAGATTCAGGAATCAGGCTGAATTCCTTCTGTCTGAAGGTCCCAACCGCCTTCTGGGTACTTCAAACGAAATGAACAAGATCAGGGAGACAATTATGAAGATCGCCCCGCATCAGAATATTACCGTGCTGTTGAGGGGAGAAAGCGGAACGGGCAAAGAAGTGGCAGCAAGAATGATCCATAATGCATCCGGCAGCAAGGGAGATTTCGTTGCGCTGAACTGCTCGGCTATCCCGGAATCGCTTTTGGAATCGGAGCTCTTTGGCTATCACAAGGGTGCGTATACAGGAGCAGATACAGATAAGCAGGGTCTTATAGAAATTGCCGACAAGGGAACACTCTTCCTTGATGAAATAGGTGACATGCCACTCAGTCTTCAGAGCAAACTTTTCAGGTTTCTTGACCAGAGATCCTTCAGGCCGCTTGGAAGCACCAAAGAAAAAAACGTAAGCCTTAATCTCATTTGTGCCACCTGCATCGACATTGAGAAACATGTAAAGGAAGAAAAATTCAGAAAAGACCTTTTCTTCAGGATATCGGTCATACCGATCACTATTCCGCCTCTCAGGGAAAGAGATAAGGACGTTCTTGAACTTGCATCTTTTTACCTTGCAGAATTTTCAAAAAGGCTTGGCAAGAGCGCCAACACATTTACAGAGGATGTAAAAGATGTATTCATGACCTATCATTGGCCGGGCAACGTAAGAGAACTGCGTAACCTGATAGAACGCATACTTATCCTGAAGGACAACTCCGACAACCTGGTAAGGCTTGCGGATCTCCCTCCGGAAATGCTTGAGATCCAGCAGCAAAGCATCGCCGGCCTTCCGTCCGGCCATTTTGGACATGGATCGCTTCCGCACACTATGGACATGATAGAACGGGAAATGATCGTGTCCGCTCTTGCCAAATGTATGGGAAGCCGTACCCAGACTGCAGCAGTCCTTGGCATTTCGAGGTTTTCACTCCTAAGAAGGATGCAGAGACACGGACTTGAATGATCATCAGCTGATCTGTCGCCAAAAGCCTAAAATTAAAAACAGGCTGGATCCCAAAGTTCTTCATGGCGCAAACCTTTTATTTGTGCCATTGGATGAGCTGACGGAAGAATGCGGGAAGATCCTTGGAGACAATCCCTTTTTTTATTTTGTTCCTCCGGGATGGCAGAGCAGTGCTGTCAACATCGAGGACCTGGATCCTGACTCTATTCCGGCGGCCGGAAGCATTGAAGATCATCTTTCACTGCAGATCGCTACCTGCCCTGATATTTGTGAGCTCCCATTTCCCTTTTCATCCGCCGGATTCTGGTGCTCTTTCCTGAACGCAAAAGGATATTTAAATACTCGAACGGAAAGCATCGCCCAAAGGTTGGGTGTTTCCGCAGAAAGAGCCCTAAAATACATAAAAACGCTGCAGGAATATGTGGATCCTCCCGGTCTTTTTGCGTCAGGACTAAGGGAATGTCTCCTCATACAGCTCGAAAGAGCAGGCCATAAAGACAGCCTTTCATGGTCGATCCTGACAGAAAACTATGAACTGCTTGCAGAGGGCCGGCTCTCAGACCTGTCAAAAAAAACAGGCTGCGACAGAATATTTGTAGATGAGGCAGTGGATCTTCTTCGAAAGCTGGATCCTTCTCCGGGATCTAATTTTTCTTCAGCCTCTGCTGCATATCCCGAAATAGAATTTGTTGTCAAAGATGGTGTTCCCGTACCCAAACTGCTAAGGGAGAACCTGCCGTCAATTAAGCACAGCCTGGGTGAGATGCCCTTGGCTATCAATGAACTCCTTGAAGAGAAATGGATATCGCCTCTCTGGTCAAAGGCGAAATTTACGCTGATCAGGCTGGGGATGAGATACAGGACTCTGCTAAGGATATCCATGCTTATTTCAGAGATCCAGTCAGATTTCCTTAAGGGTGAAAAAGAGGCTGTATCCCCCCTTACTTACGGATATGCCGCACAAAGGCTGGTGCTGAGCACTTCAACTGTTTACCGATCGATCGAAAGTACATGGTGCCGAGCTTTTGGCAGAACGATCAGGATGAGCACTTTTTTTTCGAGGGGGCTTTCGTCAAGACCGGATATCAGCGTGAAGGGTCTCAGGTCAAAGATCGTGGATCTTCATAAAAAAGGTAAGAATGACCGTATGATAAGTGAAATTCTTTTTATGCCGGCCAGGACTGTTGCATGGCACAGGAAAAAAATGGGGCTTCCAAGTGTGTCAAAAAAATAAGAATACACAATATTATGAAATGTGTGCATTATTGACTTATGTGCGAAAAACGCACAGATGGCAGACTTCGTTATAAATTCAGAGGCTTTATCTTTTTAGTTTGTGCCTGTTTTTCAGAAACTGAATAAGCCTTTATTTTTATAAAATTAGCTAAACATAGCAATATGGTAATTTTCATAATTAATTGAGTCCAATATATATTTTTCTCATGTTTTAGCAACTTTTTTGCATGTAATAGGTTAGGCGTTATAGCTTACTAATCTATGGAGGT
>DAITML010000095.1:0-3784 GCA_036835165.1 Synergistaceae bacterium | reverse complement strand
GTTGTTGCTGAACGCCGATGATATTAGAAAAGTATTTACAATGGAAGACGCTATAAAGTCTGACGAAGAAGCATTTGTGATGCAGGCCAAACAAACGACGGAAGTACCTGTACGTATAAATTTTGAAGTTAAAAAAAATGGCATCACATCTTTTATGCCTGCCCTTATTAAAGATTTCCCTGCAGCAGGAATAAAGATCGTATCGACATACCCCGATAACGCAAAGAAGGGGATGCCCGCGGTAACCGCTACAACACTGCTGACGGATCCGGAGACCGGAGTGGTAAACGCAATTTTCGACGGCACTGAACTTACCCGTATGCGAACCGGAGCAGTTTCCGGACTTGCGACAAAACTTCTTGCCAATAAAGACGCAAAAACTGCCGCGCTCTTTGGAACCGGAGGACAGGCCATGTCACAGCTTGAGGCCTTATTGACAGTCAGGAAATTATCGGAGGTGCGCATTTACGATTCCAACCGTGAATGGACAGCATCTTTTATCGGGAGAGCATCGGCTCTTGCTGAGAGGTTCAATGTCAGGCTGGTCGCTGCGGTTTCTTCAGACGAAGCGGTAGACCGCGCGGACATAATCACTACTGTTACGACAAGCACTGATCCTGTATTCGACGGACACAGGATCAAAAAGGGGACTCATATCAATGCGGTGGGCGTCTTTATGCCGCATAAACGCGAACTTGACGAATTTACGGTAACAAATGCCGACAGGATATTTGTCGACAACATGGAAGCCATAATGACCGAAGCAGGAGAGTTCCTTATACCCATCTCTGAAGGCAAATTCAGCAAAGAATCGATCAATGGGGAACTTGGAGATCTGATTTTGGGGAGAGTCGAAGGACGTACTGATCCCCGTCAGATAACAATTATGAAAACAGTGGGCTTTGCAACTCTTGATATAGTTATAGCCTTCAATGTTTACAAAAAAGCTGTGGCAGAGGGAGTCGGGCGGTCAATATGATATTCTGTTCAAGCAGAATGCCCTGGCGACATCTTCATGCGTAATACACAATCGATTTTTGCAGTTGATGCACATACCACAGGTACTCCTATAAGGGTGGTAACTTCGGGGATACCTCCTCTAAAAGGAGATACCATCGAAGACAAAATGCAGTATATGAGGACAAACTATGACTGGATAAGGTCATGCATAATGCAGCAGCCAAGAGGATTTCTTTCGCTGGTGGGGGCTGTTTTGACAGAACCCTGTTCTCCGGATGCCGACTATGGCCTTTTCTTCATTGATGCACTTACATACCAGCCGATGTGCGGTGCAGGCACTTTTTCAGTAGCAAAAGCACTGGTTGAGACCGGAATGGTAAACCGAAGAGAACCTGAAACCATAATAAGTCTTGAGACCCCGAGCGGAATAGTCAGGGTTTCTGTAAAAATAGAAAATGGAAATGTTCAAGATATTTCGTTTGAGAACGTTCCGGCCTTTTTGTACTGCAAAGATCTGGAAATAAAAGTGCCTGGGATCGGAAGCATCCGGACAGATATAGGTTTTGGGGGAAATTTCTTTACGATAGTTGACATTGATTCGATCAATATTGAGATCAAAAGGGAAAGTATCGATGAGCTCCGCAGGATGAGCAGGAGAATACTCGCCTCGGCGAATGAAGCCGTAAAAGTGGAGCATCCTGTCAACAAATCGATCAATTACATGGATCAGCTGCTTTTCGTGGACAACAGGCCGGACGAAAAGGGAGAATACTTATGCCAGTGTATTTTCGGTGACTCCCAGGCTGACATCTCTCCATGCGGGACGGGGACTTCGACTCGACTTGCCCAACGGTACTTTAGAGGATATATTGGCATGGAAGGGACATATTGTCAAAAAAGCATCTATGGCGGTATGTTCAGAGCTTCGGTCGTAAGAGAGGTCAACTTGAAAGGTACAAAGGCAATAATTCCTGCGGTCTCATGCTCAGATGTACATATCACAGGGTTCAACCACCTGATCGTCGAAGAGGACGATAAGCTTAAAAATGGTTTTATCAGTTGGTAGAAAGGAAGGTCGTCATGGAAAAACTCCCGTCAAGCATATTCAATGATGTTATCGGACCGGTAATGAGGGGGCCCTCCAGTTCTCATGTTGCAGGGGCGTCCCGGATCGCTGATATTGTCAGACAGTCCCTCAATAAGAATGTAAAGGAAGTTGTTGTCGATTTCGATGTCAACGGATCGCTTGCCGAGTCTCACGA
This sequence comes from Synergistaceae bacterium, assembly GCA_036835165.1. Lineage (GTDB taxonomy): Bacteria > Synergistota > Synergistia > Synergistales > Synergistaceae > Caenicola. The sequence continues at coordinate 1,562 of DAITML010000095.1, read as the reverse complement.
CGGACACGGAACAGACATGGGATTTGTGAGCGGTATTCTCGGCATGCCTGTTACAGATCCTAATGTTTCAGATTACAACGCACTTGCCGAGAAAGCCGGAATAAGCATAGAATTCCGGATCCTTGATTATGGAGCGGTACACCCCAATAATTACAGGATCTTCGCAAAAAGTGAGGACGGATATTCCCATGAATGGGAAGCGGTATCAGTAGGCGGCGGAATGATCGAAATGCAGAAGTATGATGGTTTTGAATTAAAAATGGCCGGAGATTTTTACGAAATATTGATCACTGCAGACTGTTCTGAAAAAAGCACTGATAATATTTTGGACATTATCAGATCTTATGTGTCTGACTTTGATTTTGCACTAATTGACAAAAAAGGGCAGCAGGCTCTCTTTGAATTGAAGTTTGCAAAAAAACCGTCTTTAGATACATTGAAGCCACTAAAATCAGAAGATTTCATTATCGACCTCGTTTATATTGAGCCGATACTTCCTACTCACTCCAGTGCAGGATGCAGGGTGCCGTTCCTGACCTCTGATGAATTGATCGAACTTGCAAAGACCGATCCCAGCGAACTTTGGGAATTTGCGGTCCGGTATGAAAGCTGCAGAGGAAATACAAGTAAAGAAGATGTCTTCCAAAAGATGTCAGACCTGGTATCGATCATGGAGAACGCAATTGAAGAGGGGCTTAGCGGCACTGAATATAAAGACAGGATACTCGGCTATCAGTCGTACAAAATTGATGAAGGAACACAGAAGAAGAAACTGGTCCCTTGTGATCTGTTAAACACAGTGATCAAGTACATAACTGCGATAATGGAAGTCAAAAGTTCGATGGGCGTGATCGTGGCGGCTCCGACAGCAGGTTCTTGCGGTTGCCTGCCCGGAACTGTTATAGGTGTCGGGAGATCGATCGGAGCATCAAAGGATGAAATAACCAAAGGAATGCTGGCCGCAGGGTTGATAGGGATATTTATCGCAGAATCGGCAACTTTTGCTGCTGAGGTCGCAGGCTGTCAGGTCGAGTGCGGTGCAGGCTCATCGATGGCTGCTGCGGGAGTGGCGCAAATGCTCGGAGGGTCAGTCGAAGAGTGTATAAATGCAGCTTCGATCGCCCTTCAAAATGTGACAGGCCTTGCGTGTGATCCTGTGGCAAATCGGGTCGAAGTGCCCTGCCTCGGCAAGAATATAATGGGAGGATCCAATGCCATCTCCAGCGCAAACATGGCATTGGCCGGTTATGACAAGGTCATTCCATTGGATCAGACCATTAAAGCGATGTACGACATCGGACTGAAACTGCCTTTGGAACTCCGCTGCACATTCGGGGGACTTGGCAAGACAGAAGCGTCTTTGCAGATCAGGAAAAGACTGGAAGAACAAAACCGCCGATAATTGAAGAACAACTGATAAAAACAAAAAAGTTGGGAAGGCACTGTTTGCCTTCCCAACTTTGTTTTTTGATTGGATGATCCTGGGTAAGCATATAAAACAGGTCATAAAAAATGGCGGAGAGGGTGGGATTTGAACCCACGTGACAGTTCAGCACCGCCAA
>DAITML010000094.1:0-3793 GCA_036835165.1 Synergistaceae bacterium | reverse complement strand
CCGGTGCGTCCGCTGTTGAAGTGGGCACGGCTTTCTTCAGAAACCTTGATGCCGGGAGGGAGATAAGCGAGGGACTGGAGAAGTATGTCAGCCGGTACTCCTGTTCAAGGCTTGAGGAGATAAAGGGGCTGGCAAGAAAGTAGGGCCATTGTCAGCCGAATGTTTTACGGACTTACCAGACATCGCTATCCAGCACGTTTTTTAGTGCATGGATAACGTTGCTCTTTATTTCAGGGATCTCTTTCTCCATCTCTTCGAGGATCTTTTTTGCAGACAATCTTTTTGACTTTCCGCTGTAAGGGCAGCATGAGCTGGTCACCGGGAGCTTAAGTCTCTCCGCTTCAAGCGCTATCCTTCTCTCCTCTATGTAAAGAAGCGGCCTAATCACCCTTATCTCTGTCCTGCTCATCAGCATATTGGGCTGATAACATTTGAAGCGCCCCCCGTAGAAGAGGTTCAGCAGCACAGTCTCAACTGCATCGTCCTTGTGGTGTCCCAATGCAAGCACGTTTGCGCCGGCTTCCTTGGCCTGTCCGGCAAGTATCCCTCTCCTAAGGTTGGCACATAGGCCGCAGGGGGATCTTTCTTCCCTCTCCTCCATAATGCCGTATGTTGAATGATTGAATATGCTCAACGGGATATCCAGCTCTTTCATAAACTCTTCAACTATATAAGTTTTCATCGTGCCTCCGGTTTGATCGACCAGACATGCACTCAGGTCAAATTTCACGGGGCTCCTGCGCCGCAGTACTGCCAGTGCTAGGGAGAGGAGGAGACTGTCTTTTCCTCCGGAGAGACCGATCATTATTCTGTCTCCCGGCACTATCATGCTATAATCACGAATGGCTTCACCGATGAAACGCATGATCTTTTGCGATATAGGATATTTTTCAGTAATATTTGTGTTCAGCGGAGAGACCTCCCCGGATATATTGTAAGTGTGCAGCTTATCCTATCACAGATGGGGCAGATTTTTTATGAAAAAAATAAAAGTAGTCCTTGCCGACGGCAACAATCTGTTCGTGGATGCTTTGAAACAGATACTCGAAAAGGAACTGGAAGTAGCTGTAATGACCGGCACAAACAGCGGAGTCGATGCACTGAGGAGCTGCTTAGAGCTCCAGCCGGACATTGCTTTGATAGGAGAGGTTTTGCCTGACCTGACTATGGTAGAAACCGCAAAAGAGATCCGGCGAAGCGTGAAGAATATCAGGTTCCTTTTTATGATAAGAGACGGAGGCTCGGACATATTATCACTTCTGAGCAGCATGGATTCAGTAGGCGCTGTCAGACAGAGCTGTGACATTTCGGAACTTCTGACTGCCCTGCAGAGCGTAATGAGGGGAGAACGCTACATCAGTTCCGGGGTGATAGAGTACTTAAAAACCCCGTTCCCCGATGTTGTTTCATGTGATGACCCGCTCAACGGGGTCACCCAAAGGGAGAGAGAGGTTCTTTACTGGGTCTCACAGGGACTTACTAACAAAGAGATCTCTGAAAGGATGTTCCTTTCTGAAAAAACCATTAAAAACCATGTAAGCAGCATGCTCAAGAAACTTGATCTGACTGATCGCACCAAAGCCGCGGCCTTTGCGTGGAATCAAGGGCTTCCCCTCCTTCCTGAGGATTTTTTCACTCAGACGAAGATGAATTGAACCTGTCTGACTATAGGACAAAGAGGATTTCTTGTGGTAGTATCCTTTAAATAAATATTTTTGTTGCGTTTTCCCCCTCCCTCATCCGTTGTTTCCAAAGGAGGATGGACTTTGACAGTAAGGAAAAGCTTCACCATCTTTATCTCTATCGTAGTTGTTTCGGTAGTCGGAGTTTTGTTTTTCAGTATCGATTCGGCCACGTTTGATGTTTTGGAAAATACAAATCCTGCCCTGCTGTCACTGGCAGTGCTTCTCGTTGTTATTGGCTGGTGCCTTGATGCCTGCAAGTTTATATTTATAGCAAGGGCTGCAGGCGAGTATCTCTCTTTCAAACAGACGATCGCTGTAGTATGGATCAATTATTTCGGCAGTGCGATCACCCCTATGCAGAGCGGGGGCGGTCCGTTCCAGATATACCTCCTTTATAAGAACGGTGTCTCGGTAGGCAAGTCAGTGGCAATAACACTGGTCAGAACACTTCAGATAATATTCCTTCTAGCCTTGGTAATACCCTTTTCTATCGTTTCAGAGGCCGAATTTATTGAGAAACACACAATGCTCAAATGGTTCGTTGTGTATGTCCTGGCTTTTATCGTTGTATCTTCCTTCGTACTCGTTATAAGCATTGTCAGGCCGCAATGGATAAAAAGATGGAGCAACGGTTTCCTTGTTAGGATGAAAAGACTTGGCATCCTAAAACCCAGGCTTCTGTTGGGGGCTGCACGCTGGGCCAACAGGGAGATAGACAACTACAGCACAAACATAAGACTGTTCCAGTCGACGGGGAGGTACTGGTTCTTGCTTTCCGTGCTGACAGCGGTAGTACATTTGTGGGTCTACCTTTCAATAATGCCATGCCTGATATTGGCAGCCGGTTTCCAGGTCGAGTATATGCAGTGCATGCTTGCTGAATCTCTTCTTCTTTTTCTGCTCTACTTTGTTCCGACACTCGGAGGGAGCGGAGCTGCAGAGGGCGGTGCAGCTGCAGTATTCGGGCTATTTGTGCCGTGGAACCTTGCAGGAGTTATGGCTGTTGCATGGAGACTGATCTCCGAATACACAGGAATAGCTCTCGGTACGGCGGTGGCGATCAAGTTGCTGGGCTGGGGCGGAGCAGAAAAAGTGATGAAGGAAGAAGCTGAGAGATTAGAAGATGCCGGTAAATAAGAAATTAAGCAACATTGCTTTTAAATGCAGGGGATTGTTTTGGGCCATATTTGCTGTTGCTGCACTGATTTTTCCCGGCCTTTTTGAACCGTCGCGCTATATTGCCGGAATGCTTATCGTTGTATGCGGACAAATCATAAGGTACTGGGCGGCCGGTTATATTCCCAAATACAGGACTGAAAAGATCGGCGCACCTGTGCTTGTGACCTGGGGACCTTACAAGTGGGTCAGGAATCCCCTTTATGCCGGCAACTTCATCATGGGCCTGGGCTGGGCACTGATGCTCGGTTGGATGTGGGTCGGAGCTTTTACTGCAGCTTTTTTGCTCCTCTACTGTCTCATAGTCATCCCGGCCGAGGAGGAATTTCTCGCTTCAAAATTTGGGGCTCAGTATCTTTCTTACAGGGACAAAGTCCCTTCGCTTTTTCCTTATCCCAGAAGCAATATGCCTGAAAGCCCGCTCTTTTCGCAGCCATTCGACCGGAGAAGCGCATGGTCTGAGGAAATATATTCGATCCGCATGAATCTTCTTGTGACTGTTCTCATATCAGTCAGGCTATATATCACCCTTCTGTAGGCGCAAAGGTGCAGCCGGAGGATATCACCGGCACTTCCGCATAAGTTTTCAGCGTGTCAAGGTCGACCACCATTCCGTCAAGTCCCGCTATTACCTTAGTCTTATCCGTAGACATCATTTTCGCATATTTTTCAGGTCCGGCTTCTATCATTATGACCCCCATGTGAGTTATCAGTGCCACTTCGGGATGCAATTCCTGCAGAAGTTCACCTGCATCTTCAGCTGACATGTGGTCGAGCCTGGGCTTTTTGTTGGGGAATGTTACGTTGATCGAAATAAACGAACACTCGCGATATCTTTTTGCGAGGTGTTCGAGCGGTCTTGTGTCGCTTATGATGCCCCATGTTTTGAGGCCTTTTTTGCGGAATATGTAGCCGAAACAGTCTACCCCGTG
>DAITML010000093.1:0-3827 GCA_036835165.1 Synergistaceae bacterium | reverse complement strand
TCGATAATTGCCGGAGTGGTTTTCCTGAAAGAAAATATATACTTTTATCATTTAATCGGCTCACTTATGATAATCAGCGGGGTAGTTGGGACAAACTGTTTCTGCAAACGGGATAAAAGCAACTGTAACAGCTGAAGATCGTTTCTTTCCCTTCTCCCAGTGTCTTTCGTTGCGCCAAACTCCACAAAACTGACATCCTTACAATAATTAATATATTTACATATATAGCCATATAATTCTTGACAAATAATTCACATGGGATTATTTTATCAGGGTTAAAATTACAACTTACATTTTCAGGGGGATGTATCATGGATACTTTTATGACAGATCTGTTAACTTCGTTCGCTGTTGTCATCAACGGCATACCACAGGGACTTCTTGCGCTCAGCTTCGGATTTGCCGCCTTCCCGACAAGCGTGGCATTCCTTATAGGTGCAGCCGGATCCTTCGCATTTAATTCCGTAGCCACAATATCTTTTCAGGCAGAAACAATCACGCTTGCCGGGAAGATGGGGAAAAATGTCAAGGAGAGGCTGAGCATTGTCTTCTGGGGAGCGCTCATTCTCCTGATACCGTCCCTGATGGGACTCAACGAAACCATAGTTGAGTTCATAGGCCCTACAATTGTAACGTCGATGATGGCAGGTGTCGGAATAATGCTGGCATATGTCTCCATGGAATTATTCAGTTCGGAGAAGATCTCCGGGACAATATCAATGATAACTGCTCTGGTCGTGTGGTTCATGACCCTTGATCTGGCGAAGACAATAATCATATCTGTCCTGCTGTCCACCATCATCTATAACATCCTTATCAAAATGGACAAGGTCGAGGCACACAGCCTTGTAATGGACATGAGCAGAGAAAAATTCACATTGGGGAACATTGAATGGAAGATATGGGAAAAACCCATGCTTGTCGTTCACGCTCTGGCACTTGCATGCCTCAACATAGGCGCCAACATAAGTTTTGGCAAGATAACAGGAAGCATCGCCGGGGTGAATTCCAACATTGACCACCTTGCTGTCTACTCGTCCCTCGCCGACATGGCATCCTCCTTCTTTGGGGGAGGACCTGTCGAGGCAATAATATCCGGAACTGCAACAGCTCCTGACCCGCTGAGGTCTTCAATCTTAATGATGCTGATCATGGCTGCAATACTTATTTTCAAACTGTTGCCGATAATCGGAAAGTATGTTCACAGCGCATCGATAGCAGGATTTCTCTTCGTTCTTGGGACATTTGTTACATTCGCCTCAAACATTCAGGGGGCTATAGCTTCCGTTCCCGCCGCAAACGGCCCGTTCGGATTTTCGCCCTGGGGAATGGTAATTGGAGCTACGGTGCTCGTTTCTGCAAAGTGGAATCCTTTCTTCGGCCTTCTCGCCGGAGTGATCATAAAAATTATCTTCTCACTATAGGAGAGAGAACCATGAACGATCACTACGAACTCAAAATTTGCGGCATAACAAGAAGCCTCAAGAAGGTACAGGTTGCACCAAATCTTGTCATTGCGTCATTTGTCATGCTCGGGGACACCGAGCTGATTGAAAAGTGCGCAGACGCCCTTTACGAAAAGATGAAGGATATGGAAAAGATCGAGATGCTCGTATGCCCTGAAGCAAAGGGAATACCGCTTACACATGCTCTGGCGGTACGCTTCGGAGTAGACTATGTAGTTGCAAGAAAGTCGGTAAAGGGGTATATGGAGAACCCGATAACAGCAGAGGTCAAGTCCATAACCACGACAGAAAAACAGATGATAGTAATAGACGAGATCGACGCAGCAAAACTGGACGGGAAAAATGTCTGCGTGATCGATGACGTTGTCTCTACAGGAGGCTCTCTGCGCTCGGTGGAAGATGTCCTGTCAAAGACAGGCTGTACTGTCATAAGGAAGGCGGCGGTCCTCCTTGAAGAAGGAGGATACAACGGTCAGGACCTGATATACCTGCAAAAACTTCCGGTCTTTCCGCTTTGACCTTTAAATAAAATTAACTATCAAAAGGCGCCGCTTTTGTAAAAGCGGCGCCTTTTGATATCCGAAGTTTGTCTGTAATGTTTATTATGCTATTATTAAAAAGTTCAATCCTATGCGGAGGACAGAAGAGATGAGAAAATTTTTGTTTTTGCCGTTCTTAATCATTTATGCAGCATTCATCTTCTGCGCAGGCGCAGAAGCAATGACTACGGAACAGTTCTATAGTCTTGCAATAAATCATAGATATATACAGCCATTCGCTGTTACAGTACAGAGTGCCTGTGAAACAGGACACTGGTCAAGCTACCTGTGGACAAACGGATACAACGGCGCCGGACTGAAAGTATCAAAGGACTGGCTAAATGCCGGCAAGCCCTACATTACAAAAGGCAGTCCTGAGAGCAGAAACGGCGTATACGGGCAGGAGACTTCCATGTTCAGAAAGTATAATACACCGGGAGATTTTTTAAGGGATTATGAAAAAAAGATCCGCGAGGACTATCCCAGATGTGCAAGGAACCGCGATAATATTTGGGGCTATTTCGCCGGCCTGTACGCGGGGAGAAAGGGCCGATGGGCCACAGACCACAAGTACTACGAAAAGCTGACAGTAAAGGCGATCAAACTTGCACCTGAAATATACGGCTCAGATTGGAAAAGCAAACTAATAAAAGATTATAAAACTGCAGTAAGAAGAAACTCCCTTGAGGATTGGCAGAGGGAGATAATTCGGAGTGAACTTAAAAAGACAGATGTGCTTTAAATAGCCATTTTCAGCAGCTCAATAAATTACAACTTACAAAAGCAGGTGTTGCTATGATACGTGGGATCGGAATAGACGTCTGTGACATATCCCGGATGCGGAAAGCGCTTTCCCGGGAAGGATTTTGCAGCCGTATATTCTCCCGGGAAGAGATAACTTATGCCGAGACCAAGGCGGATCCTGCCGTTCATTATGCAGCGGCATTCGCTGCAAGGGAGGCCTTGTCCAAAGCTACGGGATGGGGGATAGCAGGACTCGGCATCAAAACATGCTCTATACAGAGAACATCTTCAGGTCCGATGTTTATTTTTGATGAAAGAACAACAACGAGACTCTCACAAGAAGGTATCGACAATGTATTTCTCTCAATTTCTCATGAAGCCGGGATCGCTGTTGCGGTCGTTGTATTGGAGAAAAACTGATGATGAGGTATTTCGAACCGGAACATATCAGGGAAGCTGACATCCTTGCTGTGGATAAGTATGGTATCCCGTCGCTGGAACTTATGAAAAATGCGGGGACAAACGCTGCAAAAGAGGTTTTAAAGAGATACCCCGATGCGCTGTGCTTCACGTTCCTTGCCGGCCCCGGCAACAATGGCGGAGACGGCTTCGTGGCAGCAAAGGCTCTTTTACTCAAGGGGCTGAGGGTCACAGTAATTTTGTCATCAGACATTAACGCTTACAGCGGAGACGCAAAAAATTGCCTCGACTCACTGATAAAACTTAAAGACCCAAACTGCACGATAAAGCTGTCGATCAATCTCTCAGACAGAGAACTGAGAGAAATTTCTGCAAGTGCTGACTGCATGATAGATTCTCTTCTTGGAACGGGCTCCAAGGGAGCCCCAAGGGGAGAAGTCCAACGTATGATAAGGGAATGCAAAAACAATGGGGCAGTTGTTGCCTTTGATATACCCAGTGGCATTGATCCTTTGACTGGGAACATTCATGATCCATGTATAAAAGCAGATCTGACGGTCACATTTCTTGCCCCAAAGAGGGGAATGTGTTTTTCTCCGGCTTATGAAATGTGCGGAACCGTAGTTACTGCAGATATCGGGATAACCCCGGACAAAGT
>DAITML010000092.1:0-4042 GCA_036835165.1 Synergistaceae bacterium | reverse complement strand
TTTGACGAACAGCAGATGAATTATTTCAGGACCGCTGTGGATGCAGCGCACGGTATCGTTCTTGTCACAGGACCCACCGGAAGCGGCAAATCCACCACACTTTATTCGCTGCTGGACATTATCAACAAACCCGAAACAAACATCATTACAATTGAAGATCCCGTCGAATATACGATGAACGGCATCAACCAGATACAGATAAACGAAAAAATAGGCTTTACATTCAGTTCAGCCCTAAGATCCATACTCAGGCAGGACCCTGACAAGATAATGGTCGGCGAGGTCCGTGACACCGAGACAGCACATCTGGCGGTCAGGGCAGCCCTCACAGGACATCTTGTATTGAGCACCCTGCATACCAATGATGCCCCAAGTTCCGTAAACAGGCTTACCGACATGGGAGTACCGAACTTTTTGCTTGCTTCATCGGTGAGAACGATAGCGGCTCAGAGACTTGTAAGAAAACTTTGTCCTCAGTGCAAAAAAGAGTTTGAGTTCAATGAAGAGATAGCAAAACAGATCGGTGCTCCGGTCGGAACAAGGGCCTATCATCCCGTTGGATGCCCTTCCTGCCGATTTACCGGATACAGCGGCAGAACAGTTATTGCTGAGGTAATGATGATAGACGGCGAGCTGAGAGATATGATCAGCAATTCCGCCCAGACACACGATTTAAGGGATTATGCAAGAAAACACGGCATGACGACCCTAAGGGAATCTGCCCTAATAAAGGTAAAAGCGGGCATTACAAGCGTAGAAGAAATGCTTCTGTCGACCATGTTCGATTAGGAGAGGGGGGACCGCGGATGTTTCCCATGCAGGAGATCCTTATCGACGGGATCAAAAGTGCGGCCAGCGACATTCACATCAGCGTCGGGTCGTTTCCTATATTCCGAATAAACGGAAGCCTTGTCAAGCGTGACTATGTCATGCCTGTCTCATCAAGCGACATGGAAGACATTATGCAGCTTATGCTTTCGACCGACGAGATCAGGCGCTTCAGCACGGATAAGGAATATGACTTCAGCTTTGAGCTTAACTATGCATCCGGGGAACAGCAGCGGTTCAGGGCAAATTATTCTTACAGCCGCGGACGCCCGGCCCTCAGCCTCAGGATCATTGCACAGAACATAAGAACAATAGAACAGCTTCGCCTTCCCGAACATGTGAGGGAGGTAACTAAACGCAACAACGGGCTTTTCCTGGTCACCGGTCCGACAGGATCCGGAAAATCCACGACTCAGGCCGCCGTTATCAATGAGATAAACATGACAAGGCAGGTCCATATTGTAACTGTAGAAGACCCCATCGAATATGTCTTCAACTCAGACATGGCGTTGATCCACCAAAGAGAGGTGGGATTTGACACCAAAAATTTTGCAGAAGCCCTGCGAAGAGCCATGAGGCAGGATCCCGACGTGATCATGATAGGAGAAATGCGTGACCTTGAGACAATAACGGCTGCGGTAACAGCTGCCGAGACAGGTCACCTTGTCCTTGCGACGCTCCACACCCCTGACGCACCGCAGAGCGTTGACAGGATAATTGACGTATATCCGCCGCACCAGCAGCAGCAGATCCGCATCCAGCTCGCCTCGATCCTTATAGGCGTGCTGTCACAGCAGCTGGTCCCGCTTGCATTGACAGAATCACGTATGGTGGCTACAGAATTTATGGTTGCAAACAACGCAGTCAGGAACCATATAAGAGAGGGAAAAACTGCCCAAATTAAAAGTACTATCCAGACAGGTGCAGGGTTCGGGATGCATTCTATGGATCAGGATCTTGCAAGGATGGTCAAAGAAGGGCTGATCTCAAGAAAGACTGCTATTTCCTATTCTTTCGACCTGAAAGATCTTGAAAGATTCCTGGGGGAATGAGAAGGTACGGGAGTATTTTAGCAGAGGTGACGATCGTCTCATTTCTCGTGCTTACGACGATCACAGTTGTGGTATCTTCCCTGTTTGGAAGCATTGCAATGATCGAGCGGGCAAGGGAAGATTTCAACATTGAGAAGGCCCGGAGCGAAGTCCTTGCAGATCTTAGCTCCGGGTCGGCCGTTTCAGGGGATATTGAATTGAAAGGAGAGTGAATTCTGAAGATTATGGATGCTTCCAACCACCCGGTGAGATATATTATCGAACTGGAAGGCATCAGTGAAAGAAGGGGGACATTTGTTTGCCGGACATATGAGGACAAAGGATCCTAATGGGTTTATCCTTGCTGAAATACTTATCAGCCTTCTGATCTTCATTGTGATAACCGCTGCGATCCTTACCACATTAAAACTTTCAACAGAAAAGATAACTTCATTTTTAGACTACAGAAAGGCAGCCGTACGCATTGCCAAAGCCAATGCATTGATCAAATCGCCTGTATTTTACTGTGGATACGGCATGCCTGTTGCCGGAGGCAGTTACAAAAAAGCATTCGGAGGCCAGAAATTTGATCCATTCAGATGGGATGGGCCTATAAGCGCATATTCCGGTCCCAGCGGCCTGATAAACAGCGAGCTTAGGATCACTTATGCCATGCCGGGCAGCGTAAGGCTTTCAGAAATGACTGTCTCTCACGAGGACGAAAATTTGATCAGACTCGACAGGTTTCCGGAACAGGGATCAATAGGCGACAGTTTTGCCGGATGCAGCTACGATATCAGAAACTGGGTCCTTTTTTCCAGTTCTTTCCCTCCCGCCCTTCCTTTTTGCATTACAGGGGCATATGGCAAAACATTGATGATCAAAAACAACTTCAGTACCTCTTTCAGCCTTTCAAAGGGCGACAGGATGCACCATTTGAGGGCCCTCAAGCTCTACTGCCTCAATGACACATTATTCACCAGAGACTTCAGAGCTTCGGGTGACCAGCCGCGGGTAACGGGCATAAGGGACATCCGTTTCGATGTTGATATTCCTGCCCGCAAACTCACCGTATATGTTTTGGCGAGAGGAGACCACATTTATGGTCAAAAGAGGCCGATAATCGGAGCGGGATCATGGCCGAAGGAATATATAGAACCATGGATCAAGAAGGAAACGAAATATCAGTTATATGCATCAAAAACGATATGGAGGCTGCAAAATTGCGTTGGAAGCGATTTGATAGATTTGGAAACAACAAGCGTAAGGGAGCATTTTTAGCAGGCTCTCTGCTTTGGTGCCTCTCTGCTCTCGGTTTTGCTTTCCTTACGCATCAGACAGCATACGGCATATTTGAAATATTCAGATGGAGAACATATCTTCTGAAGAGAGATAATGTTTCGGCAGAGGCATCGGCATTTGTCAAAGAGTGGTTCGTTAATTCTGCAGAGAAAGGGCATATAGCGGCACCTTCAGACTTTCAACCTGATTCTGCCCCCTCTGATGATCCGTATGTTTCGCTGCCGGACGGCCTGCTTTCGGACATTAATAAGCTGAACCCTGATTTCAGCATAGAAGCAGCAGTCATCGACAGGCATTACAGTGACGCCTTCAAAGAAGAAGCCGAGCTGACAGGCATACCTAAAAGCCTGCCGTCATTGGTAGAAATTGAATATTCAGATGCGAGCCCTGACATTTACGGGGTGAAACGTTATTCGATGATAGTCAGGGTCAATTCTGCAAAGAAGGATACGATGCCTCTTGTAACGGACACAGACATATATTTAGTCATCGACAGCGGGAATAATATCCGGGCTGTCACACTGTACACAAAAAAACATTAGTACATAAAGACAAACGGGCTTTCTTTATGCTATGATAATGCGGCGTATCCATGGACAATGAATGCGCATCATGTTTTGTGAAAGAGTACGGGGAGGTTTTTCAATGGCACAAATTGTGGACACAAGCGATTTTCGTCCGGGACTTAAGATCAAATGGGAAGGCGGGATGTGGGTCATTCTTGAATGTTCCCATCACAAGATGGGAAGGGGCGGGGCAATAGTAAGAGGAAAGCTCCGTAATCTGGAGACAGGCTCCTCCCTTGATCAGTCTTTTAAGTCGGGAGAACGCTTTGAAAGGATCATCTTTGACGAAAGGCCGGCCCAGTACCAGTATAAAGA
>DAITML010000091.1:0-4090 GCA_036835165.1 Synergistaceae bacterium | reverse complement strand
ACTACTGCTTCACGGCGATAAGATCGCCGCTTCACTATGCCCTTATCCTAATCCACCGCAGTCACTGTGACTTGTTCCGGCTCTATCTTCAATACGGTGTACTCCGGCCTGAGGTTTTTAACCAGCACAGGCAGTGTAAGCTGTTTTGAGACAATATTCGAAACGTCCACATAAAGATCACAGGGTGCAGTTCCTGACTGCAGAGCATCTATATCTGACTTTGTGCCCTGAATGGTCAATTTAACAGATTGAGGGGTGATCTTCCATTCTTTTCCCTGCGCTTTGCCCTCAGTCATTACCCCTACGCTGTTAAATGTCTTATTGGAAATCTTTTTTCGAATGTAAATTTCCACCCTGGCCCTTTCAGGTCCGCTGATCTCGACATCGGGATCCATTTCTGCAGGCTGGAGCGGCAGCATCAGGTTAAGGTTCTGGTCAAGGCCCGATATGTCAACAGGCGGAAGAACAAGAGATGTCATTTTCTTGACCTCGGTACTCTTCCCCTTGATCGAAACGCTTGAAGGTATCACTTTTACAGTGTCAAGTTCATACCCCTCCGCCGGTGATCCGACAACTGATACCTCTACGGGAATGCTTTCACCTAAAATTTCATTTTCCAGCGAGACGGTCACCTCGGCCTGTCCCGGAGTTATGCTTACCCTTTCAGCATTACCGGCATTTCCCGCAACAGCAATAGGAAGCTTCATGCTTTTGCCCTCTTCCAGCTTAGAGGCAGGTATTACAGCTTCGATTGACTGAACCGAAAGGACATCATTTTCCGGTCCGCTGATAACAGCTTCTTTAGGCAGTATGCTTACTGAGGATATGGCCATGCCTTCCGGCAGGTCACCTTCTACTCTGTATGTGACAGAGACTGTTCTTTCTACATGTCTGTATATCTCTACATCTGCCGTTGACGGTGTCCAGTTCCTAACCCTGACAAATGGCGGCATGCCGATGCTGATCGGCAGGCTGTACTTGCCTGGCTGGAGTCCCTGCAGGTCAACCCTGGCAGAGATATCACTCTGCTCTACTCTCGAAAGGGCGTTTATCCTTCCTGCGAGCCTTATTTCAACTTTTCTTGTGTTGTCAAACATCGAGTAGCCTCTCTGGAGGTTGAGGTACTCAATATTTGCAGACATCGACCTTGTTCCGTCACTGTTTCCGTCCCATGCGACAAATGCCCACATCATTAATGAGATAACGAGTGAGACAGCAAAAAGGCCAAGATTTGCCCTAAGCCTTCCTGTCCCGCGTATGTTGACCCATCTGTTCAATTTTTCCAAAAATTTTCGAGACATCCCGGACATCCTTCCTGAGTCCTTCAGGCTGCCGCTGTCGTTATCGCTGCTGATCTTCATCAGGTACACTCCCCGGCCACTGCTGGACGATCTCTTCCCTTAGCCTGTCCATGAAGCTGGAACCTCTTCCCTCGTAGCTGAAATAATGTGCACATATGCTTCTCAGCTGTGCTTCAGACAAGGGTTTGGAGAGTCGCCCCCCCACGGCTACCGTTATTTCCCCACGCTCTTCGGATACGGCTATCGCCAGAGCATCCGACATTTCCGTAACGCCAAGGGCTGCCCTGTGCCTGGTTCCGTACCATCTTGAAATGTCAGTTTTCTCAGTGAGCGGAAGATAACACCCTGCAGCTATAATATTTTGCTGGTCTATTACGACCGCACCGTCATGAAGCGGAGTTCCTGGCCAAAATATTGAGACCATAAGCTCTTCGGTTATGTCAGCTTTGAGTGACACCGCAGTCCTCCATACCTCTTTAAGGCTCGTGTTTCTCTGAAGCACGCAAAGGGCGCCTATTCTCTGAGACTTGCAGTAGAGCATTGCTTTGGTAAGGTTGTCAGCTTTGATGTCAACCATCTCTTCGTTCTTGTCAACCTTCCACAAGTGCCCCTTTCCGAGTTCTTCAAGCATGTGCCTCAGTTCCGGCTGGAAAAGTATTGGTATTACTATTATGAATGCACTCAGAAGTTTCCCGATGATCCATGTCAGGCTTCTTAGTTCGAGGACATTTGCAAGAGCTCCGATCAGTCCTATGATCATTACGCCACGTATGAGCTGCATAGCGCGAGTGCCGACCAGCAGCAAAAGAACTCTGTATATGATAAAGGCAACTATAAAAATGTCAGGGATATCCTGCCAGCGTAAATCAAAAAACGGCAACGGAACCACCTCCTTTTATGGCACTGGTTGTCAAATATTATGCTTACGGCAGATTACGCAATAAAAATATCGATCAAAAAACCCGAAGACACTTAATATTATCACTTACTCTCCCCTGAGTTTTCGCAAAATGGCAAGATTCCCCTCGTCTCCCGGACCCTCTTTGGGAGTTTCAAGAATAGCAGGGACACTCTCAAACCTTGGATCGTTGACCAGCATAGAAAATGGCGCAAGCCCTATAGTACCCTCTCCAAGGTGCTGATGCCTGTCCATTTTGCTGCCCCTTTCCATCTTGCTGTCGCTCAGATGCCAGCAGTGTACCCTATCAAGACCAACATGTCTGTCAAGTACCCCGGCAAGCCTGCTGTAGGAATCGTGTGTCCTCATTTCATAACCTGCAGCAAAAACATGGCAGATGTCAACACAAAAACCGATCCTCGGGTGATCCTCTACAAGATCAAGCATCGCAGAAAATTCAGCAATGTTTCCTCCGAGAACGGAACCTTGTCCTGCCATAGTCTCAAGCAATATCCTCACTTTTGTTTCTGATGTGGCTTCAAGTACCCTGAGCAGAGATCCGGCAACCTGTTTAAGGGCTGCATCTTCCGGCATGCCCAGCGCAAACCCGGGATGGAGCACCACATCGTTAATGCTCAAATGGCGGCACCTGTCCAGTTCGCTTATCAGGGCATCTTCGCTCTTTTCTCTTATTTCGCTGTTCCCTGCCAGGTTTATAAGGTAGGATGCATGTGACACGACCTTCCTGACAGAACTCTCCTTTGACGCCCTGTAAAAATCCTCTATTTCCCGGAAAGAGAGTGGCTTGTTTAGCCACTGGCGCTGATTCCGGGTAAATATCTGCATTGACTCGCAGCCTATGGCATCTGCCCTCTCATACGCTTTGTGCAGTCCTCCGGCCGCGGAAATGTGTGCACCTAAGAGAACCACTACTGACTCCGTCCCAGATAGACTACGCCGCGTATCCCGTCCAGCGTGATAAGGGTCCCGTCCTCCACCGCATCAAATATGCCCGAGACTCCGACTATCCCCGGCAGCCCCATATTCAGGGATGCAACTGCAGTATGGCAGGAAAAGCCGTCCTCTTCACTGACGACCCCCAAAGCCTTTTTCATTGCAGGGATAAAATTCGCGTCAGTCTTACGAACTACAAGGATAGATCCTTTATCGACCTTTGCATTCGCCTCATCGGAAGTCTCGGCCCGGCAGACTGTCCCTCTGGTTTTGCTCTTTATTAATGAAAGCCCTTTGCCAATAATTTTACCAACTGTATAGACCTGAACAAGATTAGTACTGCCCGGAACTCCGAGCGGAATACCCGAGGTGAAGACAACATTGTCTCCTCCCTTGATGAGTTCCTCTTCCTGTACAATAGAAAGGGAGTTGGATACCGACTCTTCAACATCTGTGGTAAATGGGCATATCAAAGGATATACTCCCCACACAAGAGCAAGTTCCCGCCATGTTGACAGCGACGGCGTAAGCGCTATGACCGGGCATTGAGGCCTGTACTTGCTTACCATCCGTGCTGTGGCACCGCTCCTTGTCAGGGAGAGTATCGCGGATGCGCAGACAGTCTCAGAGATATCGCGTGCAGCACGGCTGACCGCGTCAGCTATTTCGCCGCAGTTGAAAAAGATCTTAGGTGTCCTCTGCCACTCCCGAAGATTCTCCTCTGTCCTCATAAGGATCTTATGCATCATCTTTACGGATGCGGCAGGATATTTGCCGCTTGCCGTCTCTCCCGACAGCATTACAGCATCCGCACCGTCAATGACAGCGTTTGCGACATCGCTTGCTTCCGCTCTGGTCGGTTTCGGATTCCGTATCATTGAGTCAAGCATCTGGGTCGCAACTATGGCGGGTTTTCCCTGTGAGCGGCACTTTTCTA
>DAITML010000090.1:0-4123 GCA_036835165.1 Synergistaceae bacterium | reverse complement strand
TGAACACTCGTGCGGAGGCCATTTTCAGAAAGGAGCCTGAGATGGCCGAGAAAATCAAGCTGTATGGCTTTAACAACCTTACAAAAACGCTTAGCTTCAACATTTACGATGTGTGCTATGCAAAGACAGAGAGAGAAAAGAACGAATACGTCGCTTACATAGACGAACAGTACAACGCAGAGCGCCTCACAAACATTCTTTGTGATGTTACCGACATGATCGGTGCCCATGTCCTGAATATATCAAAGCAGAATTATGATCCGCAGGGAGCAAGTGTTACCATACTTATCTCGGAGATGCCAATGCCGGCCGAGACCCTTGACCCCTCGTGCAACAGCGGATTCGAGATACTGTCAAAGAGGGAGACCGTCTGCGGACATCTGGACAAGAGCCACCTTACGGTCCACACATATCCCGAATTCCATCCCAACCAGGCCATATCGACCTTCCGTGTTGATATAGACGTATCCACCTGCGGCAAAATATCCCCCCTGAACGCCCTTGATTACCTGATCGGAAGCTTCGATTCCGACATCATAGCTATCGACTATCGCGTAAGGGGCTTTACCCGGGAGATGGACGGACGCAAGTGCTATATCGACCATAAGATAGCCTCGATACAGGATTTCATTGATTCAAGGACCCTGCAGGAGTATGACGCGCAGGACATCAACGTCTATCAGGCGAATATTTTCCATACTAAAATGCTTATAAAGGAACTGCACCTTCAGAATTACCTCTTCAACAATGATGTGCTTGAATTCACCCCGAAGGAGAGGCTTGAGATAACCAACAGGCTCCGCAGGGAGATGATAGAGATCTATACGGGAATGAACATCTATGAATAGGCAGGACAGGACTCCCATCTTTGATGCTCTTCAGGAGTATAAAAAAAACAGGATAGTCTCCTTTGATGTCCCTGGCCATAAGCAGGGCAAGGGACACAAGGCCCTTGTCGATGCCTTCGGACAGCAGTGCATTTCGATGGACCTCAACTCAAGCAAACCCCTGGACAACCTCACACATCCGACAGGAGTGATCAGGGAGGCGGAGATCCTGGCGGCCGAGGCCTTCAGGGCAAGCCAGGCCTTCTTCATAACAAACGGCACTACAGCCGCGGTACAAAACATGATCTTCTCCTGCTGCAGGCAGAACGACAGGATCATCATGCCGAGAAATGTACATAAGAGCGTCATAAACGCAATGGTCATCTGCGGAGCCGCACCGGTATATGTAAATCCCGGAACCGAGCCTGAGCTTGGGATAAGCCTTGGCATGTCAGTCGAAGATGTAAAAAAGGCAGTTTTGGAAAATCCTGATGCTAAAGCAATATTTGTAAATAACCCCACCTATTACGGAGTATGCAGCGACCTCAGGGAGATAGTAAGGATCGCCCACGAGGCAGGAATGCTTGCCCTAATAGACGAAGCCCACGGGACCCACCTATATTTCGGTGAGGGTCTCCCCCTCTGTGCAATGGACGCAGGTGCAGATATGTCGGCGGTCAGCATACACAAGACAGGGGGCTCCCTTACTCAGAGCTCGATGCTTCTTTTGGGCCCCGGCGTGGATGCCGAGGCTGTGAGACAAATAATAAACCTTACACAGACAACGAGCGGAAGCTACCTTCTGATGGCATCACTCGATATAGCAAGAAAAAACCTCTTCCTTCATGGTAAAGAAATATTCCAAAGGGTATGTTCGCTCAGCGAGTATGCGAGGAGGGAAGTAAACAGGATCCCAGGGTTCAGGGCCTTCGGAAAAGAGATAATCAACGGAGATACGGTCTTCGATTTTGATTCGACAAAGCTCAGCATCCACACACGTGCTATGGGCCTTGCCGGAATAGAAGTATATGACATCCTGAGGGATGAATTCGGAATACAGATAGAATTCGGGGATATAGGGAACGTACTGGCTATTATTTCAGTAGGGGACAGGGAGCTGGAGATTGAAAGGCTCCTGGGGGCCCTGGCAGAAATACAGCGGCGCTTCAGCAGGGATCCGATGAACATGCTGGATCATGAATATATCGATCCGCAGGTGGCGATGACTCCTCAGCAGGCTTTCCATGCAAAGAAAAGAAGCGTTCCAATAAAGGAAAGCCTTGGAATGATCAGTGCAGAACTTGTAATGGCGTATCCGCCCGGCATCCCGATACTTGCTCCGGGAGAGAGACTTACGGCCGAGATAATCGATTATATAAGGTACGCGAAGGAAAAGGGATGCGTCATGACCGGCACCAAGGATATGGAAATGAACAATATCGAGACAGTGGAGGAATAAAAAATGGAATACTGGTACACTGAAGAACACAGCGAAAACGTCAGGTTTTCCATCAGGGTCGATAAACAGCTCTATTCAGCGAAGAGCACCTTTCAGAGGATCGACGTCTTTGAAGCAGAAGAGTTCGGCCGTTTTTTGACACTTGACGGGCTTATGATGCTCACGGAAAAGGACGAGTTCATATACCACGACATGATCGTACATGTTCCGATGGCCTCAAATCCCGACATAAGGAAAGTTCTTGTGATAGGGGCGGGCGACGGCGGGACCGTCCGGGAACTGACAAGATACCCGGACATAGAGAAGATAGATATGGTCGAGATAGACAAGATGGTCGTCGATGCATGCCTCGAATTCATGCCTCAGACATCTTCAAAGCTCTCTGATCCGAGGGTCACCATCTACTATGAGGACGGATTGAAATTCGTACGTGACAAAGTCAACATGTATGACCTGATAATCGTCGACAGCACCGACCCATTCGGTCCGGGCGAGGGACTCTTCACAAAAGAATTCTACGGAAACTGTTTCAAGGCGCTGACTGAAGACGGCATCCTCGTCAACCAGCACGAGTGTCCCTATTATGAGAGTTATGCAATGTCGATGAAAAGAGCCCACAAGAGGATCAGGGAATTTTTCCCGGTCACACGTGTATATCAGGCTCACATACCGACGTATCCGTCTGGTCACTGGCTTTTCGGCTTTGCATCCAAGAAAAAGGACCCGATAACCGACCTTGACGCAAAGAGGTGGAACAGCCTCGGCATAAGAACAAAATATTACAACACGGACCTCCACAGGGGCTGTTTTGCGATACCGACATACGTTAAGGAACTCCTGGATGACGCGGATAAGGAATAACGGCCCGATGGTCTTTATAGGGTGCGAAAGCAGTTATGACGAGGCAAATATTGTCATATTCAGTGCTCCCTTTGACGGCACATGCAGCTACAGGCCCGGCTCAAGGTTTGCCGGATCTGCCATACGCGCCGAATCATACGGCATAGAGACCTACTCTCCCTACCTTGAAAGGGATCTTACTGATTTCTCTGTCTTTGATGCCGGAGAACTGGATCTTCCCTTCGGCAACGCCTGCGAAGCACTGGAGAGGATAAAGGAAGCCGCGGCAGAGATCATTTCCGGAGGAAAGATCCCTCTCATGATAGGCGGAGAGCATCTTGTCACCCTGGGAGCCGTGAGGGCGATCGTAAAGAAGCATCCCGACCTTAATATCCTGCATTTTGACGCGCACGCAGACCTCCGGGACGATTACATGGGGGAGGAACTCTCTCACGCAACCGTCATAAGGCGCTGCCATGAACTTGTCGGCGGTAAGGTGTACCAGTTCGGGATCCGCTCGATGACAAGGGAGGAGGACCTCTGGGCAAGAGAGAATGCAGTCCAGAGGAAGTACGATTTCGGGACCCTTGATGAAGTGCTTGATGAGCTTATGGGAAAACCCGTCTACCTGACGATCGACCTTGACGTGCTTGATCCCTCGATATTCCCGGGGACAGGGACTCCTGAACCGGGGGGAGTCTCTTTCACAGACCTCATATCTGCTGTCCATCGCATGAGGGGACTTGATATAGTGGGGTGCGACGTGAACGAGCTTGCCCCGCACTACGACCAGAGCGGCGTTTCGACAGCCGTTGCGTGCAAGGTGATAAGGGAGCTTATCCTTTCTGTTTTATAAAAGACTCCTTGTCAAATAAGACGGAGTGCAGGACGCCTTAATGGCATGCACTCCGTCTTTATATAATTTCTGATATCCTTCTTATTTCTCCAGTACTGCCATTACTCTTGCCGGACCCCCGTCCTGATCTTCCAGCGACAG
>DAITML010000089.1:0-4213 GCA_036835165.1 Synergistaceae bacterium | reverse complement strand
TATGACTCATCCTGGCAGAGGACCATGTTCTGCGGGCAGGCGAGGCTGGAAGATTCAGGCAGAGGGGTCATCCTTAACGGATGGCTGCGCTGCCGCCGTGACCTCGGCGGTATCATTTTTATAGAACTTTGGGACAAGACCGGAGTCACGCAGGTCGTATTCAACCCCGAGCTCAACGCGGAGGCCCATAAGAGGGCATCATCGCTGAGAAACGAGTATGTTCTGGCTGTAAAGGGGACTATGCGCAGACGCCCTGAGGGCACAGAAAATCCTGATCTTGCCACAGGTTCGGTAGAGCTTTTGGTGGATGATTTCATAATATTGGCACCTTCAAAACTGATCCCGTTCGAAATGGACAACGCAGACTCAGTGAACGAAGACCTCCGGCTCAAATACCGCTACCTTGACCTGAGGCGCGAGACCATGCAGAAAAATCTTATGACGAGGCACAGGGTAACAAGATACACCCGCAACTACTTTGGAGACAACGGATTCATGGAGATCGAAACTCCCATGCTTACAAAGTCCACACCTGAAGGAGCCAGGGACTATCTGGTGCCAAGCCGTGTCAACCCCGGGAAATTCTACGCACTTCCGCAGTCCCCGCAGCTTTTTAAGCAGCTGCTTATGGTGAGCGGCTGCGACAGGTACATGCAGATCGTGAAATGCTTCAGGGACGAAGACCTGAGGGCCGACAGGCAGCCTGAATTCACACAGATCGATGTAGAGATGAGCTTCATAACTGAAGAAGACATCATGAAGATAACGGAGAAATACCTTGCAGGCCTCTTCTTTGAGATACTTGGCCAGACGGTGGAAACGCCCTTTGTAAGGCTGACATGGAAAGAGGCGATGGACCTCTATGGCAGTGACAAGCCTGATTTGAGGATCCCAATGCAGATGACGGATCTCGCCTCGGTCTTCGCCGGAGGCGAAAATCCCTTTGCAGCTCTGGCCGAAAAAGACGGCACGATAAAAGGCCTGAGACTCCCGGGAGGAGCTGCGCTCTCACGTAAGGAACTCTCCGATCTTGAAAACAGGGCAAAGGCTCTTGGAGCAAAGGGAATGGCAAACTTCCAGATCAAGGAGGGTGAGCTTAAGGGTCCCCTTGTGAAGTTCCTCGATGAAGAGCGTATATCGCTTCTCATGTCTCTTTCGGGAATAGAGGACGGGGACGCTCTCTTCATCATGGCTGACGAAAACTGGCGCAAGGCCTGTGAAATACTGGGGCAGATCCGCCTTGAGCTTGGCAGGGAGAGAGGAATGGCAGAAGAGTCATTCCGGTTCCTCTGGGTCACCGAATTCCCCCTCTTTGAGTGGGATGAAGATACCGGAAGATATACGGCAGTCCACCACCCCTTTACTGCACCTATGAATGAAGACGTGGAATTCCTCCTTACGGAGCCCGGCAGAGTAAGGTCCCGTGCATATGATGTCGTTCTTAACGGGAACGAGATCGGCGGCGGTTCGATCAGGATACATGAGCCGGAGATGCAGGCTAAGGCATTTGAGGCTCTTAATTTCACTCCGGAAGCGGCTAAGGAACGTTTCGGATTCCTTCTTGAGGGGCTCAGCTTCGGTACGCCTCCCCACGGAGGCATCGCTCTTGGGCTTGACAGGCTTGTTATGCTTATTTGCGGATGCAGGTCCATAAGGGATGTAATGGCTTTCCCCAAAAACCAGAAGGCTCAGTGCCCGATGACGGATGCCCCCAACTTTGTAGACGAAAAACAGCTTGACGAACTTGCCATAAAAACCATAGATCCGCTTCTGCTGTAAGTAATAAAATGATCTGATAAATAAGACAGGCTGCCGCAGTATCTGCGGCAGCCTGTCTTATTTCTTGAACTTAGGACATTTTTAATAAGGTATAATTTAAAGACAAATTACAATATCGGAGGGATGACATATGGCAAAGATCCGGTTTTTGGGACACAGTTCCTTTTATCTTGAAGGAAAGGGGCTAAAGGCCCTGATAGACCCCTTCCTCGAAGGCAACCCGGCCGCTGCGGCAAAGCCCGGAGAATTCAACGACATCAATGCGATATTCCTTACCCATGGTCATGGGGACCACATGGGGAGCACCATTGAGATCGCCAAAAAGAATGACGCCGTAGTCTTTACCTGCAACGAACTGGCAGGATACCTCTCCTCAAAGGGTATAAAGACTGAGGGTATGCATATCGGAGGAAGAGCCGCCTTTGCGTTTGGAAAGGTGAAACTGACGCCTGCATGGCACGGGTGTCCGATAGTCGAGGGCAACGATGTCCGTTACGGCGGAGTGGCCTGTGGTTTTGTAATAGAGGTCGACGGCAAAAAAATATACCATTCCGGAGACACCGGCCTGACCATGGAGATGTCGCTTCTCGAGGATGAGAACATCGATGTTGCGCTGCTTCCGATAGGCGGGTACTACACTATGGACATCCAGGATGCGGCAAGGGCTGTAAAAATGATAAGGCCCCGAGTGGCGATACCGATGCACTACAATACTTTCCCCAGGATAATAGCCGATCCCGAAGAATTTGCAGGTCTGGTGGGAGAGATGTTTACAGCTGTAAAGATCCTGGCTCCCGGAGAAGAATACGAGTTCTAAACATTCAGACTGATGCTGTCTCTGCAAAGGAGGGAAAGGCCGCACGCGTGCAATAGCGCACGCAGAGCCGTTGATTCTCTTTTTTGGTTTCATTTGTTAGAAAAATGAAATTTTTAACTTGAAAAGAAAGGCAAAGATTACGATCAAAATTAATATTAAGGAGTTTGTCCTTTTTTTTGCTGAACTTGCATTAATCTTTTGATGGGATACAATTGACTGAGGACCCAAATATTAATATTCCGGCCGGGAGGAGATCCTTATGGATGTAAATAGTAAGGCGTATCAGGAACTATTGAAGAAGAGACCGCTGAACGTTCAGGCACGTTTTGGCGGAGAGGGTATTGGGCTTGTAAGCGGAAGGGATATCGTTGCGGCAGGTAAGGAGGTTGACTCGATAGTGCTGGCGGCAAACGCCAGGCACCCCCTTGTGATAAAGGCGGTGCTCCAGGCTGCAAAAAAGAAAAACGCAGCAGTACTTATCGAACTTGCAAAATCTGAGTCAACCTACTGCGGAGCCAATTACGACAATATTCCTGAATATGCCCTTAAGTATTCAGCTGAGATGGGACACGGAGCAGTGTTCGGTCTTCATGTCGACCACTATGCGATCAAGGGCAATGAAGATGTTCTCAAAGGTGTGGCACATCTTTCAAAAATTCTTGTAAACGGATTTACTTCAGTTGCTATAGACGCATCCCACCTTGATGACTATGACAACTTTGTAGCAACAAGGTCCATTGCCGGATGGCTCCCGTCAGAACTGGGACTTGAGGTCGAAGTCGGGGAGATCAAGGGCCCGGGAGAACTTTCGACGGTTGAGGAAGCGAAGTATTTCATCGGGGGACTGAATGCATGGGGAATATTCCCGGACTACCTTGCGATATCTAACGGAAGCCTTCACGGCACCTATGATCCGACAGCCGGTCAGATGGAAGGGATAGATCTTAATAGGACTAAAGAGATAGCAGATGCGATAGATCCCTACGGAGTTACAATAGCACAGCACGGAATATCAGGTACTCCGCTCGACAAAGTCTCTACCTTCAGAAAGTATGGGATCAGGAAGGGCAATGTTGCCACCCTCTTCCAGAATGTTTACTTCGGGATCAAAATGGACCCCGAGACAGGAAATGCAATAACCGATGGCGGAACCTATATGAAAGAGGCCGACAGGGGTATATCCACAGAGCTTTGGAAAGAGATAGTAAATACCGGGGACAGCAAGGGAATGAGCCGTAAGAGCGGAGACTACAAAAAGCTCAACCTCCCCTTCTGTGACAGAATACTGGCAGAGCCGCAGCCCATCATTGACAGGATAGTCGATGAAATGCAGTACTGGGCGGAGAGGTTCATAGTTGCATTTGGTGCCGAGGGAAGCGCGGATGCAGTAGCCGAAGTAATGTCGCGCCGTCCGGACCATAATGCTTCTCCGGACAGGAAAGTCCTTGGCTGCAGGTCGGACTTCACGGCAAGGAACGCACCCGGAAAAGGAGCCAACGACGGAAACAATTACGACGACTAAAAAATCAGTGCCAAATTTTTTATACTGTTTCTCGGCAGAGTGCAATTATTTTTGCACCTGCCGTTTTTTTTGTTGGGTCATGATTTTTTTCATTT
>DAITML010000088.1:0-4227 GCA_036835165.1 Synergistaceae bacterium | reverse complement strand
TGACTGAAATTCCAATGACGCTATTCATTTGTCAGTAAGTTTTACCCCATGCCCGTTCCAATGTCAAGCAGCTTGTAAATTTTGTCACAAATATTTCATAAATGCCTGTTGACATATTTTTCGCCGGCATGGTAGAATTCCTCCAAGTTAGCAAAAGCTAACTTGTTTTATTGGAGGGATCTGTATGCCAATCAATTTCTTATCACCTGGTATGGAGGGCTGTGTTAAAAGAATATCCGGCAGAAATGATACGAGGCGTTTCCTTGAAAGCCTTGGGCTTGTTCCTGGGGGCAGGGTGACTATGGTATCTTCCATGGGAGATAATGTAATACTGGGCATAAGGGGAACAAGGATCGCCATCAGCAGGAAACTGGCTGACCGTATCCACATATAAATGACGGAGGGATCCATATGAGGGCACTTAAAGATATCAACTGCGGGGAAAAGGTCAATGTGATAAGGATAAACGCAAAAGGACCGCTTAAGCGCAGGATAATGGACATGGGCATAACAAAGGGAACGGAACTTACCCTCAAAAAAATCGCTCCTCTTGGAGATCCTCTGGAGATAACCGTCAGAGGATACGAGCTTTCCCTTAGAAAGGCCGATGCCGAAATGATCGAAGTCGAATAGAGCCTGTCCTGCGACCATAGATGAAAACTGGAACGGAGTTTTTAGGAACTCCTTATTTTTAAAACACATTGGTTAGCAATTGCTAACTAACGGAGGTCAGTAAATGAAGATAAAGATCGCACTTTTAGGGAACCCAAACTGCGGCAAAACTACCATGTTCAACGCTGTGACAGGCAGTACCCAGTATGTGGGCAACTGGCCCGGAGTAACGGTAGAAAAAAAGGAGGGACCGATCAGGGGACATAAAGATGCACTGCTTGTGGACCTGCCAGGCATATACTCACTCTCTCCTTACACTCTTGAAGAGAGGATCACTCGCAATTATCTCACCAATGAAAAACCGGACGCGGTGATAAACATATTAGATTCGACAAATATTGAGAGAAGCCTCTATCTGACCACTGAACTCCTGGAAATGAACATCCCTATGATCGTTGCGCTCAATATGACGGATGCAGCTGAAAAAGCCGGGGTAAGCATAGATGCCGATAAGCTATCAAAAAGCCTGGGCTGCAGAGTAATTAGGACTTCCGCTTCAGAAGGCACTGGGATAGAAGATCTTGTCAAAAATACGATAGAGATCGCATCCCTCAAAGAAAGGCCCCGGACTTATCCTCGTTTTAGCGGAGGTATCGAAGATATACTTGAAATGATATCTGCCGCTGCGTACAAATTTTCCGGCGATATGCCCAAAAGGTGGCTCTCTGTCAACCTTTTCAGCAGGGATCCAATTATGCGTCAGCAGCTTCCCCTGGAGGAGGGTGGCCTGAATGAGATCGAAGACCTCATAAAGAGCTACGAAGAAAGTAATGACGACGACTCGGAAAGCATTATAGCCAACGAACGCTACACCTGCATAGACGGGATCCTTAAAGGAACAGTTATTAAGAGGCGTACAGAAGGACTTTCAGTCTCTGACAAAATAGACATGGTACTTACCAACAGGTTGCTGGGGCTTCCTATATTCTTCATGATCATGTGGGGCATCTATTACATTTCGATACAGACCCTGGGTGACATGACAATAGGATGGACGGAAACACTTTTTGGCACAATCTCAGAAAGGGGCTCAGCCCTCCTCTCGTCCGCAAACGTAGCGGAGTGGCTCCATGCCCTTATCATTGACGGAGCTATCGCGGGAGTGGGAGCGGTCCTCGGATTCGTTCCCCAGCTGATGATACTCTTTCTTCTGATATCCTTCCTGGAGGACTGCGGATATATGGCCCGTGTGGCTTTCATTATGGACAGGATATTCCGCCAGTTCGGCCTCTCCGGGAAGTCGTTTATTCCGATGCTTGTCGGGACCGGCTGCTCAGTCCCAGGTATCATGGCCTCAAGGACGATAGAAAATGAATCGGACCGCAGGCTGACCATAATGCTCACACCCTTCGTGCCTTGTGGTGCAAAGCTGCCTGTTTTCGCTCTCTTTGATGCAGCATTCTTTCCTAAGCAGTCATGGGTAGCTCCATCCATGTACATGATCGGCATAGGCATGGTGATCCTTTCAGGGATCATCCTCAAGAAGACCGACCTCTTCGGCGGAGAGCCCGCTCCCTTTGTTATGGAACTCCCCTCATACAGAATGCCAAAGATCAAAGGCGTTCTAACACATATGTGGGAAAGGTCAAAAGCATTCGTAGTGAAAGCCGGAACAGTAATATTCTTTGCAGCGGGACTGATATGGTTCCTGCAGGCATTCAGCTGGTCCCTTCAAATGGTCGGACCTGATGAAAGCATACTTGCATCCATAGGAAGCTTCATTGCGCCGATATTCAGACCTCTGGGATTCGGCAACTGGCAGTCCTCAGTAGCTGTTGTGACGGGCTTCCTTGCCAAAGAGGCGGTAGTCTCGACTTACGGGGTCCTGCTGGGGGTCGGTGAGGTTCTCGAAGACGATCCGATGCTTGTCTCACAGATATCTCGCATATTCACCCCCGTAAGCGCCTACGCCTTCATGGTCTTCACTCTCCTTGCCCCGCCGTGCTTCGCTGCGCTGGGTGCAATAAGGAGTGAAATGCGCTCATGGAAATGGACCTTTTTTGCTATCGCATGGCAGACCGGTCTTGCCTACATGCTGTCCATGCTTATATACCAGTTCGGGGGTCTTTTCTTCGAAGGAAAGGAAGTGAGTGAAATGGCAACCGTAATAGTAGGATCTTTAGTACTAATTGCAATGGGATACTCTCTTTACAGGATAATCAAAAACAGCGTTTCGGGAAAGTGTTCCTGCGGAGGCAACTGCGCGAGATGCGGCGCTGCGAAAGCAGGACATTTAAAATAACGACAACTTGGCGGAATTGCTCCTCCTTACAGTTCCGCATTATAAATAACTCTCTCTTCCCTCCGCTCCGGGGGGCCATAACCACCTCCCGGAGCTATCTTATTTCAGAACAGGCAGGAAATCGAAGTTCGGAGCTTTCCACTTCATCTTTTTCAATTTTTCGATCGAGCGACCGTAGTCATCTTCAAATACCTCTATAGTCATCACCCTCTCTCTTCCACCGGACATTATCTCCGTGACAGACATGAAGAGCTCGGGATCCATATATGAAAGGTCCCTGTGGTCGGTCCCGTCGGGCATCACTCCGTGGATATGGAGGACCCTTACGGCATCTGCCGACCTGAACGCCGTCTCATAGACGGAGCGGGCGCATTTTATCAGATGCCCTATATCCAGACACATAGAAGTTGCCGCGGAAGCTGCGAGGTACTCGACATAGCGCGGGTCGAAGTCCAATGTCTCAATGCATATCTTTCTTCTGTCGTCTGCAGCGGAGGCTATCTTTTCTGCCGAGATAAGGCTTTTTTCAAGCCAGTCGTCGATATCCGGGCTTGGCGGATCGCCCCTCTTCTCACCAACTATGTGGAGTATCCACGCAAATGGATCCAGATCGCCAAAAAGATCCAAGGTCCTGAGGCACATTTCTTCCCTCTTGCTTAACTCCTCAGCCGGGGCGGTGACGCATATGTCGGCAGGGAAATGGACCGTACAGGACATCCCCAGCTCTCCGCAGAGGTCCCTCAGTGCACGGACTTCATCTTTTGAGGGCATGTTTGAGTGTTCCGGGGTATCGAAAAGTACTATCTCCATATCGCTGACCTCATTTGAAAGGTAGCGCAGGTTGTCGGCAAAAGTCCCCGGAACGACCCAGGATGTTCCTCCCAGGCGAAGTCCTTTTACTTCAAGTGATCTTCTTATCATAAATATCCACCATTCTTTGGTCTAAAAGTATTGACCTTTTATTGTTCTCGTCAAACGTGGTCAAACAGTAGTCAAACGGTCGTTAGTTCTACAGAGGAACATTTGAAAACACCATTGAGACTGAACTCTATTTCGAATACGCTCTGAGATCGGGGATCCGCAGGTTCCGTTTTTGACCTTGATCCATCTACGTCGCCCTCGAATGCTCCCATCGGGGGCCCAGCGGCTTGGCTTTTAGATGTTCTTACAGTAAGTTCAAAGACACTGGGGTCCCCGATTTATGCATTCAGGGACGACGGTATAATTTATGTTACTGAACTTTCCCACCCGTAAAAGCAGTCTGAACCTTGAAAAATACATATAGGATCACGCACTAAAAAGCAGAGGGAAAG
>DAITML010000087.1:0-4309 GCA_036835165.1 Synergistaceae bacterium | reverse complement strand
ATTTTTTACCACTACCGCGAATGCTTCGGGGGATCTGCTGTTTGCTCCGATTATCGTTATCTCCGCCCCGTTGGCTATGCCTACAATGGCAGCAGCAGCACCAAGCCCTTCGGCAATATCAAGCTCCCCCGCCGCCATAGCCTGCACTTGTTTCGGTCCTGACGGAAGGTCGATGTACCTGATGATGTAATTGCCGCGAAATGCCTTTTCATAAGTTTTTTCTTCTGTGGCCACCATCGCCGGAAGATTCAGCGGAAGTTTCCACATCGCTATCCTGATCTCCCTCTCCCTTGCTCCTGCAGCATTAGAGAGGAAAAACAGAAAGGCCGCCACCAAAAACACTCTTTTCAGCAAGATCATCATCTCCTAAAATTATCGGGGAACGGCATTCACCGCCGGCCCCCGATAATATCTCCGCTCAAATATATGTGCAGGCTATTTTGAAATTGATTCCTCTATAGCCACAGAGACTGCTACAGTAGCTCCGACCATCGGGTTGTTGCCCATACCGATCAGTCCCATCATTTCGACATGTGCCGGAACGGATGAGGAACCGGCAAACTGTGCATCGCTGTGCATTCGCCCCATAGTATCGGTCATCCCGTAACTGGCCGGTCCGGCTGCCATGTTGTCCGGGTGGAGCGTCCTGCCTGTACCTCCTCCGGAAGCGACAGAGAAATATTTCTTTCCGTTCTCCACCGTCCATTTTTTGTATGTACCCGCTACAGGGTGCTGGAACCTTGTGGGATTTGTCGAATTTCCTGTGATCGAAACGTCAACGCCCTCATGGATCATGACTGCGACACCTTCACTCACATCATCGGCTCCGAAGCAGCGTACCTTAGATTTTTCACCGGCTGAGAAAGGGCGCTCCTGAACGATCTTCAGCACTCCCGTGTAATAGTCATACTTAGTCTCAACAAGGGTAAAGCCGTTTATGCGGGAAATTATGTAAGCCGCGTCTTTGCCAAGCCCGTTCAATATGACCCTAAGCGGCTCCTTCCTGACCTTGTTGGCAGTTCTTGCTATGCCTATCGCTCCCTCTGCGGCAGCGAACGACTCATGTCCTGCGAGGAAGCAGAAGCACCTGGTCTGCTCGCGAAGAAGCATTGCTCCGAGGTTTCCGTGCCCGAGGCCGACCTTTCTCTGGTCTGCAACAGAACCGGGTATGCAGAAGGCCTGAAGGCCCTCTCCTATCTTTTCCGCAGCCTCGGCAGCCGTTCCGGCTCCGGCTTTCAAAGCCGCAGCGGCACCGAGCGTATATGCCCAGACAGCATTCTCAAATGCTATAGCCTGAACTCCCTTGACTATCTGTTCAACATCTATCCCCCTGGAAAGGCAGAGGGCTTTAGCTTCTTCAAGATCACTTAGCCCTATCTTCTCAAGAAAGGGTTCGATCTGCCCCATTCTCCTTGCACAGCCTTCAAATGCGACCATTCTTCTCTCCCCCTATTTACTCTTTACGCGGATCTATCACTTTTGCCGCTTCAGTGAAACGCCCATAGGTACCCGTGTTCTTTTCCAGCGCCTCTTTGGGATCGGCTCCCTTGCGTATGGCTTCCATCATCTTGCCCAGCTGCACATATTTATATCCTATGACTTCGCTGTTATCATCAAGAGCGAGTTCCGTGATATAACCCTCAGCCATTTCCAGATATCTGACTCCCTTTGGGAGAGTCCCATACATGGTGGCCACCTGCGAGCGAAGTCCCTTGCCGAGGTCTTCAAGACCGGCCCCGAGGGTCAGCCCGCCCTCTGAAAAGGCGCTCTGGCTTCTGCCGTAAGCTATCTGAAGGAAGAGTTCCCGCATGGCAACATTGATAGCATCACAGACAAGATCCGTATTGAGAGCTTCAAGCAGTGTCTTGCCGGGAAGTATCTCCGCTGCCATGGCAGCAGAATGGGTCATTCCCGAACAACCGATAGTTTCAACGAGAGCTTCCTGAATGATCCCCTCCTTGACGTTCAGCGTCAGCTTGCATGCTCCCTGCTGAGGCGCACACCAGCCTACGCCGTGGGTGAAGCCGGAAATGTCTGATATTTGCTTCGACTCGACCCACTTCCCTTCCTGGGGAATAGGCGCCGGGCCGTGTTTCGGTCCCTTTGCAACGCATATCATCTCTTCGATCTCTCTTGAACATTGCATATGACTCATCCTCCATAGTGTTTTTGTGGATAAAATTCCATTAACGTCTGTATTCAGTTTTTCAGTATTCCCATTCAAACGGGGGGCTTCCGGCCTCTGTCAGCCTCTCCTTCATGTCGGCACATATATTGGAAAGTGCATCTTCAGTGCGTCCTTCGCATCTTGCAACCAGGACAGGCTGTGTGTTTGAGGCCCTGACAAGTCCCCAGCCGTCTTTATAGACTATCCTCACCCCGTCTACGGTTATGGTCTCGAGACCTTCAGAAAGCGCTCTATGCTTAACTTTCTCCACAACTTCAAATTTTTTGTCGTCAGGGCAGTCATACCTCGTCTCTATCGTTGAGGGATATATAGGGATCACAGACATAAGCTCCGATAACTTCTTGCTGCTGTGCGACAGTATCCTGCACAGACGGCCCGCGGCATAGAATGCATCATCATATCCGTAGTACTCGTCTGCAAAGAACATGTGGCCGGAGACCTCGCCTGAAAAAAGGGCATTTTCTTCCCTCATCTTTGCCTTTACCAGGGAATGTCCCGAACTCCACCAAATCGGACGTCCTCCCATCCTGACAATTTCTTCCGGAAGGGCCATGGAGCTCTTTACTTCGCAAATTGCCAGGGCACCTGGGTTTTGGGGCAGGATCTCCTGCCAGAACAGCGCCATCAGCCTGTCGCCCCATATGATCTCACCCTTGTCATCCACAACGCCGATCCGATCTGCGTCACCGTCAAAACCTACGCCTAGATCGGCTCCTTTTGCCAGGACAGTCTCTATCAGTTTCGGAAGGTTTTCCCTTTTAGTCGGATCAGGATGGTGATTGGGGAACGTTCCGTCCGGTTCGCTGTAAAGTTCGACAACATCGCAGCCTGCCCTCCTCAGAAATTCGGGGGCATATATCCCTGCCGTGCCGTTACCGGAGTCACAGACTATCTTAGGTTTGCGGGATCCCAATTTTATCTTCGAGACAAGCATATCCAGATACGCTTCGTTTATCCCTGCAAAGCAGAGAGATCCGGGAATTTCGGCAGTTTCTATGCGCCCCTCTTTTATTATCCTCAGGATCTCCTGGATATCGTCACCCCAAAGGGTGGCCTTGTCATATGCAACCTTCAGGCCGTTAAATTCCTTCGGGTTGTGGCTTCCCGTTACCATTATCCCGCCATCAGTGTTGAGGTGATACATGCTCCAGTAAAACGTCGGAGTTGAAGCCAGGCCTATGTCTGTAACGCTTATCCCGGCTTTCGTCATTCCCGCAGCAGCGGCAGCCTTTATTCTTTTCGTCGAAAGACGGGCATCGCCGCCAAGGCTCGCCTTCCTAACGCCCCTGGCCAACAGCCATGTACCAAAAGCTTGTCCTATCAACATTACGAATTCATCGGTAAGTTCGGTATCCGCGATACCTCTTATGTCATATTCCCTGAATATGTGTTCGGGCACTAACGCCATTTGAACACCTCCATTTATACTGCCTGGATTACAATTATAGACTAATGCCATCTTTAACTCCAGCGACCGGCCTTAATGGACTTGATTAAAAAGTTCTTATATAATATTTACATAAGGTAAATTTGACTATTAAAAAGCAACGAAAATCTTCCGACAAAGAGATGATGACATGGAAAAGATCAGGATCGAAAAAACCACACAGCCAAAACAAAAATGCGATGTCAGCAAGATCGGATTCGGGACGGCATTCTCGGATCACATGTTTATTATGGATTACGAAAAAACGAAAGGATGGTACGACCCGAGGATCGTTCCTTTCGCACCTTTCACCATATCTCCGGCTGCAACAGTCCTTCATTATGCACCTGAGATATTTGAGGGGATGAAGGCCTATCGTACCCCCAATGGAAAAATACAGCTCTTCAGGCCGACAGAAAATATTAAGAGGATGAACATATCGGCAGAGCGCATGTGTCTGCCCCAGATCGAAGAAGAAATGATGATGGAGGCCCTTAGGGAAATTGTAAGAGTTGACCGGGACTGGGTACCGAGCGAACCCGACACTTCGCTCTACATCAGGCCCTTCATGTTCGGAACGGACGAACAGCTCGGCATCCACACCCCACACCACTGTATCTTCTCGATAATCACGTGCCCCGTGGGCTCGTACTTCAAGGAAGGGATCAACCCCGTCCGCATTGCGATAGAGAAGG
>DAITML010000086.1:0-4331 GCA_036835165.1 Synergistaceae bacterium | reverse complement strand
AGGAAAACGAAAGAAAGATCCCTGCCGGAGACAGAGTCGTTTTTAAGGACACGCTCAAGGAATGCATCCTTGCCCGGAAAGCCTCGGCTTACATCTACACCCACGGGCGCTACGACATCACTGATTTTAAAAAGGAGGATACCCCGGGCATCCTGAACGTCATGCTTGACCACGGTTTCACTTCGCTTAAGAAAACCACCATGGCAAAGCTTCCCACCGGAGAGTATGCGGCAAAGGACCTTTGCGAATGGGACCTTATAGTCTCAGGCTCTGAAGCGGAAGCACGCATCCACAGAGAAGAATGGCGCGTCCCCGCTGAAAAGACCCGGGTCGCGGGCCTTGCCCGCTATGACAGGCTTGACAGGATCAGAAAGGAGGTCGTGCAAAACAGGTCCTCCATCCTTTACATGCCCACATGGAGAGAATGGAACGCAAAAAAGGTCAGCCTGGCAAAAACAGATTTCTTCAGTCAGATAAAAGCCTTTCTCGTCGATTCATCGCTGGACGATTTTCTCTTTGAAAGGGGCATCACTTTAAACATCTACGTGCACATGTGGATGAGAGAGTTCTTTGATGAGTTCAGAGAGAAACTCAGCCTAAAAAGCACATTTATCCTGGACCAGGGGGCCGATCTGCAGAGAGTCCTCGCAGAGAACTCACTCTTCATAACAGACTATTCGAGCGTGGCATGGGACTTCCTCTATCTTGACAGGCCGGTCCTCTTCTACCAGTTTGATGCAGACAGGTACATTGAAATGACAGGCGCATACATAGACCTTAAAAAGGACCTTTTCGGACCTGTCGCCTGCGATGCTGCGGAAGCTGCCGAATGGGTCAGGTATTTCGTTGAAAACGATTTTTCTGCCGAACTTTTCAGGGAAAAGATGGAAGCAGGCAAAAAATATGCGTTTGCCTACCGCGACGGCGAAAACTGCTCAAGGATATCCTCAGCAATAAAAATGAGCCTTGAAGAGCGGGAAAAAAACGCTGTGCATACAGTATGACCCCAATTTTTCCTCCTTTCGAGGGATACGAAAGTCTCTGATATAATAATTCTTCAAGCATAATTAGTTCTTTCCAATGACATTTTTTGTCAATAAATTAATGAAAATTGCAATAATGCTTGTTGTGTACACTTCCTGCATGCTACAATTGTTTTTAAAAAATAAAGGCAATTAAGCTTGAAATTCTTTTAGTTGTTAGCCGTGTTTAAATAATAATTTCGTTTTTGTTTGCCATTCTCCCCATAATGATTTAATTGCATACCTGTATGGTGATCCTCGGCTCTTTTTTAAACCTCATTTTGCCTGATTTGCATCAGAGATGTTGTATATTGTTTATCTTAAGCATAGGCTGGAGATTCTTTTAATGTCGGGGAAAATGGTATGTATGAACAGTTCGGATGATATCAGGGTGCTGATAGCAGGAACAGACAGAGGAGATAACATATGGCAGGTTCTGAGAGTCGTTTATTGAAAAAATTGATCTCATCTTATCTGAAGTTATCCTCAAGGGGCAGGTATGTGATCACACTTGACCTAATACTTCTAATGTTCTCCGTCTACATTGCCTATGCACTCAGGCTTACAGTATATATCGAACAGGGATACCTCCACAGGCTCATAGTTACAATGTTCGTCTTTTCGACATGCATTACCGCATGCCTTTTCTTCGGCCGCATATATTCGATAGTATGGACGAGGGCCAGCATAGAGGAATACTCATTTTTTCTGAGATGGTATGTTGTCGGTGTCACAGCGTTCATTGTGATAGTAAAAATGAACATGGTCGGGATACCCAGATCATCACTGATCATTCTGACAATGCTCGGCCTTATGTCGCTTACTGCTTCCAGGGCGCTTTGGAAACTCCTATATGTTTCCCGGGAGAGGGGAACGGCTGATTCAAAACGAACCCTCATAATAGGTGCCGGAGAGGCCGGAACGATGCTTGCAAGGGACATACTACGTCATCAGTGCGGCCTTGAGCCCTTAGGATTTCTTGACGACAATTCTGAACTGAAGGGGATGTCTGTCGCATCACTGAAAGTCCTGGGGGCCACATCACAGCTGAGAAAAACAGTTATTTCAGAAAATATTGAGATCGTTCTTATCGCCATTCCATCCGCTACGGGGGAAAATATAAAGAAATTCATCAAAGCACTTGAGGGGCTTAAGGTAAATGTGCGTATCATACCCAGCGTCATCGATATAGCCGGAGGATTCGTGGGTGTAAGCAGGCTCCGTTCTGTGCGGCTTGAGGACCTTTTGCGCAGAGAACCTGTCAGGCTTGATGATCCGGAAGTAGATGACCTCATCGTAGGAAGAAGGATACTTGTCACCGGAGCGGGCGGTTCCATCGGTTCCGAGATCTGCCGCCAGGTCCTTATCAAAAAGCCTTCACTACTCCTTGTACTGGGTCATGGGGAACAGTCTATCTACACAGTTATGGAATCATTGAGGGAAAAATACCCCGAAGCCTCAATAAAGGCAATAATTGCGGACGTTGCAGACAGGGACGCAATGAAGGCTCTCTTTGACAAGCACCGTCCCGAAATTGTCTTCCATGCCGCAGCCCACAAGCATGTGCCCCTGATGGAGGACAATCCAAGGGAGGCCCTGAGGGTCAATGCTCTGGGAAGCTATGTCCTTGCAGAGACGGCGGGCAGCTTCGGAGTCGAAAGGTTTGTCATGATATCAACGGACAAGGCTGTAAATCCATCCAGCGTGATGGGTTTCACAAAGAGGATCGCGGAAAGGCTCATTTACTCGCTTCGCGGAAAATTTCCAAAGACAAAATATATGGCGGTCCGTTTTGGCAACGTCCTGGGAAGCAGGGGGAGTGTTGTCCCGAAGTTTGAGGCCCAGATAGAAAAGGGCGGTCCTGTGACCATAACCCACAAAGAGATGAAGCGTTACTTTATGCTCATTCCCGAAGCTGTCAGCCTCGTCCTCCTTGCCGGTTCCATCGGTGAAGAGGGGGATCTCTTTGTCTTAGACATGGGGAAGCCGGTCCGAATAACAGAGATGGCGGAAAACCTTATACGCCTGCATGGTTACGAGCCATACAAAGACATTGAAATCAAATTCACCGGTATCCGCCCGGGAGAAAAACTATACGAAGAACTCTTCTATGATCCGTCAAAAGTCGATACTACGAAACACCGGAAGATATTCCGGACAAATAATACTGTTGAAAACAAATCAATCTTCCCTGCAGTCGAGGATCTGCTGAAAAAAGCAGCAGACGGAGAAATTGGCGAAGAAGAGCTTAAAATGAATATACTGGACCTGGGAAGATCGAACAGCAGCCTGGATTAAGAGCCGGCATAGACGGCGGGAAGGCTATAGACATTTGAGAAGTGCGGCAAGGTGCGTGCCGCGGGAAGTGCTGACAAGGTCAGCGAGAAGTGGCAAGAAACATGCCGGGAAGAGCGGCGGAATGATGCCGCGATAAGTGACGGACAATGTCCGTCGAGAAGTGCGGTTTGAAAACCGCGAGAAGTTCAGGCAAAGCCTGCACGAAGGTTAGATGCGTGAGAAGTGTCGCTACGCGACGGGAAGTGTTGCTACGCGACGGGAAGTGTTGCTACGCAACGAGAAGAGTGACTTCGTCACGAGAAGTGTCGCTTTGCGACGAGAAGAAGTTGTTAAATACTTAAAAATCTTTCCGCTGGCTCTGCCAGCACTTCTCGTGGCTTGTTTAAGCCGCTCTCTCGACGGACTTGGTCCGTCACTTCTCGCGGCATTTTCCGCCGCACTTCTCAAATGTTTTTAGCCTTCTCGCCGGTTTCACCGGCTCTTCTCGATTATTTACAGGTGCAAATGTGAACAAAGCAGTGTATAATTAATAAAGTATTTTTAAACATTATGTTACATAAAAACACTGAATATTTGTACATAATGACCTAAGGTTAAGATTTTTATTTATTTAAATTAATTTAAATACTGAAAGCTTTAAAATATGATAAAACAATGCGAAATATTGTCTTTTTAAGGTCAATATTTAAGATCAAATCCAACTTTATGATTAGCGAGAGATCATTTTATGCCGAATATAAGCCGAACTTTAATAAAGCAAATATTTTCCGGATATCTCCGGTACGGGGCAAGGGGCAGCAATGTCTTTGTCCTGGATGTACTTGTCCTATTAATTTCCGTCTACGTATCATATGCTATAAGGAATTCTCTGTTCATAGACTCTGCCCACGCAGAAATATTTGTTCGGGCCGGCCTTCTTTTCCCTCTCTGCATAATCTCATCTCTCTTTTTGGGCGGAACATATAAGTATATATGGCCAAAGGCAAGCATTGAAGAGTACCTGATATTTTT
>DAITML010000085.1:0-4413 GCA_036835165.1 Synergistaceae bacterium | reverse complement strand
AGAGAAGCAAAGCGGAGATCGCAGGCCATGTAAGCAGAGGCAAGTGGTAATAGAATACAAAGAAATATGACCGCAAGGAGTACAGGATATTTCAATGGGCGTCTTCGGAAAAAGAGGGCGCCCATTTCTCTCTCTTTCCTTATTCTGTCCTGTTATGTGATCACTGATGATGTGTTAACATAGGCCATCCTGTTATTATCAGATGGTACGGCCTGACAACTGACAAATGACAAATGACAAATATAAGCCGATGAGGCAATTTTGAGGAGTGCGCAAGTTGTGCTGAATTTATGGACCAAGAGACCTCTTTATGCGAAAATTTTTATTTGCATAATTATCGGAGCCTTTATCGGAATCTATGCAAAACCGTTTATTCCTTACATACACCCTTTGGGAGTCATCTTCATCAGGCTCCTTAAGATGCTCATCGTACCCCTTACTTTTTTTTCTCTCGTAGCAGGTATATTGAGCATGGGGGATATCCGGTCCCTCCGCCGGATCGGAGTCAGGATCCTTTTGATGTTCGCCTTTACAACAGTGTTGTCGGGGCTCGTGGGAGTCTCCATCGGACTTTTCTTCAACGTAGGGAAAGAGGTACAGGGGGCAATGGCTGCGTCAGGGGCAGCCGCCGGCAAAGTGGATTTTGTCGAAAATCTGATCACATGGTTCCCCACTAATATTGTCGAAGCAATGGCAACGGCGAACATGCTTCAGATAATTTTCTTTTCGATTCTCTTTGGTGTCGTTCTCCTTATGCTCGGGGAGGAAAAAGCAGACCTGGTGATAAAATTTTTCAAACAAAGCTCCGGTGTGATGATAAAAATGACGAACTGCGTCATGACAACTGCCCCATATGGGATAATGGCCCTCGTCGCAGATATGACTAATACGCTTGGCGGAAAAATGCTGATGGAAGTGGGAAAGTTCATAGCAATTGAATACCTTGAGATGGCTATAATACTTATTGTCATTTACCCACTCATACTCAAATTGATGGGACGCATTGACCCAATCCGTTTCTTCAGGAACATCGCACCTGCAATGCTCGTTGCGGCAAGCACGACCTCCAGTGCAGCCACTCTGCCCGTATCAATGCAGTGCGCTTCGGAGAAACTCGGACTGCCTGAAAAGATCTACGGCTTCGGCCTTCCTCTTGGGGCAAGCATCTGCATGAACGGTCTGTCCGTATACTACGGCATAGTGGCGGTGTTCGCGTCCAACCTATACAACATCCCTATCACCCCCATGTCGCTCTTCCAGTTCGTTTTCCTCGGACTGATACTTACAATGGGAGCAGCAGCCGTAAAGGGGGCCGCTATAGTAGGAACGACTGTCCTGCTCTCCACGCTGGGAATGCCGCTTACCATCATGCCTATAGTGGCAGCCATCAACCCCATCATCGACATAGGACACACGACGCTGAATGTAACAGGGACCCTTGTTTCTTCAACAGTCACAGCCTCCAGGATGGGCATGATGGATCATGAAATATTCAAGGGAACAAAATCAGACGAGTCACCTCTGTGATCCACCTTGCGAACACTTATCACACTGTTGGAAGAGGAGAATTTTAATGCAGACAGAAAAAATGATTGAAGAATTCAAAAAGATCGATGTTTGCTGCGTATCAGACGCCGCTGACCGCCTGGGAATAAACTGCGCCCTCTATGGCATCAAGCCGGTAGTACCAGGGACCTTTTTTTGCGGGCAGGCTTTCACGGTGCACTTTATCCCATGCGGCAAAGAAAAGGGAATGGTCGAAGATTATCTGGGCGACGTCCCTGCAGGGCAGGTCGTCGTGATAGACAATGCAGGAAGGGACTACTGTTCAGTCTGGGGCGGCATGATGGCAGAGAGTGCGGTCCTTCGCGGAGTAGCTGGCACTGTCATCGATGGGGTATGCCGCGATATCCCAACCCTCCTCCGCCTTAAGTACCCGATCTTCAGCAAGGGGTCATACATGGCCGCGGGAAGAGGCAGAGTGATGGTCGACTATGTAAACAGGCCGATCTCCGTTTCCAATACCAGAATAGGACCCGGCGACATTATAATCGGCGATGGTTCCGGGGTCGTTGCCATCCCTCTGGAATATGCAGAGCAGGTCCTCAAAATTGCCATTGAAACAGCGGAAATGGATCTGAAGACTCTGGCGGCCGTACATAGCGGAATGAAACTTAAGGATGCACGCGCCTCTGCAAATAAGCAGGCATAAACAGAGCGGGGGCCCTTGACGGACCCCCTTTCAATTTATCAGATATGCTGTCTCAGATCTTCTGAAGTTTATCTTTCAGCTTCAGCCCCTCGTGCCAGGCCTTTCCAATTTCCTTTCCGACAGACCAGTAACGGTTGTCGGGCATGCTGAGACAGAATGGAGAGACCTTTGTGATGTCGGGAGCTCCGTTGCTCAGATACTTTTCTTCCGACCAGACGTTCCTGACCTCGCCTATGAAAAGGGTGTCAACGTCAAGTCGGACAGATTCGATCAGACGGCATTCCATCGTAACTGGACACTCACATATCATCGGCGCATTTTTCAGTGTCCCGTAGAAAATATCAAATTCCTTTGATTTGTCATAATCCCTCCCGCTGACAAGCCCCATCAGGTCGGTCAGGGGCATAAGATCCACTGATGGGATGTTTATGCTGAACTCTTTGTTTTCAAAGATCCCCTCTGAGGTAAACTTATTCCCTATAGCGACACACATGACGTTGGGCGAAGCATTCACGCGGCTGGCCCACGCGACCGCCATGAAATTTGGCCTGCCCTCAATGCGCGATCCGACAAGGACCATCGGCATGGGAAGCAAAAACGCGTTGTTCCCGATATTGATTTTTTCCACCGTATGCACCTCCATAATTGGAAAAGAGTGTCACAGATTTTATTGAGTATAAACTTTTCTCTGACAAAAAACATCACCGGAAATAATTAGCAGTCCTATCTGCATCTTTACTGCTATGATATACGGCAAATCATGCCTGCCGGGAAATGTCCGAGTCAGGCAAAATCGACTGTATTTTTCATTTGAAGGTGGTCCGGATGATCGATTTCTTGATCAGCAAATTTGTCAAAAACAGCCGGGATTTATCTGATCCGTCGGTTAGGAGGGGTTACGGGTCCTTTGCCGGAACGGTCGGGATCATAGTGAATCTCTCGCTGAGCCTTGCCAAAATATCAGCAGGCACCCTATTCGGAAGCATTTCTGTTACAGCTGACGGTATCAACAACCTCTCCGATGCAGGATCATCCGTAGTTACCTTGATCGGCTTCAAGCTGTCGGGCAAACCCGCTGACAGCGATCACCCCTTCGGACATGAGCGCATCGAATACCTGACCGGATTGATCCTGGGGATAGTGATCCTGATAGTAGGGATAGAACTGATAAAGTTGTCCGTAAACAGGATAGTCTACCCCAGGCCGACACTAACCTCAGACCTGATGATCGCCATACTGGTGATCTCTGTAGGGGTAAAAATGTGGCTTGCAAGATTTTATTCAAGGATCGCCGATATAATATCCTCTTCAGCGGTAAGGGCAGCCTCTGCGGATTCGATGAATGACGTTCTTACTACTTCGGCAGTGCTTTGCGGAGTGCTGGTATCAAGGTGTTACGGATATCAGATAGATGGATGGATGGGAATAGGAGTTGCTCTCTTCATACTCCGCTCAGGGATCATGATCCTCAAATCCCTTTTGGGCCCAATTTTGGGAGAGATGCCGGATGCTGAACTTGTTCAAAGGATAGAACAAAAGATCCTCTCTTATGAGGGCATTATCAATGTTCATGACCTTGTGGTACACAGCTACGGCCCGAATGTGCTCTTCGCAACCGCGCACGCCGAAGTCGATGCAAAGGGCAGCTTTATCAGCTCCCACGACCTTATCGACTGCATAGAGAGGGACTGTGCAAGGGAGATGAACATCAACCTCGTAATACATATGGATCCGGTGGTGACCGACGACAATGAGATGAACGGGCTAAGGAAGATGACCGAAGACATTGTGAACTCTGTCGATCCCTCTTTGAGTATCCATGACTTC
This sequence comes from Synergistaceae bacterium, assembly GCA_036835165.1. Taxonomy (GTDB): domain Bacteria; phylum Synergistota; class Synergistia; order Synergistales; family Synergistaceae; genus Caenicola. The sequence goes on along the minus strand of DAITML010000085.1, from coordinate 374 downwards.
AGGGTAGTCAGGGGAGAGACTCACACCAATCTGATCTTTGACGTCCTGATACCTGCGGACTACCATACTTCAGGCAAAAAAACGGTTCAGAAAATAGAAGATGCGATCAGAGAAAAAGATCCTACATTTTTTCCGGTCATAACAGTCGACAGGAATTATGTGACTACGCATGTCAACGAATTTGAAAACCGGCCATAAAATAACAGCAGATCACAATAAAAAATGGACTGCCGCATCAAAATCGGCAGTCCGCTCATAAAAAATCTTCTTAAACAGTAAACATACCCCCTTTTCCAAAGGTATCTGTCAGTTCCTGCCTGTCCGCTCCAGTGCTTTTGCTATCCTTTCAAGTCCTTCCTCAAGCTGCTTCCTTG
>DAITML010000084.1:0-4424 GCA_036835165.1 Synergistaceae bacterium | reverse complement strand
ATGGTCGCAGCAGCGGCAGAAGTTGCTTCAAAGAAGGCCGCGGTAGGGCAGAGCGCCGCGGACAGCAGGCCGCATGTGAGTGCAGGGGCTTCCTATACAAGGAGCGACAGTACCGACTCCACAGACGATTCAGGAAGGTACAGCACCTCCGTTTCGCTTGAACAGTCTGTCTACGACTGGGGTAAAAGGGGCCTCCGGATAGAGGGGGCAAAGATAAACATGAGTGCCGCGGAAGCGGAATACATGGATACAAGGGACAAGGTCATCGCAGCGGTCAGGTCGGCATATTACAACCTTAACAGAGCTGTAAGGCAGCATGAGGTTGCAAAGGCCAGGTATGACAATTACCAGAAGAGGCTCTCCTGGGCGAGGTCCTACTACGAGGTCGGTACAAAGCCCAAAATTGAGGTGACAAAGGCTGAAGCTGACCTTGCAAATTCAAAGCTGACGCTTGTCAAGGCCGGGTCAGCGGCAGAGCAGTACAGGGCGCAGCTTGCCTCGGCAATGGGCCTGCCGATGATGGAAATAAAAGACTTTGCAGATGTACTCACCTACGAAGACTGGGGAGTGTCTATTGAGAAGGCAGTTGAGAGAGCCCTCTCGAACAGGCCTGACCTTGTCGCACAGCGAAGGAGGGTCGAATATGCAGAGACCCTCCTTGCATTGGAGAAGAAGGGGCTCTCCCCCGAAATAAGCGCATCAGCCGGGTACAGCGCATACGGAAATGCTCCGTTTGACGACAACGGATGGAATGCCAAACTGTCGCTGAGTTTTCCGATATATGACGGAGGGCTTACCAGAAGCAGGGTGGAAGGAGCCGAGGCAGATCTTGTCACTTCAAAAGCGCAGTTCGACAGTGCCTCAAACGATGTTATGCTTGAGGTAAGGAAGGCCTGGCATGCACTGGCTGAGGCTAAAGAGGCGCTTAATGCCTCCCTTGAAGCCGAGAGGCAGGCCAGGGAGACTTATGAACTGGCTGAAGGGCGCTACGAAGCGGGAGTGGGAAGCAGTCTTGAGATATCCGATGCAGTCGAAAGCTACGCCTCGGCCCAGACAAACACCATCCTCTCGCTCTATGAATGCAAGGCAAAGCGCCTTGATCTCGAAAAGGCCATGGGAGGTCTTTAAGAATGAACATTGCAGGCAGGAAAATTTCAAAAAAACTTAAGGGCAGGATCATCGGAGCAGTACTCTTGCTGGCCGCTCTGTTTGGGGTAATTTACTGGAATTACGGCAGAAGTTCTGATGAGATAAGCTACAGGACAGAAAGGGCAGTCAGGTCGGATCTGCGTTCAGTCATACAGGCCACCGGCACCCTTGATGCTGTGGAAACTGTGGATGTCGGTACCCAGATATCAGGCACAGTCAGGGAAATATACATCGACTACAACAGCGTAGTAAAAAAAGGACAGATCATTGCTGAGATAGATTCGGCCACACAGGAGGCCGACGTTGCACAGGCAGAGGCGAACCTTATGGCAGCCAGAGCAGATCTTATGAATTCGGAGGCGGTCCTGTCCAATGCTGAAAAGAGCCTTGCCAGGACAAGAAAGCTGGCAGAAAAGGACCTTATAGCGAAAGCCGATGCGGATACAGAAGAGAAAACATACCTTACTGCAAGGGCACAGGTCGCTGCGTCAAAAGCAAGGATCAGTCAGTATGACGCCACTCTGAGAAAAGCAAGGATCAACCTGGGTTATACAAAGATATACTCTCCAGTGGACGGGGTGGTGGTATCCAAGAACGTTGAGAAGGGACAGACCGTCGCGGCAAGTTATCAGACCCCGAGCATTGCGGAGATAGCGAAGGATCTCAGCCAGATGCAGGTCGAAGTCAATGTCGACGAGGCCGATATCGGAGGAGTGAGGGAGGGACAGAAGGCGACCTTTACAGTTGATGCCCATCCCAACGAACCGTTCGAAGGAAAAGTTACTCAGGTGCGCTTTTCGCCTACAACTACCGACAACGTAGTTACATATGCGGTAATAGTGAGAGTCTCCAATGATAAGGGACTCCTGATGCCGGGGATGACTGCAAATGTCTCGCTTATCGTTGAAGAACGGCAGGATGTGATCGTCGTTCCGAACAGTGCTTTCAGGTTCAAGCCCGCAGATCCTTCAGCTGACCAGAAGCAGCAGGGACCTCCGGGAATGGGGGCAAAGACAGTAGCTGAAGTAAAGGCCCCCGCTGTATATATGCTAAATAAAAAAACCCCGGTAAGGATCGAGGTCCAAAAGGGCATATCGGACGGACAGAATACGGAAATCATTTCCGGTCTTAACGAGGGCGATGAGGTCATCACGGGGATCATCGTTCCCAACGGAGCAAGATAAATGGCGTTGGTAGAACTGAGGGATATCCGAAAAAGCTTCAGCATGGGCAGAGAGGAAGTGGAGATACTCCACGGGATAAGCCTGTCTGTCGAAAAGGGTGAGTTCGTTGCTATGATGGGCCCTTCGGGCTCGGGAAAATCAACCACTATGAACATTCTCGGATGTCTGGATAAACCCACATACGGGACATATTTTCTTAACGGACAGAATATCAATGACCTTGAAAGCGATGAGCTTGCGGTGATAAGAAACAGGACTATCGGTTTCGTCTTTCAGGGATTCAACCTGCTGCAGAAGACAAGCGCGCTGGAGAATGTTGAGCTTCCGCTCCTATATGCCGGAATGCAGAAAAAAGAACGCAGGGAGAGGGCTAAAGAAGCCCTCATCCAGATGGGACTGGAAAACAGGCTGTACCACGAGCCGACGCAGCTTTCGGGGGGCCAGCAGCAAAGAGTCGCGATCGCACGGGGCATAGTAAACAGGGCCCCTGTCCTTATGGCTGACGAACCTACCGGAAACCTCGACTCGAAGACAAGTGACGAGATAATGGGACTGTTCAAAAAGATAAACGAAAAAGAAGGAACGACGATACTGTTGGTCACCCATGAACCTGACGTAGCCGCTTACGCGAAGAGGATAGTGCATTTCAGGGATGGCATGATAACGAGCGATGGACCAAACCGGACGGTGAAAAGCGCATGATATCGATGACAGAGATCTCCCGAACGGCAGTGCGGGCGCTAAGGAGGAACAAGACCAGGTCTATGCTTACGGCCCTTGGCATCATAATCGGTGTAGCGGCCGTAATAGCAGCTTTCGCGGTAGGCCAGGGGGCGAACAAAAGCATAGACGAACAGATCGCCTCCTTCGGCAGCAACTTCATCATGGTATTTCCGGACAGATCGGCATCGTCAGCTTCGGGCACCGTCAGATACCTCACATATGATGATGCCCTTGCCGTCGAGCGGGAGGTCTCCGGGATCGAGGCAGTGGCGCCGATGATCAATACATCTGCCCAGCTCGTTTACGGCAACACCAACTGGAGTACGAGCGTCATAGGAAGCACTCCCGCATATTCACTGGTCCAGGACAGGGAGGTGGAGCACGGCAGGAACATCAATGACAGCGACGTAAGACAGGGCGCCAAGATAGCTGTGATAGGAAAGACCATAGCGGATAAGATGTTCTTTGGTGAAGACCCCGTTGGCAGATCCATAAGGATAAAAAAGGTCCCATTCACGATAATCGGTGTATTCAAGACGAAGGGCCAGAATACCATGGGACAGGACCAGGACGACCTTGTCCTCGTTCCCCTGACGGCGGCGCAGAGGAGACTCGTCCGCTGGAACACTCCGGGAAGGATAAGCACAATATATATCAAGGGCGTTTCGATGAACGCCCTTCAGTACATACAAAATGAGACGGAGGTCCTTATGAGGGAGAGGCACAGGATCAGGCCGGGAGAACCGGACGACTTCTCAGTGAGGAACATATCCCAGATGCTTGAGGCGCGCCGGAAGACGACGGCCATCATGTCCATGCTGCTCGGCTCCATAGCTGTAATATCCCTTGTGGTCGGGGGAATAGGGATAATGAACATAATGCTCGTCTCTGTCACTGAAAGGACCAGGGAGATAGGGATAAGGATGGCAGTAGGGGCGAAGTCACGGGACATCCGTTTCCAGTTTCTCATTGAGGCGGTAGTGCTCTCGATGGTAGGCGGCACGCTTGGAATAATACTGGGCGTCTTTGCGGGGCATGCGCTTGCTTCTTTTACGGCAGCACCGCCGATATTCTCTGCAGGGTCCATAATACTTGCATTTGTCTTTTCGGCCCTTGTAGGCATAGGTTTCGGCTACTACCCGGCATGGAAGGCCTCTCTTCTTGACCCGATCGACGCGCTGAAATACGAATAAGGTCAGAGGGATCCTCTCTTTAGGGCTCGCCTCTCAGCGCGTCTCTTACCGCCATTTCCCACATGCCCGTCTTTTCCCTGTCCCTGCCGGCGCATGCCGGGCTTGTTGAAAGCAGGACCCTGAATGGAAGGTGCGGCTTGCCAAAAAAGTTCCTGTAAGCAGTGAATGCAAAAGT
>DAITML010000083.1:0-4448 GCA_036835165.1 Synergistaceae bacterium | reverse complement strand
TCAAGCATCTGGGTCGCAACTATGGCGGGTTTTCCCTGTGAGCGGCACTTTTCTATAATATCCTTCTGGACCATCGGCACATCCTCAGTAGGCATCTCTACGCCGAGGTCTCCCCTGGCAACCATTATGCCGTCAACAACAGCAAGGATGTCATCAATATTTTCAACCGACTGCCTCGTCTCGATCTTTGCAATTATCTTTGCTTCGCCGGAATTCTCCTCCAGTATCTTTCTGACCCCGAGAATATCTTCCTTTGTCCTTACGAAGGAAACGGCAATATAATCGACCTTGTGCTCAACGCCCCACTTTATGTCGCTAATGTCCTTCTCTGTGAGAGTGGGGACGGAAAGATCCGCACCGGGCACGTTTATGCCCTTTTTCTCCCCTAGTTCACCGCCCACCATGATCCTGCAGTTGATCGAATTGCTGTCCATAGACTCCACTGAAAGCAGGATCGAGCCATCGTCTATGAATATCTCCTGCCCAACGGAGATCTCCTTATAGAGATCCGGATAATCAATATATACACCTTCTGCGCTGCCATCTGCGGGCTCAAAGAAAAGTCGGAAACCGCTCCCGGGCTCAAGGAAAACTTTTTGGTGGTTTGGAAGCATGCCGGTCCTTATTTCGGGACCTTTAGTGTCCAGCAGTGTAGCCACGGGCCTGTGGAGGGTCTCTTCAACGCTCCGCACGTTATTGATCGTCCTTGTATGTGAATCATGGTCCCCATGGCTGAAGTTGAGACGCGCGACATTCATGCCTGAGCTGACAAGTTCGGTGATGGTCTTTTCGTCCCAGCAGGCAGGCCCCATTGTGCATACTATTTTTACTTTTCTCTCCAGCCTTTTCATGCAGACGCCGGCACCCTTACTTTCCGCTCCTGATCTCGCCGTGCTTTGTCAGTATGGAGGCAGCTCCCCTTATCTTCATAGCGGAGATGTGTTCTGTGAACTGGGCTATCCATACTTCTCCCTCGTCAAGCTTTTCAGTGTGAAGGAATCTGTTTTCGGCTCCCCTTGTCACCCCTATTACTGTAACTCCGTTCTCAAGCGCCTTCACCGCAATGTAATCTCCTGCGGTGAGACGTCCTTCGCTCTCGCTCTGAGGCATCTTGACCTCTCCTCTCATCTCTTTCTCGGTCAGGAACAGTAAGCCCTGCCCTTAGAACAGTCAATGACATCCTCACAGAGTCTCTCGCTGTTATCAACTTTTACAGACCTGAGCAGCGAGACGACCGTCTGTTCCGAATTGATCAATTTAAGCAATACCTCATGATTTCCGGGGTATTTTCTTAGAAGTTTGCATAGATCCCCGTAAAAAGCCTCTCCCAATCCATCGGCCTCTATTGTAATTGTAACATGAGGAGTGAGAAGGGACTTATAGTCCTCTTCGGTAATTATCTCATCTGCAAGGATCGAAAGCCCCCTGTCCTGCTTAAGCTGCCCCTTTATGAAGTAAAGGGACCCTATGTTGAGCAGCGGCTTATATTTGTTCCATTGTTTGGGGAATATGACTACCTCTATGGTCGATTCCGAATCTTCAAAATCAAGGACACCCATTGGGTCTCCCTTCTTTGTGTAGCGTTCCTTGTAGGATGTCAGCAGTCCTGCGGATATCACAGGCTGGTTCGCCGACTGCCATAGCAGCAGGTCAGAAAATGTGCAGTTTATGTAATTCCTGATCAGTGGGTAATAGTTGTCATACGGATGTCCCGATATGTAAAGTCCCATGCTCTCCTTTTCAAAGTCCAGCTTTTCCCTCACTGTAAAATCTTCGCATTCCTCCATCACAGGATCGAGAACGGCATCATCTACATTATCGAAAAGGGAGCACTGGTTGCTGTCGGAACACTTCTTTGAAGCATATTCAAGGAAAGCAGGCAGCGCATTCAGAAGTTTTGCCCTGTTCTCTTCCAGACTGTCGAAGGCTCCCGATTTTATCAGGTTTTCTATTACTCCCCTGTTTACCACCCTTGTGTCTATCTTCTGGAAGAAATCCCAGAAGGACTGAAAGGCGCCTTCATTCTCCCTGGATTCTATTATGTTTCTGACAGCGCTCTGTCCGACCTTCGCTATGGCGGAAAGTCCAAGTCTGATTATATCCCCCGAGGCAGAGAAGTCTTCCTTTGATTCATTAATATCCGGAGGCAAGACTGAGAACCCAGCTTCTCTGACACTTCTTATATACTGCCCCAGAACGCTCATTTTAGATCCGACTATGCTGGAGAGGTAAGCAGCCAGGAACTCCGGTCCGTAGTTTGCCTTCAGCCATGCCGTCCTGTAGCTTATGAGAGCATAGGCCGCACTGTGAGATTTGTTGAAGCCATAACCTGCAAATTTTTCAATTATGTCGTAAATCTCTTCTGCTTTTTTGAGTTCAACGTTATTTTTGACTGCCCCCTTGATGAATTTCTCCCTCTGTTCAGCCATCACTTCTGCTTTTTTCTTCCCCATGGCCCGTCTGAGGAGGTCTGCCTCACCAAGCGAATAACCCGCCAGGGCTGATGCGCTCTGCATGACCTGTTCCTGGTACAGTATTACTCCATAGGTCTCCTTCATCGATTCAGCAAGTGCCGGATGCAGGAAGTGGACAGGCTCTTCCTTGTGCTTGCATTTGACATACTGGTCGGCCATACCGCTTTCAAGCGGACCGGGCCTGTATAGCGCAACAAGTGCTATCAGATCTTCAAAGCAGTCTGGCTTCATCCTTACCACCAGCGCCGTCATCCCGCTCGATTCAAGCTGGAAGACACCCAGGGTGTCGCCGCGCTGGAGCATCTCAAACGTCTTATGGTCATCCATAGGTACATCTTCGAGATCGATGGTCCCCTTGCCGTTTGCCCTTATGTTCTCCAAGGCCCCTTCGATCACCGAGAGGGTCCTGAGACCAAGGAAGTCCATCTTAACGAGACCCAGCTTTTCAACAGGTTCCATTGAGTACTGTGTGACGATCTGGCTCTCACCGAATTTCCTCACGGGAACCATCTCAATTATCGGCTTCGGTGTTATGACAACTCCCGCAGCATGCTGTGAACAGTGTCTTGATATGCCTTCGATGTGCGCCGAGATGTCCAGCAGCTTCCTCACGGCAGGCTCAGTGTCATATATCGCCTTGAGGTCGGGGACTCCTGCGAGAGCCTCGCTGATGTTGTTAATCCCTGATTTGAGAGAATCGGGTATGAGCTTAGTTACCCGGCGAACATCCGGGACTGTCATCCCGAGCGCTCTTCCGACATCTGTTATAGCTCCCTTGCTCTTCATACGGTCAAAGGTAATTATCTGGGCGACCCTGTCGCTTCCGTACTTGCGGACGATGTACTCTATAAGCTCGTCCCTTCTTTTGTCTGATACATCGGTATCAATATCGGGCATGCTTATTCGTTCCGGGTTGAGAAAACGTTCAAAGAGCAGGTTATATTTTATCGGGTCCAGGTCGGTTATCCCAAGTGACCATGCCACAACTGAACCGGCCGCTGACCCCCTGCCCGGCCCTATAGGTATCCCCCTCTGTTTTGCAGCGGAGATAATATCTGCGACTATGCAGAAATATCCCGGGAAACCCATCTGTTCTATCACTTCAAGTTCATAATAAAGACGCTTCATATAGTTTTCAGGAGGGTATTCGCTTTTAAGCCTTTGTTTAAGCCCTGTTTCGGCTGTTCTTCTGAGGTAGGATTCGAGGGTCTCCCCTTCCGGCAGAGGAAATTCGGGAAGGTAGTAGTGCCCCATCTCAAGTTTGACATCGCATCTGTCGGCGATCTTTTGTGTGTTTGTCAGGCAATCCGGCACTTCGGAACCGAACAGATCCCACATCTCCTGAGGTGACCTGAAATAATAGTCATTTCCCCTGAACCTGTATCTGTTGGGATCATCGACGTTGCTGTTTGTCTGGACACACAGGAGGACATCATGCCACTCTGCGTCGGACCTCCTCATATAGTGCACATCGTTAGTAGCTATCAGCTGATAATTTTCTTTCCTTGCTATCTCAATAAGCCTCTTGTTGACGATGGCCTGTTCGGGAATGCTGTTGTGCTGAATTTCAAGGAAAAAGTTTTCCTCTCCGAGTATGTCCCTGTAGAGGCCCGCCCTTGATATCGCACCCTCATTGTCTCCCCTCATGATGAGGCTGGGAAGCTCCCCGCCCAGGCATGCGGAAGCTCCGATAAGGCCTTTGCTGTGTTTTGCCAGCAGTTCATGGTCGATCCTGGGTTTATAGTAGAAACCGTCGGTATTTGCAACGGAGACTATTTTCATGAGATTATGATAGCCTTCTTCATTCTCGGCAAGAAGTATCAGGTGGTATTGGTTTTTCCCCTCCCTGCATGTGTATCCGTTTGGATCCACATAGACCTCACACCCAAGTATCGGCTTGATTTCTTTGGATCTGCACTTGTTATAAAACTCAACACATCCGTACATCACGCCATGGTCGGTAATGGCAACTGA
>DAITML010000082.1:0-4475 GCA_036835165.1 Synergistaceae bacterium | reverse complement strand
TTAAATCTTGAAGCCTGCATAGAGACTGCTTTGGAAAAGCACCCGGACATGATCGCAGGGGCAGCAAAAGTTACGTCAAAAAAAGCTGCCGTTGAGCAGAACGCTGCAGACAGCCGTCCGCAGATAAAGGGCGGAGCCTCCTACACCAGGAGCGACAGCACAGATTCCTTTGACGATTCGGGAAGGTACAGCTCTTCTGTCTCGCTTGAACAGTCTCTCTATGACTGGGGCAAAAGAGGTCTCAGGATAGAGGGTGCGAAGATAAACATGAGCGCAGCCGAAGCGCAGTACATGGACGTCAGGGATCAGGTCATAGCAGACGTAAGATCGGCTTATTACAACCTTAACAGGGCGATAAGGCAGCAACAGGTGGCACAGTCCAGATATGACAATTATCAGAAGAGGCTGTCATGGGCGATCTCATATTACGAGGCAGGAACAAAGCCCAAAATCGAGGTAACAAAGGCTGAAGCTGACCTGGCAAACTCGAAGCTGACACTTGTAAGGGCGGTATCGGGAGCAGAACAGTACAGGGCTCAGCTTGCCTCGGCTGTGGGGCTGCCCATGATGGAGATAAAAGATGTCGAAGACGTCCTCACTTATGAGGACTGGGGTGTGCCGATAGCACAGGCGGCAGAAAGAGCTCTCTTAAACAGGCCTGACCTTGCCGCACAGCGCAGGATGGTCGAATATGCGGAAACTCAGCTCGCATTGGAGAAAAAGGGGCTCTCTCCAGAAATCAGCGCCTCAGCCGGTTACAGTGCATACGGGAGTGCTCCCTTCGACAACAACGGCTGGAATGCCAAACTTTCACTTAGCTTCCCCATATATGACGGAGGACTCACCAGAAGCAGGGTGGCAGGTGCAGAGGCAGATCTGGCTGCGGCAAAGGCTCAGTTTGAGGGCGCATCCAACAATGTAATGCTGGAGGTCAGGAAGGCCTGGCATGCCCTGGCTGAGGCAAAAGAGGCGCTAAAAGCCTCCCTTGAGGCGGAGAGGCAGGCCAGGGAGACATACGAGCTGGCTGAAGGCAGATATGAGGCCGGAGTGGGAAACAGTCTGGAGATATCCGATGCTGTGGACAGTTATGCGGCTGCTCAGACAAACACCATCCTATCTCTCTATGAATGCAAGGCAAAGCGCCTTGATCTTGAAAAGGCCATGGGAGGTATCGGAGAATGAATTTGACTCAGATAAAAAATTCAAAAAGACTTAAAGGCAGGCTCATTGCGGCCTTGTTGGTCCTGACAGCACTTTCGGGGGCAATCTACTGGAATTACAGCAGAAGTGCGGTCGAGATCAGTTACAGGACCTCAAAGGCAGTAAAGTCCGATCTGCGTTCAGTAATACAGGCTACCGGGACTCTTGATGCCGTTGAGACGGTTGATGTGGGAACGCAGATATCCGGGACAGTAAAAGATATATATATCGACTACAACAGTATTGTGAAGAAGGGAGAGCTGATCGCCGAAATAGATTCGGCGACTCAGCAGGCAGATGTAGCTCAGGCAGAGGCGAACCTTATGGCAGCCAGGGCCGATCTTATGAATTCGGAGGCAGTATTTGCCAATGCCGAAAAGAGCCTTGCCAGGACAAGAAAACTGGCTGAAAAAGACCTTATAGCAAAGGCTGATGTCGATACAGACGAAAAAACCTTTCTCACGGCAAGAGCACAGGTCGCGGCGTCAAGGGCAAGGATCAGCCAGTATGATGCAGCTCTGAGGAAGGCAAAGATCAACATGGGGCATACTAAGATATACTCCCCTGTAGACGGAGTCGTTATTGCCAAAAACGTTGAAAAGGGACAGACCGTCGCGGCAAGCTACCAGACGCCGAGCATTGCCGAGATCGCTCGGGACCTGAGCCAGATGCAGGTAGAGGTAAACGTTGACGAAGCTGACATCGGAGGCGTGAAGGAAGGGCAGAAGGCGACCTTTACTGTGGACGCTCATCCTAACGACCCATTTGAGGGAACAGTCACGCAGGTCCGTTTTTCACCTACAACGACAGACAACGTAGTCACCTATGTCGTCATAGTGAAGGTCTCGAATGACAAGGGACTCCTGATGCCGGGTATGACGGCCAACGTCTCACTTATTGTAGAGGAGCGGGAAGGCGTAATTATTGTCCCCAACAGCGCATTCAGGTTCAAGCCGGCAGACCCGTCAGCGGCATCAATACAGCCCGGGGTTCCAAGGATGGGCGCTCAGACGATAGCGGAGGCAAAGACGCCTTCTGTGTATATGCTTGAAAAAAAGACCCCTGTAAGGAAAGAGGTCAAAAGGGGTATATCTGACGGACAGAACACAGAGATCCTCTCGGGGCTCCAAGAGGGCGACGAGGTCATAACAGGGATCATAGTGCCGAACGGAGCGAGATAGATGCCGCTGGTTGAGCTGAAGGATATCCGTAAAAGCTTCAGTATGGGGAAAGAGGAAGTGGAGATACTCCACGGGATAAGCCTCTCTGTTGAAAAGGGAGAGTTTGTAGCCATGATGGGTCCTTCCGGTTCAGGAAAATCCACTACCATGAATATCCTTGGATGCCTTGATAAGCCGACATCAGGCACATACATCCTCAATGAACGTAATATAAACGATCTTGAGGGAGACGATCTTGCGCTGATAAGGAACAGTACGATCGGTTTTGTCTTCCAGGGTTTCAACCTTCTGCAGAAGACCAGTGCGGTAGAGAATGTCGAACTGCCTCTTCTTTATGCCGGAATGACCAAAAGGGAGCGCCGGGAGAGGGCAAAAGAAGCCCTCATCCAGATGGGGCTGGAGGACAGGCTTTACCATGAGCCGACGCAGCTTTCGGGAGGCCAGCAGCAGAGAGTAGCGATAGCACGGGGCATAGTAAACAGGGCACCTGTCCTTATGGCTGATGAACCGACAGGAAATCTCGATTCTAAAACAAGTGACGAGATCATGCAGCTCTTTAAAAAGATAAACCAGGAAGAGGGTACCACAATATTGCTAGTAACTCACGAACCGGACGTCGCGGCGTACGCTGAGAGGATAGTGCATTTCAAAGACGGCATGATAACCAGCGACGAACCGAACATGGCGGTGAAAAGCATATGATATCTATGGCTGAAATTACCATGACGGCGATACGTGCGCTTCGAAGGAACAAAACAAGATCAATGCTTACGGCGCTCGGAATAATAATAGGAGTTGCTGCAGTAATAGCTGCATTTGCGGTTGGTCAGGGGGCCAACAAGAGCATAGACGAACAGATCGCTTCATTTGGAAGCAATTTCATCATGGTATTTCCGGACCGTTCTGCTTCCTCTGCGGCTGCGAACATCAGGTATCTCACGTACGATGATGCTCTTGCAATAGAGAGCGAAGTTTCAGGTATCGAGGCTGTAGCGCCTATGATAAACACATCCGCCCAGCTTGTTTACGGCAACACAAACTGGAGTACGAGCGTCACCGGCAGCACTCCCTCTTATTCGTTGGTCCAGGACAGGGAAGTTGAAAGCGGAAGGAACATTAACGCAAGCGATGTCAGGCAGGGCGCAAAGATAGCAGTAATAGGAAAGACCATAGCGGATAAGATGTTCTTTGGAGAAGACCCTGTGGGCAAGTCGATCAGGATAAAGAAAGTCCCGTTCACGATAATAGGCGTATTCAGGACTAAGGGGCAGAATACCATGGGACAGGACCAGGACGACCTTGTCCTCGTGCCCCTTACGGCGGCGCAGAGGAGGCTTGTCCGCTGGAACACTCCCGGACGGATCAGCAGTATATATATCAAAGGCATTTCGATGAATGCCCTTCAGTACATACAGAATGAGACAGAGGCCCTTATGAGGGAAAGACACAGGATCAGGCCGGGGGAACCGGATGATTTCACGGTAAGGAACATATCCCAGATGCTTGAGGCACGGAGGAAGACCACAGCAATAATGTCCATGCTGCTTGGTTCCATAGCAGTAATATCTCTCGTAGTCGGGGGCATTGGGATAATGAACATAATGCTTGTCTCCGTAACCGAACGTACAAGGGAGATAGGCATAAGGATGGCAGTCGGTGCTAAGTCGCGGGATATCCGTTTTCAGTTTCTCATTGAGGCGGTAGTGCTTTCGATGATAGGCGGCACGCTGGGGATAATACTGGGTGTCTTTGCCGGGCATGCGCTTGCTTCTTTTACGGCGGCACCGCCAATATTCTCTGCCGGGTCCATAATACTGGCATTTGTATTTTCGGCGCTTGTCGGCATTGGATTCGGTTATTACCCGGCATGGAAGGCATCGCTTTTAGATCCCATCGATGCGCTCAAATACGAATAGAACAGAGGGTGTCTGTCGTCTTTTACAGCTCGCCCATTAGTCCTACTCTTACTGCCTTTTCCCATCTATCCATCTTTTCCTTATCCCTGCCGGCGCATGCCGGGCTTGTTGAAAGCAGGACCTTGAATGGAAGGTGCGGCTTGCCAAAAAAGTTCCTGTAAGCAGTGAATGCAAAAGT
>DAITML010000081.1:0-4523 GCA_036835165.1 Synergistaceae bacterium | reverse complement strand
GTCTGCAAAGCCGCTTCTATGGGCAAAACTCCCTTTTCAAGCAGCTTTTTCGCCCTGTCGATGCGAATGGTCTCCAGATAACGGTATGGAGAAATACCCCTTTGCTTTGTGAATGACCGCAGAAGATAATACTTGCTCAAGCCTGTCAGTTCGCTCAGCTCGTCCAGGGTGATATTTTTCATGTAATTCCTTTCAAGATGGCTGCAAATAATGCCTATTTCTCTGCTCTCTTCAGGGCGCGGTCTTTCCGTTTCTTTCTCACTGTGCTCCTCGATCAGCTGCTCGAGAAGAAAGAAAAAAATCTCTTCCTTTCTGAAATCCTTTTCTTCTTCCATTATTATCATGTGAAGTTCACGAAGCAAAGGAACTTGATCACTGCGGAAGACTACAGTGGGCGAAAAGGATGGGAGATATTCTTTTCCTGTGATCTCAAAAACGGCTCTGCCCATCGTCTCAGAAGAGACATTGATGCAGCGGTAATCCAGGGGTGTAGAAATTGTCTGTTCGCAGGTATGGCTGTCTCTTGGATTGAAGAGCAGAAGATCTCCCGGTTTCACTATGTATTCCCTGTTTTTGCACGACAGGGAGCGTTCTCCGCTTTCAATAAAGCCGATAACGTAATAGTCATGAAAGTGGTTGGGAAATTTTTGCATTATGCCCATGAAGGAATAAGCTTCTACCTTCAGTTCAGGGTCATACTTTACTCTTCTTGTTTCCGGCTGCATTTCATTTTCCTCTCTTCAAAAAAGACTGATATCACTTTATATGAAATCAGAACGATCTTCTTGTACGATATTGCCGTCTCTTATTTTAGTTTATTGCTCTGCTCTTACAAGTTTTTCACAGAAACTGATCCGGTGCCGTCAACACCCATGCTTCCGCCTGTCTTCACGGGTGTAAAATGTAAAAATACCAGTCCGAATAAAGGTCTCGGATAAAGGATAAAAGGATAAGGTGAGAACAGAATGGATTTTTTGAGGCTTGCAAAAAACAGATGCACTACTCGCGGATTTAGAGACAAAAAGATAGAAAAAAATGCGCTCAATAAGATATTGGAGGCGGGACGTGTCGCCCCAAGCGCATGCAACAGGCAGCCGCAGCGGATCATAGTTGTCGAAAAGCCTGAAAACATCCAGAAGATCGAAAAAGCATACAGGACCTTCGGCTCCCCCTGTGTACTGATAGTCTGTCAGGATAAAAGCGATCCGCTGATCCGTCCCTTTGACGGAAAATGTTCGGGGGATCTTGATATCGGTATCATATGTGATCATATGATGCTGGCAGCAAGGGAGCTTAATATCGGCAGTGTCATGGTGGGACTCTTTGACCCTGCCATAATAAGAAAAGAATTCGGGATACCCGAATACATTGAGCCGACAGCTCTTTTGCTGCTTGGGTATCCCTCAGACAGATTCCTCAGTTCTGACCGGCACAGTAGAGAAAGAAAGGCCATAAGTGAAACTGTAATGTTTGAGCAGTGGAAAGACCGGTCAGCCGAAAATTAAAAATGGATCATATCAGGGTTATAAGCTCAACATTTGATCCGGGAGAGAAGAGGCGCACGTATGACTTGATATCATCCATGTGAGAGATGATCTCTTTCTCCTCTATCCCTGCCGGGGCGTATATCGTGTACAAAACCTGCTCCGTTTCCTCGTCTATCGAGGTCCTGCCGTCAGGTCCGCGCAAAATGCTTGAGAGAACGGACTCCCCGTCGGTTATCATAATATCGCCCGGGATCGTCTTTGTCTCTTTGCCGTTCATGCAGACGTAGGACTCCTCACCTGTTGCGACTTTGAGTGAGACAGCTCCGCTGATCTTTGCAAGGTCGTGCCCCGCAGTCAGGATCATGTTTTTCATCTCAGCCATGAACATGGAATCTACGAGCCCTGAGATGCTCATGGACTTCTTTCCTTTTGCAACGGACTCGACCTGTTGGAGAACGTGGTATGTATATCCGAATTTTTTATAATAGGATGCGTAAACGGACATCGGGTGGATGGATCTGAGTTCCTGCCTCTCGATTTGTGCGTATTTACCTCTTAGATCCGCTTCAAGCAAGGATTTCGCCTTTTCCAGTGCCTCGCTTGTTTTTGGATTCGTAACGTTGGTAACGGCCAGAATGCCTATACGGCAGCCGTTCGCTTTCTCATCAAGTTCATTTTTGATTTCAGGTCCCATGATCACAGCTCCCTCTTATATTCTTTAACCGTTCAGTTTATTCTTTTTACGGCGGGATATTTTTACTGATATGTCTTGACGATAGATTTTACAAGCACCAGCTTTTTGCCCGAATATTTGTAGACATCTTTCCTGTACTTGTTTGCGCTCTCCCGGTTGTTTGAGCTCACGGTCTTCGTTTTGCTGTCAAATTCCGGTGAGGTTATGTCGTCAAGGAAATCCGCGTGGATAAACTTTCCGGATTTTTTGTCCCAAAGGAAGCAGATGTAGGGAATGTTAGGCCCGGGAGGAAGCATGGCAATGATCCTGAAGTCGTTTATCCCGTCAAAGTCCATGTCCTCAATTATTATGTCGCTCCCGGTCCCCGGTTCGGGAGAGGTCGTAGTCTCATCGCCGAAAGAGTTTACCTCCGCAATGTTTATAGTCTGGATATGCTTTTTGTTTCCTTCATGCACCTCAATATTCCTGTATCCGCCCGTGGCTGTTTCACCGAAAATCAAACCTTTAAATGTCAAAGTAAGGATGCGTTTGTCAGAGATTTCGATCTTCTTTGATATGGTGAAAGTTTTATTAACAGCCGCTAATGCGTTACCTGTAAATAGAATGGAAGCTGTTAGCAGGATCACGGTAATTAATTTTGAATTTCGGCATTTTGACATTAAAATTCCTCCTGTGAAAGAGCTTTTTCTATTATACGCGCATCTTAGGAATGTAAGGTCTATTAATACCAAAAAAATCAGACCTGATCACTCTGCTGCCTGAAGAAGAGAAGCAACTTACTGAGTCTATATCCCTTTTTGATGGACCCGCAATTGATAAAGATCTATTCAGGGAACTGTCAGAAAAATTGCTTATGTGGTCAGGCGGACTTATCAATGTCTTCGGAGACTAGTTGGAGATGAATTTGATGCCTGTGCAGATATTGTAGAAAGAGACGAGGGGCATATGTCTTTCCCCTCGCCTCTTTCTCTCTTGCTAAGCCGTCCTTATGATGTTGGATAGCTGATCGTGTCAGGAGACTAATTGCTTACTTTTTCAAAAGTCCCGAAAACCAGAGGTTTTTTGCCGCTTACCATAACTTTGCCTTTGGCGATCACAGTGTCGATGTCGATGCTGCTGTCAAGGAGACAGAGATCGGCATCCATGCCGGCCATGATCCTTCCCTTTGTCTTAAGTTTCAGGATCTTGGCAGGATTGCAGGTCAATGCCCTGATCGCCGTCTCCAGAGGAATATTCTCTCTAAAAATGCACTCTTTGATGGCTTTGATCAGGCAGCTTGATTTTCCTACTCCGAGCCCCACGTATTCCTTTTTTTCGTTGAAGATAGGAAGGCTGCCCTGACCGTCCGATGAAATCGTAAAATTATCCGGACTGACTCCCTCATCCAGCAGTCTCTTTAGCCCTTTGCTGAAGCGGACCTCCCCGTCGGTTTTTTCCCAGAAGTCAGGATCATCGCTCCCGGTAAAATCGATGTAGCCCCCTTCTTTGGCATAGGCCACGCATTCTTCGAAGAGCTCCTGATTCCGGTTGATGTGGGTCGGCAAAAACTGTGCCAGCGGTATCTCTGTCTCCTTTACGGCCCTCTTGATCAGGTCGATCTTTCTTCTGCCGTCCCCGAGATGGACGTTGATTATGCCTGCTTTGCCGGAAAGCATTCCTCCGACACGCGCATCGGAGACGGCCCTGACGAACTCTTCAAAAGCAGGCTGAGAAGATCGATGGTCCGATATCGCTATCTCTCCGATGCCGATGACCTTGTCGATGACCATGATGTCCTTCATGATCTCCCCGGTTATGGTTTTTACAGGGATCCTGTATGAGCCGGTGTATATGTATGTTGTGATGCCTTCCTCTTCCAGCCCTCTTGCCTTTGCAAGCAGGGAGACCATGTCCCTTGCTGTGCCGTCAGTTCCGAGGCAGCCGACTACGGTAGTTACGCCCGCTGTTGTGAAATCGGTGAGGACTGCTTCAGGTGTCCTGGTAGGAAAACCGCCCTCTCCGCCGCCCCCCTGGATATGGGAGTGCGAATCTATGAATCCCGGGATAAGCGCTTTCCCTCCGGCATCTATCTCTGAAACTTCAACCGGGCCATTCATGTTGAATGAGATATGTTCATCGACTGCAGCTATCTTGCTTCCGAGCAGAAGAACGTCCTTTTTGCCCAGATGCTCCGGGGCGTAAACTTCTGCGTTTCTGATTATCGTGATCATTTCGACACTCACCCCCGAGATCCTTTACATATTCCGATCATTGGAAATTGATGGCAATTGCGATGATTATCGCCACTGTACCCATAAGGAAGAAGAATCCCTGCATCTTGATCTGGAATTTTGCCCAGGTCG
>DAITML010000080.1:0-4533 GCA_036835165.1 Synergistaceae bacterium | reverse complement strand
GCTGAGCTCGCGGTAAGAAAAGATATGATCATTATATCTGACGAGATACACCAGGACCTGGTATACAGCGATGCGAAGCACATAAGCATAGCATCTCTTTCGGATGAGATCGCCGCGCGCACAGTCACATTCGTTGCACCAAGCAAGACCTTCAACATCGCCGGCATGAATTCATCTGTGGCAATAATCCCGGATGAAAAGCTTCGGGGCTGTTATATGTCAGTTATGAACAGGCTTCATCTAAGTTCACTCAGCATACTGGGACTGACCGCCATGGAGACGGCTTACTCAAAGTGTGCGGCCTGGCTTGACGAACTTATGGCATACCTTGAAGATAACAGAACCTTCACAGAAAAATTTGTGAAGGAAAGATTGCCAAAGGCCAGGATGGATCATCCCGAGGGAACATATGTTTTCTGGATAGACTTCAGGGGATATGGT
Organism: Synergistaceae bacterium; assembly: GCA_036835165.1. GTDB lineage: Bacteria > Synergistota > Synergistia > Synergistales > Synergistaceae > Caenicola. Next base: position 4,092 of record DAITML010000080.1, on the reverse strand, counting down.
TTTGAGTCCGAAACCCTGATGGATTTCCTAGTGAACGAGGCAAAAGTCGCTCTCAACAACGGACGCAATTTTGGAGCGGAGGGTGACGGATTTGCAAGGATAAACATAGGCACGAACCGCGATATGCTCAAGGAGGCACTTGAAAATATCGCAAAAGCACTCGAAGCAAGATCCTGAACGAAAATCAATTATATGAGACATATAAATCAACAGGGAGGAATATTTTAATGGCAAAAAAAGAGCCGCCGGTCCGTTACTGCAGATTTTGGGTGGATGGCAGGACCTATTCGGGCAAGATCCGTGACAATTCTGTCGATATAGTTGAGGGGGATCCCTTTACGGGGTTTTCTCCAATAAGGCTGAGCTACCCGATAGAGAGGGTAAAATTTCTCCCTCCCTTCATGCCCAAAAAAATTTGGTGTGTAGGCAGGAATTATCTTGGGCACGTTAAGGAACTCAACAATGAGATACCTAAAGAACCCCTCATCTTTATGAAATCTGTATCTGCGATAATAGGTGCCAACGATTTTATCAGGATCCCGGAATGGGCGGGAAGGATAGACTACGAAGGCGAACTTGCGGTAGTTATAGGAAAGGCCGGACACAACATCAAAGAAGAGGATGCTTTCAGCCATGTCCTCGGTTACTCAATAATGAACGACGTGACTGCCAGGGAATTGCAGAGATCAGACGGACAGTGGACGCGGGCAAAGAGTTTTGATACTTTTGCGCCCTTTGGGCCATCGGTACTGATTACAGACCGGATCCCCGAGGAGGCATTCATCCGGACAACTCTTAACGGCAAGACGGTGCAGGAAGCCTCTTTTTCGCAGATGATCTTCCCTCTCCCGAGGCTGATCTCACACATCAGCAAATTTGCGACTCTTGAACCCGGTGACGTAATTGCAAGCGGGACCCCGGAGGGCGTAGGCCCCATGAAAGTCGGAGATCTGGTCGAGGTAAGCATAGAAGGAATCGGGAGCCTCAGAAACATCTGCGCCAGCTGAACCAAGACAGAAAAGTATAAAAATATAGGTGTGGATAGCGATGGGGCGTTCCGTAAAGGTCCGCCCCATTTTTTCAGGATTTCATCCCGAGGGATATTATTTTTGTGAAGGCCTTCTCCGGCGGCATATCTACATATTTGATCTTATCCTCGGGAAAAAACAGGACAAGGCCTGTTGTCGGGTTGGGAGAAGTGGGAACAAAAACAGTGACAACAGAGCTCCCGTCTTTTGCAGCCTCCCTTTTCGTGACAAAGCCTATCATGTAGCCCTCTCCGCAGGGTACCCTTGCAGTTCCGAGATAGCCTCTCTCCCCCGCTCCCGTTGTGAAGGTCTGGACCATCTCCTGGAAGGTTGAATACCAGCCGCCGACTACCGGTATTTTTGAGATGACCTGGTCAACGATGTTAAGAAACCACTTTTCTTTTCTTCTGAGTTTTCTTCCTGTGTAAATCAGCAGAAAGAATATGAATACTGTTACTGCCACTGTTGTCCCCATTGATCTTGTCAGGCCGAAGATCGTTGCGCCCAGCGACTCGAAAAGCATAATTAGGTAATAGAATATGAACACAAATACTGCAAGAGGTATAAGTGCTATGCATCCAAGGAAAAAGTCCTTGGCGACCCTTCCTATTCTTTCGGCGTAGCCGCCTTGTTCATTTGTCTGCTTTTTGATGTCCATTCAGATCACTCCAAGACTTGTCAATTTGCTTGTTTCTGGGATATCCTTAGTCCAGATGCAGCCAACGGGAGGAATCCTCAAATGTTATACCAGTTCACAAGGTTTATTGTCTCGATATATTTTACCCTCTATCACCGTCTTTCGGTGAGCGGAAAAGAAAAAATACCCATGGACATGCCGGTCATAGTTGCATCGAACCATGCCAGCTACCTTGACCCTCCTTTGGTCGGGTATACATTCTGCCCAAGGGTACTCAAATTTGTTGCATGGGAAAAGCTTTTCAAGTTCCCTCCCTTTGGAGCATATCTCAGAAGGATGGGGGCAGTTCCTGTCACACCGGAAGACAAAAACAGTTCAGCAGCTCTCCTCAGGATGATAATGGGGTTCATACACGACGGATTCAGCGTCTACATATGCCCGGAGGGACACCGGACAGAGGATGGGACTCTCCAGCCGCTTGAAGGCGGTGTCGCCATTCTTTCGCTCAAGACCGGCGCTCCCGTGGTCCCTACATGGGCAGGAGGGACATTCAGAGCGATGTCTCCCCACATGAAGTATCCCCGTCCCAGGAAACTCTATGTAGTCTACGGAGACCCGATATTCCCCTCAGAGATCCCGCAGGAGATGAACGAAAAGGAAAAACGCAAATACATCCTGGATAAGATTGAAGAGTTCTTCAGAGAAATGGATGCAAAAGACAGGGAAAAATATCCCAGATAAAGCATGGTCCGGGAGAGTAAAGAAGTCGCTTCTGATCGCTGCCGGAGTTTTTTCCTTGGCGCTCGGAGGGATAGGGGCCTTTCTGCCTATTCTTCCTACAACGCCGTTTGTGCTGCTTGCAGCAGCATGTTTCGCTGCAAGCAGTCCCGCGATGCACAGGCGGCTCTCCAATTCTTCATTTTTCGGCGAATACCTTGAAAACTACAGTAATGGCGGCGGAGTAAGCAGGCCGCTCAAGGCAAGGTCGCTGATCTTCCTTTGGCTTGGCCTCGCAGTTTCAGCCGCAGTGACCCGCAGGCCGATCCTCTGGGTCATCCTTGCCCTTGTCGGATGCTGTGTGAGCACGCATATACTTATGCTCAAAACAAAAGGCGATACAGAAGAAGTATCCGGATCAAATAATGAAGTGTAGAAAGGTGGCCTGCATCACGCTTTTTCCCGTACCAGGTCCTTAAGTTCCTGCAGTTCCTGCGGAGAGATGTTTTTAGAGATCCACGAAGAGTATACGGAATTGTTATGGAGCAGCGGTTCATTTCTAAGTTCAGGCAGTTTTTCGGCAGCTGCTTCAAATGAAGAAGTCCCCGGTATTGGGGAAAATTCGGCCAATTTGGGCTTTCCCCCCGCAGTCCGGACGAATTCTATGGTCTGCTTGACCGAATCAACGTCCTGCCCCGGAAGACCCAGAAGTATATATGTCTCGCAGTCATTTCGCGAATAGCCTGCATCTAGCAGATGCCTCACAGCTTTTATGTACTCCTCCCTTGCGACTTTCCCCGAGCCTGCACCAGCGATTTTGGGGTCGATGCTTTCAAGCGACAGCCTGATGGTACTGAAGCCTGTTTCCTTAAGCATTAAAGCACACTCTTGATCTATCTCCCTTACATGGAGACCATTGGGCGTATGAAAACGTATGGCATTCATATATTTTGACTTCAGTTCACGGCAGAGGGGGTAAAAATACTTCCCCTTATCCAAGAGCAGGGCGTCATCGTAAAATGCGAAGTCTTTAGCTCCGAGAGAGACCTGGCATTGAATTTCACGGAGAACGGAAAGGACAGGCCGCCTCAGATATTCGGGCCAGAGAAGGCGGGACGCGCAGTAACTGCACGAGAGCGGACATCCGAAGGATGTCATGGTTATGCCGTAAGGGAGCTCTTCATAGAGATCCATCGCGGGATATGGGCTGTCCGGGATCCAGTGGCCGGTGACTATGCGGTCTGCTCCAAGTTCCTTTGCATGTTCCGGACAGAGTTTGGCATACGTGCCTCCCAGTATTACAGGCACCTCCGGCAAATCCCTTTTAAGGATCGAAATGATCCTCTTTACTCCGCCGTACCAGTAGGTCATACCTGAGGTCAAAAATATTACATCCGGCCTCGGGATCTCAGCCAGACGCTGAGTTATCCTCTCATCAGAGAGGCCGAACCGGTGATATTTTTTCTTTATTCCGCTGTATGAGGAAGGTTTCTCTATTTCTGCAGAGCAGATCTTCTCACGCCCGAAGGATCTTTTGCCTACGGCAGCCTCATGTATGCAGTCGAGCAGACAGACCTCATTGCCGTTCAGCCTCATACTTTCAAGAAGATAGAGAAGCCCCGCGGGCTTTGACCACAGATCAAAAAAGGCGAAGTCCTCGACCGGGGGGTTGATGCCCAGTACTCTTCGCCCTTTCATCGATAATATTTC
>DAITML010000079.1:0-4623 GCA_036835165.1 Synergistaceae bacterium | reverse complement strand
TCTCTTATGATAAGGTTCTGTTCGTGGCGGAAGTCATCTTTATTTAATTTCTCTTTGCCGTCCTCACGCATATAAAGGGCGGAGTTGCACGAGGGAGAAAATATTTCCTGCATTACACCCGAAAAAATTTCGAGATCACCATCGATGGCCATATCCTGATCTACATATATGAACCTCTCTGGCGGAAATGATGTTCTGTCGATCCCGATATATTTTTCTTTGCCCTCCTTAAGGGAATAATGCCTTTCGAAGGCATGCCTGTTGATGTAGACCTTTGCTTTGCTGTTGACCCTAAAAAATTGTGAAAGTCCTCCCCCGTGGTCGTAATGTCCGTGAGAAATGACTCCTATGTCAACAGAAGGGATATCCACACCAAGCTTTTTCGCATTATCCAGAAAGAGGGGGCCTGCGCCTGTGTCGAACAGAATACTGCACTTACCCGTTGATATGTGGAGGGAGAGGCCATGTTCGCTCCTTATCTCGGGTGAAAGAGATGTATTCTCAGAAAGAACTGTTACTATCATTTGTATCAGCATTCCCTTCTTCATGGATAAGGCGCATGGTCTCATTGAAAACCTTTCTTACCGCTTTACCGGAAGGACAGTCGATCTCGGCGATGCTCATGCCTGAGTTGACCGCCTTGACAGCCATTGGGTCGAAAGGAATGCTTCCGGTGTAGGCGATCCCCTCGGATAGACAGAAATCCTTGATCTTATCTGTCTTGTCGTTATTCGTATCAGACTTGTTGACACAGACAGCAAGCTTGACCCCGAATATTAGGGCAGTTTTTATTATCCTTTCCATATCACTTACGCCTGAAAGCGATGGTTCCGCCACTATTAAAACTATATCTGTCCCGCTGATCGAAGCGATCACCGGGCAGCCGATGCCGGGAGATCCGTCAATTATCGCCAGGCCGCCCTCTCCGGCCGCATCCTTCATCTGCTTCTTTACCTCCGAGACCAGCATTCCGGTCGTCCCGCTTCCTATTTTCAGTTGAGCCGTCGAAAAAATGACGGGTCCATCCTTAAAAAGCATAAGGTCGCCTGCAACAGAAGGATGAAGCGAGACTGCATTTACCGGGCATACAAATTCGCAGACCCCGCACCCTTCGCATGCAAAGGGATCGACAAAATGAGCTCTTTCATTCACATCAATGGCGTCAAATCTGCAGGTATTTCTGCACTTTCCGCAGTTAATGCAGACGTCGGGATCGATCTCTGCCTTTGGCATCCCATAATAGTCTTTTGTTGAAGGTGCTTTGGAATGTTTTGTTATCAGATGCAGGTTAGGTGCGTCAACGTCACAGTCAGCGTATGCCTGGGCATCCGAAAGCCTGATGAATGCACTGGCAACAGTTGTTTTTCCTGTGCCGCCCTTACCGCTGAGGATCAACAGCTGCTTCATGAGACACCTCCCTGTAGATTTTTTCCAGCAGAGAAAAGAACAGACCCCGATATTTTGTCTTTTCTCTTGCTGCTATTTTTCCCTCCGAATTCAGCATCCCAAGATCAACGTCAAAGGGGATCTTTTCAAGTATCTTTATTCCGTTTTCCTTGCAGAACTCCTCTGTTGGGTCGCTTTGATCAACACACTTGTTGATGACCACGGAATGCGGTTTTTTGAAGAGCTTTACCAGCGACCAAACCATTTCCAGATTATGTCTGCCGAATATGGTGGGTTCCGCAGCCAAAAGACAGTAGTCTGCGTCTTTTATGCTTTCCATAACGATACAGGCGCTTCCCGGAGGGCAATCAATGAAAATTGTCTGTTCCTTCTCAAAAGACCTGCATTGGGAGAGAAGTTCCTTTATTATTGGGATGCCTGAAGCGATCCCAGTATTCATCATTCCTGAAAGCACCCTGATATTCTCTGAGTGTCCCGAAGAAAGCGTGCCGATCTCTTTATTTTTTTCACTCAAAGCCTTTTGAGGGCATACCAATAGACAACCTCCGCAGGAATGGCAGACATCCTCGAATACTTTAAGTTTTCCGTTTATATATGCAAGTGCGTTGAATTTGCAGAACTCCACACACTTCCTGCATCCGTTGCATCTTTGGTGGTCAACGGAAGGGATCATGACGGTTATCTCCTTTTTCGAATCCCAGGCTGGTTTGAAAAAAAGATGTCCGTTAGGCTCTTCTACGTCGCAGTCTGCGTAGACAGCATCCGCAGCCGCAGATGCCAGGTTGACAGAGAGAAGGGTCTTCCCGGTGCCCCCCTTGCCGCTCAATACAGCTATTTTAATATTCTTAGCCGCCATGGCCGTGAAATCCGCCGTGGATCTCTTCCAGGGGGTCAAGGTTTCCTTCTTTGAATGCTGCAATGTTCTCTTTAAGCGAAGGGTATCCTGTTTTGAATATTGCAATGTTTGCGCCGACGATGACATCAGCCGCATTCTGTCCGCAGCGCGGGGTAAGGAGAGCCGAAACTCCTGAGTCTGCAACAGTCTGCGCTGCCTTTATGCCGGCTCCGCCCTGACTGGATGCCGCAGAATTATCAAGGAACTCGGCATTGTCTGTATCTGTATCGTAGATAAGGAAGAATGGGGTCCTTCCGAAAGACTGGCAGACTGTTGAATCAATGTTTTTTTCGTCCGCAGGTATGGCTATCTTCATTTAATTACCTCCGTAATGTCAATGTTGTTTTTTTCGCAGTAATCAAGTATGGCACACCTTAACGCGCTTACCCCCAAAAGTGAGCAGTGAACCTTGCTTTCAGGCAGTCCATCAAGCGCGTTCACCACATCATCCTCAGTGATATCCAATGCTTCCCTTAACGATTTTCCTTTTGCCAGCACAGAGGTGGCGCTCGAAGTTGCTATCGCCGCACAGCATCCGAATACCAAATAGCTGATATCAAAGATTACCCCGTCAGAAACTTTAAGATAAAATGTCAGCGCATCCCCGCATTCAGGATTGCCTACCGTTCCTTCCGCATCGGCATCGGGCATGTTCCTTGCGTTTTGTGGTGACATCAGATGTTCAATAACTTTGTCGGAATAAATCCTGATCCACTCCCTGCATTTAAAGATAGGCAACGCTTCAGCTGTCGCCGTGATTTCTCCTGCGGCATCCCGGACGTCCGCACCCGCTTTCCGTACCGTCGCAGAGCCTGTACTCTCCTCCGCCGATAAAGAGGACTTTGCCGTTGACGAGCGACTCTGCAAGCTTTCTCCTGGCCTCGTTGTATATTCCCTGCACGGTAGTCCTTGCAACGTTCATATTTGCGGCGCACTCTTCCTGCGTGAAGTGTTCAAGATCGATAAGCCTTATCGTCTCGTACTCGTCTACAGTCATAACGACAGAACCTCTTGTTTCGTTGCCGGGATCAAGCGGTCCGAACTGATTGGTTTCCGGCATTGAACAGACCTTTCTCCATTTCATAGGTCTTGGCATCACGGTCTCTCCTTTGTTTTCAGGGAGGGAATGCCTGATCATTCTCTCCCTGAGTATCTAATTCAGTTTTTCGAGCTCTTTTTTGATAGACTCAAGTCGTCGTTGAAGCTTCGACTTCTCGTCTTAGAGCAGTTCCTTTTCTGTTTCAGGCATAAATTGAACTGCAGCACATCCCCTGCCGAACCAGCGTCTGGGGCCTCTCCTGACGCCGCCGCCTATATAAGAGGCCTCGCCGCTTTCAAAAGCCCTTACGCAGTACCCCATTCCTCTCCCTGTCATTGAGCCTCTGCCCATCGGTCCGGTCCCGTCTCCTCTTGGCATGTTTATCACTCCTTTTTATTATTGACATATGTCATTTATAAAAATAATTATATATTGTTTATGGCATATGTCAATAACTGCTTTCTTATATTCATACAAAAAACGGGAAAACATCTAGTGACGTTTTCCCGTTTTTATAATTATGTTAACTGACAAGCTATCTTATTTTGGAGCGGGTGCCTTTACGACTATCAATTCCAGAGTATCATCATGGAGGTTCCTGAAGTTCATCTTAGTTCCCATCGGAATTTTGAGTACGGTTGACGCCGGGTATTCATGCATGTCCTGTTCATTTAAAGCTATTGAAAGTTTGCCTCTCACAACAGTCATGTAGACGTTTGAATTTGAAAAATGTTCAGGAGCTCCTTCGTCCTTGTTGAAGATCATATGCATGTAGTGTACGTTTTCGTCCTGTATTACCTTTTCCACTACCTTGCTGTTACCTGAAGCGATCTTGAATACCTGCTCGATCATCTTGTCATCTCCTCTTTTTGTGATCAATTTATGTTTTAATATCTTAATATTACATTGAGCTCTGTGAATGTTAAAAGTGCTTAAAAATGCAGCCCCTGAAATAAAGGACTGCAAAATACTTACTTTAATAAAGTACAAAAGTACAGTGGTACTTTTAAATCACCAGGCCCTCGTTGAGGTGCCTGCAGTTCTGTGCGATGGCGTTCATAGAGGCCGCGTTGATCGGATAGGCGATCGGCGATGCAGAGAGAAGCGGATGCGTCGCTACCTGGAATGTGTTGAGTTCTGTGGCAGTCATACCCTTCTGAATTGCCAGGCTTGCTATGTTGATCATCTCGCCGACACTGTCTCCTCCGGATATCTGAGCTCCTAGAATGACTCCAGAGCACTTAGAGAAGATAAGCTTGATCTGTACCGTGCTTGTTCCGGG
>DAITML010000078.1:0-4677 GCA_036835165.1 Synergistaceae bacterium | reverse complement strand
TCGACACGGACTTCAGCGCAGACCTCACGATAATGGAAGAGGGACACGAGTTCCTCGACAGAGTGGTCAACGGCGGCACTCTCCCGATGATCACTTCCTGCTCGCCGGGTTGGATCAACTTCATTGAGATGAAGTATCCCGATCTGCTTCCGCACCTTTCCTCGGCCAAATCGCCGCAGGGAATGTTCGGGGCACTTACAAAGACATACTGGCCCGAAACACAGGGCATCCCTGTCGAAAAGATATTCAGCGTATCGGTAATGCCCTGTACAGCCAAAAAGGCAGAGCGTGTCAGGCCGCAGCTCCAGAGCAACCCGGGTATCCCGGATGTTGATGCGGTCATCACGACCAGGGAACTTGCAAGGATGATCAAAAACGCGGGGATCGATTTCAAGAACCTTCCCGAAGAAGAGTATGACAGCCCACTCGGACTATCGACCGGAGCGGCAGTCATCTTCGGAGTTACGGGCGGAGTTATGGAAGCTGCTCTGCGTACTGTATACGCCGTCCTCAACGAGGGCAAGGACCTTCCGGGAGTCAACTTCATGCCGGTTCGCGGCATGGAAGGCATCAAGGAAGCCACTGTCGATGTCCCCGTCAACGGCCAGAATGTCACAGTCAAGCTTGCAGTAGCCCACACGCTTAAGAATGCAAGGACCCTCATGGACAAGGTCCGTGCTGGAGAAGCCGACTATCATTTCATCGAAGTTATGGCGTGCCCCGGCGGCTGCATAGGCGGCGGCGGACAGCCCCAGCCTGTCAATGCGGAAGTCAGGGCAGCCAGAACTGCGGCCGTCTACAGGGTCGATGAGACAAAGACGATCCGCCAGTCTCACAAGAATCCAGACATAGTAGCTCTTTACGATAACTGGCTTGGCAAGCCCCTGGGAGAAAAATCGCACCACTTGCTTCACACTCACTACAAAGGTCAGCCAAGAGAAGTATAGAGCTATTTCCAAAATAGTGATTGAAGAGGGGGCCTTCGGGTCCCCTATCACTTTTCTCCCAATACTAGAATATGATATTTATTCTCTTGATACATATTTTTAGATTTATAAATGATATTGTGATAAATTAATGGCACTTGCATGAGAGGATACTTAGCTTGTAAGACGCCACTAAAAATACATCAGGAGGGATCGTTATGAAAAAGAAATATCTCCTTCTCAAGACCTTTGTCCTTATCATGACAGCGGCCTGTATGCTGACTGCGACAGCAGGATATGCCGCTTTCCGGCCGGGAGAAAGAGCATTGAAAATATGGGGGCAGGACCTGAATCCTTCAAAACAGGCAATATTCCTTAAATTCAAGGCTTCAATGGAGACAGGAGACGGAAGGGAAGAAAGCTTGACTACCATGGCTGTTAAAGGCAAATTCACTTATGTAGATATTTTAAGTGAATCAACACACATAAGCACAATTACCGACACGGCAGCCAGATCTACGGTGGTCCTCATGCATGAAGATAAAATGTACATGAAGATGCCTGACGGATCCTATCAAGCTCCGAACATAAACGAAGGCAGCGATTTATCAGAAGCTGAAAAAGTAAAGATGGTCAAATCTTCCGGAAAAGAGAAGATAGCTGGCAAAACATATGACTATGATAAGATCACAGTCAACGGAAACATTTCCCAGACATATTACTTCGAGGAAGGTACCGACAAATGGAAATACTGGAGAACCGACGAAGCTCTGATGGAGATAATCGAATACGGAAACAAGGTCGATGAAAACCTCTTCAAGATCCCCAAAGGCTACACGAAAATGGACATGTAATTGAATATTCCCAAGCTGAAATAATTAGATTTCGCAATAAGGCAGGCTCCCTTTTTGACCGAGTCCTGCCTTATTTATTTTTTATAACAGGCATAGCGCAGGTTAAAAAGAGGCCAATAAAACACCTTAACTCTCTGTATAATAATACTTACAAAAGGAGGGCTGAGAATGGAGCAGGATATCGTAGTAAAAGATGCTGGGGAGCTTGAACATTTTACTGCAGGGGATCTCTGCTCCCTTGCTGAAGTACTCCACCCCAAAAACGAAAGGCTTACTTTTTGCGGCTTCTCACTCTCCCATGCCGAGGTCCTTCCTCATGGAAGCACGCTCCCCCATAGGCTGCTGAGGTCTTCCGAAGTCTACTGGGTAATAGATGGAAGCGGGACTCTTTTTATTGACGGCAGACCCATAGAGCTTAAGAAAGGCAGAGCGGTCCTGGTCCCTCCTTCTGCTGTACAATGTGTGGTCAACGGAAATGACCGCAAGCTGGAGTTCCTCTGCATTGTATCCCCGCCATGGGACAGATCTGACGAAGAGATCGTATGAGTCTGGTGTTTATGCCGAGGTACTCTTTTTGCCGGGCGGTTAAAATTTAAATATATTATATAGAAGACTTTTTATACTTTAACAATTTTTGATCTGCCATTTATGTGAGGAGATGCAGTATTTTGGACAATACAGAAAGACAGAAAATTTACCTGATCCGTCACGCAAAGCCGGATCTGCCCCATAACGGAAAGCTGTACTACGGGTCGACCGATTATCCTCTTTCCGAAGAGGGCATATCAAAGGCAAAGGAGCTTTCCGCGGCCTTAATGTCTGTTGAACCCAACGCAGTCTATTCGAGTGATTTAAAAAGGGCTGTCGATACCGCAAAAATTGCCCTTTCAGGCAGGTCGTACGAGATAAAGCAGTTAAAGGGCCTACGGGAGATACATCTGGGAGAGTGGGAAGGCCGGAGTTTCGACGAAGTAAGGTCGACATGGAACGAGATATATGAAAAGAGGGGAGTATCCTTTGATTCCGTAGGACCTCCCGGAGGAGAAAGCTTCAAAGATCTTCAGAAAAGGACTGTTCCGGCATTTGAACAGATACTCAGGGAAAATCCGTCAGGCACCATTATGGTCTTTGCCCACGGGGGGGTCATCTGGACGCTGATGTGTAATTTTTTTGGCTTTCATCTCAACCACATTTTTTTCTACCCGATGGATTTCTGCGGGATACATCTTATTGAGCGCTCAGAGGAATTTATGAAACTGATAAAATACAACTGGAGTTCCGATCTTTCGTGAAGGTTGGCAAGATAAGATTATCAACTTAGCGTGGCTTAAATTTAAAGATTTTAATGACTGATTGGAGGAAACGATATGAAAAGACGAAGAGGGGGATTTTTTTCCGGACTTGTTGTCGTAATGGTTATAGTCCTTCTTGCTGCAACAGCTCTGCTTGCGGTTGCCACTCTTAGGGAGAGGAACATTGTCAAAGCTGAATCGCTGCTCCGTTCAGGTGATTATCACGAATCGGCAGATCTTTTCAGAAAAGCCGAAAAATATAGCCTCAGGCCGGACTCCAGAGTCCTCAGGGGGCTTGCTGAGAGCAGCCTTGGAATGGAGGATTACGAATCCGCCGTCCAGTATTTGGAAAAACTTGTTAAGTTGGAGCCGGACAACGTGGAGGCAAGATATAAACTGGGCCTCCTGTATATAAGAAATAAGGATTACGGAGCTGCTGAAAAAGAAGTTGAAGCACTGCGAGCCATAGGCACAGAAAAAGCCCTCTCGGGAGCAGCGTCTCTCTCCGAAAACCTGGCATCAGGAAAAGTGAAGGGGTTTTTTAGGGATCTGCTAAAAAAGGTAGCTCCGGGACTGCCTGATATACCGGGTATTACCGATGACGGCCCCATAGGGCCGGATACGGGAGATCCCGATGTTGAAGACAGGGACCCGGTGCAGGAAGAGTTGGAAGATAATAAGCCTGCATCCGGGGATGCCGTTATGGAATAATGAGGTTTTTCAGAGGTACGGCAAAGCTGATCTGCTCATTATCCTTCCTTATGCTTGCTGCGGTCAGCACCAATGCCGAAACACCCAAAGTCATGGATATCGAGATGACGCCGCTTCACAGGTCAGTGTTTGCTGTTCCTGTCTATGTTGTTTTGCCTGAAGGCTGCAGCTTTGTGAAGACCCAGGCAGGATGTCTGGACAGATCCAAAAAGATATCCTTTGAAGGATCGTCCATACGTCTCTCATATTCCGCCCTTCTTAATGAATTCACCGAGGAGAACCTCAGCAAGGCAGGAATGGAACTTAAAATGAAAAATGAATTCATTTGGAACGGGGCTCAGGCTATGCTGATGAAAATTTTCCAGAAGACAGGGTCAAGTATGGCAGGCAAATGGACGCTTATCGTTGACAGGGGGGAACAGTGCTGGATGATCAACGGCCTTTACCCCGCCAAAGACCAGATAAGTGCAGAGTCTGTCCTGAGATCTTTAAAAAGTGCATACTGGGAAAATGAAAAAACTACTTCGTCGACAGAGATACCGCAGGGCAATATTGATGTGCACGGGACTCCGCTCAAATTGGCCGGACTTGTTGAGGGCGCAGTCATATATACAAAGGCCGGATTTCTGCCTACAAAAAAGGATGACGGGTCACTATTTGTAGTATCAAGTATTTCTAACACCTTTGTAACTGCTGAGAAGCAGCCTGGGTTTGCAAAGGAGAGGCTCCAGATGATAGAAAAAGGAGAAAAGGTGGATATAATCTCTGAAAAAGAGGTAGTGATCGACGGACTTAACGGTATCGAGATAGTCGGATATACTGCAGGGAATGAAAAGAAGCTCATATACCAGACGATGCTTTTTGACAGCAGGGACAGCCACGTTATGGTTGGCA
>DAITML010000077.1:0-4889 GCA_036835165.1 Synergistaceae bacterium | reverse complement strand
CTCGATAAAGACCACCTTACCGCTGACAGCGAACATCTATTTCTTCCTGTATTGGATCTTGTCCTTCTGATTTAATCCAAAATCTCCTTTTCGTTTCCAGATTTCAGATATTCATTAAAAGTTGGGCTGTATGCGTACAGCCCATGTTCTGACAGGGAAGGTTAGGAGGAAGCAACAGATGCCGCATCTTCACATGGGGCTGGATATCGGATCAACAACGGCCAAAGCTGTACTTTTGGATGAGAAGGACAGGCTCATTCACAGCAGGTACTGCCGTCATTTTTCCGATGTCCGCACAGCAGTCTGTGATATTTTTAACGAAGTTAAGGAGTCTATAAAGAGTTCCCGGATAACGCTTGCAATAGCAGGTTCGGGAGGGATAGGAGTCGCCGAGGAGATGAAGCTTCCTTTCACGCAGGAACTGGTCGCATGTTCTGCATCTGTAAGCAGGTTCATTCCCGAGGCTAATGTATGTATTGAGCTTGGCGGCGAAGATGCAAAGCTGACATATTTTGACACTAACGGCGCCGACCAGAGGATGAACGAGACGTGTGCCGGAGGGACCGGAGCTTTTCTGGACCATATGGCAATGCTGATGGGAACAGACGCTGCAGGCCTGAATGAACTTGCCTCAAAACACAGGATAATATATCCGATAGCGTCGCGCTGCGGAGTCTTCGCAAAGACCGATGTTCAGTCACTGATGAAGGAGGGTGCTGAAAAGGCAGATATAGCGGCATCGATTTTTCAGGCTGTAGTCAACCAAACGATAAGCGGACTGGCATGCGGGAGGAGGATAGCCGGCAATGTTGCCTTCCTGGGAGGCCCTCTTTATTTTCTTCCTGAGCTGAGAAAGAGATTCTCCGAGACTCTCATGCTCCTGCCCGACCAATCCATATCGCCTGAAAATTCACACCTCTTTGTAGCTTTGGGTGCAGCGCTCCTGGGTAAGAAGAATGATGTTGTGAGCATCTCCGAACTTGACATAAAGTCGGCAGTCTATTCCATTCCTCTGACAATAGACGCGGAACCTGGCCTGCCCCCGCTTTTTCGTGACGGGGCCGAGAAGGAGGCGTTCGTCGAAAGGCACAAAAGGGCAAGGGCCCCGCAAGGAGATATAGCCTCGGCATCCGGACCGGCCTATCTTGGAATTGATGTAGGGTCGACTACGACAAAAGCTGTTCTTACAGACGAAGATGGCAAGATCCTTTTCTCAGACTACAGGATCCGAGGAGGGAGTGAACCGCTTCGTACGGTCAGAGAAATACTTGAGGAACTCTATTCCAAGATGCCGGGCAGCCTCTTCATTAAGAGCAGTTGCGTTACAGGGTACGGAGAGAAGCTTATTCAGACAGCCTTCGGCGTAGATATTGGGGAGATAGAGACTGTAGCGCATACCAAAGCTGCTGTGAAGATCGAACAGAACGTAGACTTTATCATCGACATTGGCGGACAGGACATGAAGTGCCTGAAGACGGAAAAGGGTAAGATAATGCGGATATTTTTGAACGAGGCATGTTCTTCCGGCTGTGGCTCTTTTCTTCAGAACTTTGCCGAATCACTCGGGATGGAGATAGATGAGTTCGTTTCATGTGCAGAGAGATCCCGTTCACCGGTAGACCTTGGAACCAGATGCACAGTATTTATGAATTCAAAGCTGAGGGAGGCCCAGAAAGAGGGCTCTTCGATAGAGGACATATCAGCCGGACTTGTATATTCGGTCGTTCGCAACGCTCTATACAAAGTCCTTAAGATAAAAAACGCGGATGAAATTGGGAAGCATATATTAGTTCAGGGTGGAACTTTTAAAAACGACGCGCTGCTCAGGGCTTTTGAAACAGTTACCGGGCGCAGTGTGCTGAGACCGGATATTTCCGAGTTCATGGGGGCTTACGGAGCTGCTTTGATATCAAAAGACCGTGAAGGAAGCGGAAAAAGCTCTCTCATATCAAGGAAACAGCTCCTTCTGTTCGGATCCGAAACGGAGACGAAACGTTGTCCCGGATGCGGAAACAGCTGCCTGCTGACGGTTACCTCTTTCAGCGGAGGGCGCAGGCACGTTACAGGCAATATGTGCTCCAACGGAGAGAATGAGGGTGTTTCAGCATCCGTGCTGCCTCCGAACCTCTATGCCGAGAAGTATAAAAGGCTCTTTGAATACTATGTGCCTCTCAGTACTGAGGATGCCCCAAGGGGAACTATAGGCATCCCCAGGGTGCTGAATATTTATGAAGACTATCCCTTCTGGTTTACCCTCTTTACTGAGCTGGGGTTCAGGGTAGACCTTTCTTCCCCGCATCCTGACGAGGCCCTGGCTATTGACACTGTACCGTCGCAGACGCTCTGCTTTCCCGCAAAGCTGGCGCACCGTCACCTCCAGGAGCTGATCGACATGGGAGTGAAGCTTATCTTTTATCCCGGCGTACAGAAAGAAGCGAGAGAGTACAGCGACGCCGACAACTGCTTCAACTGTCCAGTAGTGTCAGGATATCCTGATGTGGCAGGGCTGAATGTGGACGGACTTAGCTCTGGAGGTGTGCGTTACGTCCACTCTTTCTTTTCTGTCGATACGCCAGACAAAATAGCAGTACAGGTGGCGAAGGAATTCTCCCGGGACGGAGTATGCCCTGCCGAGGCAGAAAAGGCTGTCAAAAAGGCATACGCGGCGCAGGCAGAGTTCAAAAGAGATGTCGAAGCCATGGGAGACCGGGCGATAAGGCATGTAAACGATAAAGGAATAACGGGCATAGTTCTCGCAGGCCATCCATACCACCTTGATCCGGTCGTTAACCACGGTATCCCAGAGCTGATAAACAACTATAACGTGGCTGTATTGACAGAGGACTCTGTCGCCGGAAGGTCAGGGAACATGAATACAGGTGGAGGTCTGAAAGTGATCGACCAGTGGGTTTTCCACTCCCGACTGTACAGGGCAGCCTGTACAGTCGCCAAGGATCCTGAGCTCAGCAGGTTTGAGCTGGTACAGCTCAATTCCTTCGGATGCGGACTTGATGCCATAAGCGCTGACCAGACGGCAGCGCTCCTCGAAAGGGAGGGGAGGATGCATACCCTTCTTAAGATCGACGAGAGCAAGAATAACGGTGCTGTAAGGATAAGGATACGCTCGCTCCTTGCAGCGATCCGGGCGAAGCAGATACTTCACGAAGTTCCAAGCGGTGCAGTGATCTCAGAGTCAAGAGACCTGACAGTGTCCGCGGGCAACAGGACGATACTCTGCCCTCCGCTCTCGCGTTATCACTTCCAGTTCCTTGAGCCGATAATGAGGGCGGAAGGCCATGATTTCAGGGTCCTGCCCGAAGGGGGCAGGGAGTCTGTCGAGCTGGGGCTCCGATATGTCAACAATGACGCGTGTTACCCGGCCATGATAGTTGTTGGACAGTTCCTCAACGCGCTTAAGAGCGGTAATTACGACCCCCAAAATACGGACTGCTTCTATGCCCAAACCGGAGGATCATGCAGGGCCAGCAATTACGTGCCTTTGCTGAGAAAAGCGCTCGATGAGGCCGGTTTTGAAGAGGTAAGGGTTTTGGCGGTCAATTCTCAGTGCAGAAACTCTGTCTCTTTCCCACTCTCTCCCAGGGTGATGTACCGTTCCGCCAAGGCAATGCTCTACGGTGACCTGCTTATGAGGCTGCTTCTGAGGACAAGGCCTTATGAACTGTACAGGGGCTATGCAGAAGCTCTTTATGAAAAGTGGTCTTCAAAATACCGAAGTGCGATAGCGGGCGGACGAGGTCCGGATCATGCCTCGTTCATCAGGAATACAGTGGCGGATTTCAACGCGGTGCCCATTTCAGAGACGGAAAAGCCCAGGGTCGGGATAGTGGGAGAGATACTGGTCAAGTATCACTCGGGAGCGAATGACAGGCTCGTGGACCTGATAGAGGCCAGCGGGGGAGAGGCGGTGCTTACCGATATCGCTTCCTTCCTTTTATATTGTCTCTTTGATCCGGTTTTCAGCCACAGGGAGCTCTCCGGCAGCCTCTGCTCAGCCTTAGCGGGACGTGGAGCCATAGCAGCGCTCGAACTTATGCGAAGACACATAAGGAAAGCTCTTGATGGGACGCGCTTCGGTTCTCTGCAGAACATTTATTCTCTTGCTGATAAAGCCTCTTCGTTGGTATCATGCGCCAACCAGGCAGGTGAGGGGTGGCTCCTTACGGCGGAAATGATCTCCCTGATAGAGGGCGGAGTGAGGAAGATAATATGCGTACAGCCTTTTGCTTGCCTTCCGAACCACATTACAGGGAAGGGAGTTATAAAGGAGCTGAGAAGGCGCTATGAGGGGTCAAGCATACTTGCGCTTGACTATGATCCAGGAGCCAGTTCCGTCAACCAGATGAACAGGATCCGGCTCCTGATGTCGTGAGAACTTTAGCCTGAAAGGGCCCTCTGAAGAGCCCCTAACAGTAGACTGAGCTTTCGGTCCAGTTCCTTTCCAGCTCCTCGAGCCGTTTTAGTGCCTTAGGTCCAAGCTGCTCGGCGACTTGTATCAGTAGGGTGTTGATAAGGCCGATAGGTATCAGGAGGGAGTCTATGTGGGCAATATGGGCGCATGGTGAGACGATGCACATGTCGGCTGCCTTTGCCAACGGGCTGAACGGTGAGTCGGTGATCGCAGCTGTAAAGAATTTTCTTTTCTTCGCTAATGCTATGCATTCGACAGTCTGCCTTGTGTAACGGGGATAGCTGATCCCTATGACGATGCTGTTATGGGGGGCCGCAACAAGGTCATTGCCCATCGTGTCTGTGGTCGGGAGCTGGACGTTGGGGAAGAACCAGGAGAGGTAATATTCCATATATACAGCAAGAGTTCTCGTGCTTCGGAGACCGACTATGTAGATGGCATCCGAGGCACATATTTTTGC
>DAITML010000076.1:0-4919 GCA_036835165.1 Synergistaceae bacterium | reverse complement strand
CATCTGTTCTCTATCCCAATTGCGATATTGCTGTAAGCTATCGCCAAAACCCTAAAAGCAATATCCTGACTTTTCGAAGTGCGGCATGAGGATACCGCGCGAAGCTGCGACAGGAACGGTCGCGGGAAGCGGTTGTGAAGCGATCGTCAGGGCAAAAAACCACTGTCAAAACAGCTTTAAATTATGGTAAGGATAATGTTTTCAGGGAGCAGGTTATTTCTGCTCCCTTTCTTTGATTTGATATATTTTCTTGGTCGTTTTGGTTTTATCGTCTTCCAGGGTATGGGGTAGATCGGGGGTCCAGCGTCTCCGGATACGTTCTATGAGTTATTTTTTTGCCCTAACCAACTGATTTGCCATCGATTTGCAATTGATTCCCAATCGTCTCCCGCCGGATGTTATTTCCGGCAAATTCTCCCGATTGCCTCGATTTGCCGTTCCCTTATCCATTCTGCCCTGGCCTTTCCCTCTATGGCCAACGGGAGTTCGGCACGGGCCTTCTTCATCGTTTCAAGATATAACTCGCTGTTCGCGAGGAATGGATAAGAGTCTATGGTGCCCTCGGCTTTCGTTATGGCAGTACACCCGTCTATTTCTATCGGGTGATTTTGAAGAGCGGAAAGTGTGTCCACGGCGACGGCGGGATCTTTGCCTGTTGCGGGATGGGGCAGATGCATCATGGCGAATTCGGCGCATCTGCCCCACAGGATAGGCAGCCTTACAGTCCTGTCTATCTCTTTTAAAACGCAGACGGCAGACATTTCCGGCAGAGAGGATGAGACTGACCTTGCAAGAGAGGCAAACCTTATTTCACCTCTTTCACTTGCCCCTGCAGTTTTGTCCAAAATGTCCATAACTTTTTTGAATGCCTTGCCGCCATCCAGGGATCCACTTTTCCATATCCGGTCAAGCGGAGGGATAACAGT
This sequence comes from Synergistaceae bacterium, assembly GCA_036835165.1. Lineage (GTDB taxonomy): Bacteria > Synergistota > Synergistia > Synergistales > Synergistaceae > Caenicola. Next base: position 3,993 of record DAITML010000076.1, on the reverse strand, counting down.
CTCTATGATCTGAGCTTTGGCAAGCATCAGAAAGAATACCGAAGGTTTTCCAGAATGCATCGCCCTCTTCAGTTCACCGAAGATCCTCTCCCTCGGTTCCTTAGAAAGCTCCTCCCTGCAGAGGCCCATCATTTCGAGGGTATGATTTTCTATGGCAAAGTCAAACTCAGCCGCCTGCCTGGCTGCACGTAGCGCCCGGACCGGGTCTTCGCAGAAGTGGAAGGATGTCGCCCTTATCATCCTTGCCTTTATGTCGGCATTGCCTCCGAACGGGTCTATCAGTTTTTTCTCCTCCGGCGACCATGCCATGCTGTTTATTGTGGTATCACGTCTGAAAAGATCATCTTCTATAGTCACATCAGGACCGTATTCCACAGCAAAACCCCTATAGCCGCTGCCCTCTTTTCTTTCAGTTCTTGCCAGTGCGATGTCACATGCTGATCCGTCAATCATTAGGATGAAGACCGGGAAGGAATTCCCGGCCTTCACTGCATGGGGGAATGCTTCAATAAATCTCGCTTCATCAAGTCCGCAGAGAACATAGTCCCTGTCATGGGGGCAGGATCCCATAAGCCTGTCCCGCACCCAACCGCCGACGACATAGGCCTTTCCGCCGATCTGTGTGACTTTACTGAGGAATTCATCTTCTTTCATCATTTGAATAATATAACACAGGGAGGCACTGCCAAAGCAATGCCTCCCTGAAATATGTTCTTATTCTGTTTTTTTATTTTTCCATTATCTCTTTTTCTTTTTCGGCCAGCATTTCATCGACCTTCTTTATGAATGCGTCTGTCTGATCCTGGGCTTCCTTCTGGTACTTCTTGAGATCGTCTTCCGTGATCTTGCTTTCCTTCTCCATTTTCTTAAGGGAGTCGATAATGTCCCTGCGCACATTGCGAATAGCTATCCTTGCCTCTTCAGCCGACTTATTTACTATCTTTGTAAGTTCAATACGGCGGGCCTGAGTAAGTTCAGGCAGGTTTAAGCGGATAGTCTCACCGTCGTTCTGTGGGTTTATCCCAAGAGGAGAGGCCTGCAAAGCCTTTTCAATGGCCTTCATGGCTGTCTTGTCCCAGGGGTTGATCATTATCTGCCGGGCTTCCGGCACACTGACGGTACCCATGTTCTTGATGGGCGTGGGATTACCGAAGTAGTCGACCTTTATGTCTTCTACAAGGGCAGGGTGAGCCCTTCCTGTCCGTATTCCCTGAAGTGTTCCCTTGAGAAACTCAAGCGTTTTTTCACTGCGGGTCTTTAGGTCTTTGATCATATTTTGAGGCACGCAGATCACTCCTTATAAGATTAATATTCCGCCTAAGCAGGCATTCGATCAGTTTTGAAATCCTGCGGCAAAAAGTCTGCCAGCCTGATGGCATCCGGCCTGCACAATAGTATATACCAAATTTCCCTTAAAATGTGCGTTATTATTCGATGCAGCAACCCTTTTTGAGATTTTGAGATTTCAAATTATATCGGGGAGTTGGTCGGGATACCGGCTAAGACTCATCACTTACAGTCGATCCGATGTCCTGTCCCTCGATAAGGAGTTTCCGGAGATTTCCCTTTTTATGGACGTCAAAAACAATTATAGGTATCTTGTTTTCCTGGCAAAGTGAAAATGCCGCTGCGTCCATGACCTTGAGCTGCATCCTCAGTGCATCCATGTATGTCAGTTTCGGAAGTCGCTTGGCATCGGGATACTTTTCCGGGTCTTTGTCGTATATGCCGTCAACCTTTGTCGCTTTAATAAGACATTCTGCGCCTATCTCAGAGGCCCTGAGGGCTGCCGTGGTGTCTGTGGAAAAGTAGGGTGAACCTGTCCCGGCCGCAAAAATAACGATCCTGCCTTTTTCAAGATGGCGAATTGCTCTCCTGCGAATGACAGTCTCTGCAACCTGCTTCATTTCAATTGCAGACTGGACCCTTGTAGGCTGTCCGAGACGCTCAAGTGCATCCTGAAGCGCCAATGCGTTTATTACTGTACCAAGCATGCCCATGTAATCGGCCTGTGCCCTCTCGACACTCACTGTCTGCGCACCCCGGATTATATTTCCCCCTCCCACTACCATGGAAATGGCCACACCTTCTCTTGCAACCTCAACTATCTCTTCACATATCCCTCTGATAGCCTCGTAATCAAGTCCAAAATGCGCATCGCCTGCAAGTATCTCTCCAGAGAGTTTAAGCAAAACACGGTTGTATTTGCGTGACATCAGGCACACTCCTTATTAGATTTTTATATAAGCATTGCTGCATTATTCAATAAAGCCTCATAAAATCAAAAAAATTCTCATGATAAGACATATTCATTTCAACACAAAATTCAATTATCTAAAAAATACTAAAAAAAGAGCGAGGGGATCCCCCTCGCTCCTGTATTGATCGCTTAACCTTCGATAATGAAACGGGAGAAACGGCCTACTTTAATGTTCTCTCCGATCTTGGCTATGTTTTCGACAACGAGATCCTTTATCTTCTTGTCGGGATCACGGATATACTTCTGTTCCATCAGGCAGTTCTCTTCGTAGAACTTATTGATACGGCCTTCTGCTATCTTGTCCAGCATCTTTTCGGGCTTGCCTTCTTCAAGAGCCTGTGCCTTGATCACTTCGATCTCGTGGTTTACTACGCACTCGGGAACATCTTCCGGCAGGATAAAGCCGGGGTTTGCAGCAGCGATCTGCATTGCGATTTCATGGCCGAGGTGCTGAAATTCTTCGGTACGTGCAACGAAGTCTGTCTCGCAGTTAAGCTCAACAAGAACTCCGAGTTTGGCATTGCTGTGGATATAGCTGAAGATCATGCCCTGGGCCGCGTTGCGGTCAGCCTTCTTGGCCGCCTTGGCAAGGCCCTTCTCACGAAGGTAGTCAACTGCCTTATCTATGTCTCCGCAGCACTCAACGAGTGCCTTTTTGCAGTCCATCATGCCTACCGATGTACGTGCACGAAGTTCTGATACAAGTCCTGCTGTGATGTCTGCCATTGTTAGTTAGTCTCCTTCCAGCCTTTCTGCTCTTCGATCGCCTTTACCGCTACCTTGTCTATCTCTTCCACGACCGGGTCAAGTTCTTCGGGCATTACTGCGGGGGCATCGTTTTCTTCAGCCGCATCATCTGCAGCATTGATTTTCTCTGCCCTTGAATCCTGTCCCTGGCGACCTTCGATAAACGCATTGGACATGAGTCCGACTACCAGTTCAATAGCACGGATGGCGTCGTCATTTCCGGGGATGGGATAGTCAATTACGTCCGGATCGCAGTTTGTGTCTACGATAGAGATGACGGGGATACCAAGCTTATGAGCCTCAAGGACTGCGATCGTTTCACGGCGCGGGTCAATGACGAAAAGGGCATCCGGGATATCCTTCATTTCCTTGATGCCGGAAAGATACTTTTCAAGCTTGTCTCTTTCCTTGCGGAGCTGGATGATCTCTTTTTTCGGGTACTTGTTGATAGTACCTTTTTCTTCCATTTCCTGAAGCTCCACCATGCGGGTGACCCTGCGGCGGATAGTCGCAAAGTTGGTGAGAAGACCTCCCAACCAGCGCTGGTTGATATAGTACTGGCCTGCCTTCAGCGCCTCTTCCCTGATAGGGTCCTGAGCCTGGCGCTTTGTTCCGACGAAAAGGATCGTCCCGCCGGATTTTGATACTTCGCGGACAAAATCATAGGCTCTCTCAAGTCCCTTGACCGTCTTCTGAAGGTCGATTATATAGATCCCGTTGCGCTCCGTGAAGATGTATGGCTTCATCTTCGGGTTCCAGCGCCTTGTCTGGTGTCCAAAATGAACACCACACTCAAGCAGCTGTTTCATGCTTACTACTCCCATGTGTATCCCTCCTATGTTTTTTCCTCCAGGCGCTTCATCCCGCAAAAAAACCCTTTTGGGCAACATTTTCACGATCTGCGCCTGTGTGTTCTGCACCGCTCCCAAGTATAACATGGAGTCATTTATTTATGCAAGTTTCCAAAACTCTTACAAATGATTTTT
>DAITML010000075.1:0-5078 GCA_036835165.1 Synergistaceae bacterium | reverse complement strand
AAATCAAGGGGAGGATCTTTCAATATGAAAAAACGCGGTATTATTGCATTTTTACTTGTTCTCTGCTTTGCTGCGGCAGCATTTGCAGCTTTGGGACCCATCAAGATCAGCGACCAGAAACCGACCTTCGTTTATGTAGGACCCGTAGGCGACGGCGGATACAACTTCATGCACGACCAGGGCCGCAAAATGATGGAAAAACTGAACCCGGGCATTAAAAGTTCAGTAGTCGAATCAGTGCCTGAAGGCCCGGATGCCGAAAGGGTCATGGAAACCGCCGTACGCAACGGATCCAAGGTCATCTTCGCCAACTCATTCGGTTACATGGATCACGTGATAAATGTAGCCAAGAAATACCCTGATGTATATTTCATGCACTGCTCGGGCTACAAAGTGGCTCCGAATGTAAGCACATACTTCGGCCGCATGTACCAGCCCCGATATCTTTCGGGACTTGTTGCCGGCAAAGCGACCAAATCTAATCTTATAGGCTATGTTGCAGCATACCCGATTCCCGAAGTCATTCGCGGGATCAATGCCTTTACCCTGGGAGTACGCAAAGTCAACCCCAAAGCCAAGGTAAAAGTAGTCTGGCTATTCTCGTGGCATGATCCTGCAAAGGAAAAAGAAGCAACAAAGGCTCTTTACGATGCAAAGTGCGATACTGTAGCGATGCACGCCGATACCGGCGGAGCTCCTCAGGCAGCTGAAGAACTCGGCATGTGGGTCATCGGATACAACAACCCGATGGACAAATACGCACCGACCCGCCACCTTGTGACCCCTATATGGAACTGGGGCAAGTACTACGATTACGCAGTCAAGAAAATTGAAAAGGGGACCTGGAAATCAGAGCAGATCTGGTGGAGCATGAAGGACGGAATGGTCGACCTCTCCGCCTACGGCAAGGCAGTTCCGGAAGAGACTAAAAAGATCGTAGCTGCCGAAAAGAAAAAGATCCTTGACGGCAAATGGGACGTCTTCTACGGGCCTATCAAGGGACAGGACGGCAAGGTCGTTGTCCAGCAGGGAAAGAACCTGAATGACGGCGAAATGCTCGGCATGAGCTGGTTCGTTGAGGGCGTTGAAGGGACCATACCCAAATAAACATCACTTTACATATAAAAGGACTGACATGCCCTTGATCAAGGCACGTCAGTCCTTTATTTTTGTCCTTACAGCAATTTTGTTTTCTCCAATTACAGCCGGTCCTGACTTCATTTGCTCTCTTGTTTTCATTATTATTGATCTATCTGTTGGACTGAGGCCATATTATTGAAATAGCTTCAAAAAGCTTCAGAAAATCGTTAAATAATAATATACAATACTACGATAAAATTGCGTTTTTTGCGGGGGTCATGGTTTTGCGAAAAAGATTTTTTTTGTTTTTCTCAGTTATATTTATTTTGATTTCTACATGCATCGGCACTTCCCGGGCTGATGATCGGCGATATGATGTGGCAGTAATAGGTGCCGGCTCGGGCGGATGCTCCGCAGCGATACAGGCTGCCCGGATGGGCATGTCCGTTGCCCTGATAGAGGAGTCAGACTGGATAGGCGGACAGATGACCGGTGCTGCCGTCTCTACTATGGATGACAAGACTAAGACCCGCACCGGAATATACCTTGAGTTCATAACAAAAGTAATTGAGTATTATTCCGCAAGAAACACGAATTACAATATCTGTTACTGGGGCAGCGACACCATAGCATTCGAGCCATGGGCGGGCCAGATGATCCTCAAGGAAATGCTCGAAAAGGCTGGGCTGATCGACATATTAGTGAAAACCAAACTTCTTTCGGTAAAAGTCTCAGAAAACAGGGTCCGATCCGTCGATGTAAAAGTTGACGGTAAAAGTGAAACTATCTCGGCAAAAATCTTCATAGATGCAACGGAGTGCGGAGATCTTATTGCACTTTCAGGTGCCAGGTACAGGGCGGGCAATTCAATATCTCCCGCGATAGACATAAATGCGATAATTCAGGACATAACTTACCCGGCAGTCATTAAGCATTACAAAGACGTGCTGCCGCCCGAACTGAAGGTACAGGGACCTCCTCCCCGATATACAGACCACCTTTACAAGTTCAGGATGACCATCAGAAAAAACGGAAGCACATGGCCGGGTGAGTATCCCTTCAGCCCCGTCGTCCATAATGCATACAGGGCAATACCCGACCCTTCGAACAACGTTTTCATTGACGGCGGAAAGCCCGAAACATGGCCGAAGATCACCAAGACTGCCATAAACTGGGCAAATGACTATCCCGGACTAAACGGAAGCACTCCCGGCCTTTCAGTGGAATTTCTTGAGAGCCCGAATTTCAGGGCCCTTGCCACAAGGGAGGCTATGCTAAAGACCCTGGCTTTCCTTTACTATATGCAGACGGAACTTGGAATGTCAGACTGGTCCGTAGACAACAGACAGGGGTATGGAGGCTGGTTCAGCAACGACTGGGCTGACTGGGCCGATCTTCCTGAAGAGTTCAGGCCCATACTCGCGCACTTTCCTCCTTTCCCATATGTCAGGGAGAGCCGCAGACTGGTAGGAATAAAAACCATGACAATTGACGACATCCTCCGGGATGAAACACTTGGCCGGACTCTTGCTTCAAATCCGCACAGCCTCGCCCTGGGTGAGTACCCGATAGACATACACGGGAAAAACGACAGCATATACCTCGAAGCAGATCTGGGTGAGACCAAGGAGAAGATCCCGAATGACTGGAATGGGGACGGAGGGCTTTTCCAAATACCATTCGAGGTCTTTGTGCCGGAAAAGCTCGACGGACTTATCGCGGCAGAGAAAAACATATCCGTATCACGTGTAGTCAACGGATCTACAAGACTTCAACCCGTTACCATGCTTACGGGACAGGCCGCCGGTGCGATCGCTGCGGTTTCTGTCATCCAGAAAATACAGCCCAGAAAACTCAGGCCTGTCGATATCCAGACTGAGCTTTGGAGGTCTAAGAGCAGGCTCTCCCTCTTTGATTTTGAGGATGTTCCCAATTATTCACCATCATGGGCAGGAGTCGAAGCAGCCATGCTTTACGGATATATGGATCCTCTCTCCGAAAGTATTTTCGGTGTTTACGACGAAATGCACTGGGTAGAAGTAAGGGATGTTTTCAAAAGGGCCCTCGGAATAGACAAATTTCCAAAAAGGGAGCTTCAGGGACTGGTTACCCAGGACGATTTCTCCGAATGGCTCGGAGAACTTTTCCAAAAGGATCTCAGCAGATATCGGGGAGTCATCGAAGGCCTCTCAGGGGACAAGCCTCTTACAAAGGGGAAACTTGCAGCCGCGGCACTGGCTTTGATGAAAGCTGCTCCTGAACCAAATGACAAAAAGAAATAAACTGACAACAGCTCTTTGAAACGCGGGCGGCCTTCCCTGTCACAGAGGCCGCCTTTTTTGATCTTTGCACATCATGTACATGTACGTGATGATCCGTATTGAACTTCGTTTTCGACTTGATGTATGATTGCCCTGGACACAGGACGGATATAAAAGGTTTTGCAGCACAACGAGGGAGGCGGATCAATGCATGAAAAGATCCATGAAGATGGCTCTGGTTTCTGCATGCCTGATGACATGCGCTCCGGCATTCTCTTCGGAGGCGCTTTCCATCTCTATCCTCTCTCCATCCCCGGAAGAGCAGGTCCTTGAATCAGGAAGGGACTTTTACGTTATTGGCAGTATAGACCGTGAGGGTATAAGTCCAAAAGATCTGCCGGTCGATATCAAGGTAGATATTGCAGAGACAGGGCTGGTAAGAGACGGAAAGATCCTTCCTGTAAGGACGGTAAGCAGCTGCGTTGACCCCTCAACAGGCCTGACCCCGGAAAGGAACATCTTTTACCGTTACGAGGGGAAAGGGCAATGGGTAGATATCAGCAGGGAGAGACTGTCCAAATACCCTCCTCCCGATCTCGTTTACCGGCACGGAGATCCGGAAAGCTTTTATGATCCCTCGCTCAAGGGCGTAGTCACTGAAGACCGCTTCGCAGTCCTTATCCAGGGCGGCGTGACAAAAGATTTTGACACAGGGTATGCATACCCTGAAGAACTTGGATGGAAACTCTACAGGATCCTTGTCACAGCTGAAGCAGACGGAAAAGTGCTTGCAGGCGCCGAGGCTGATGTAATGTTCGGAACTGTGCAGGAGAAGGTCCTCGCGAGGTTTTCGCCCGAGGAACACATTAAGGAAGTCGTCTCTTTTGCCGAAGAAAACGGGCTTCGCATATACAGGGACCTCTTTCCCGGATACTGGAAGTGCGCTGACGGTTCAGTCTACGAGATACCTCGCAGATGGAGGGCAAACGATGCCCTCGAATACGTGGCAGGAAAGGTGCATGCAGTCATCTACAACATAAGCGGACAAAGGTGCGCGGCCCAGGAGGTCGAGTTAGGGCGGATGGCTTTCGAGGGATGGCTCGACTCGGAAGATGTGACCTACTATCACTACAGTATAGGCGAACCCTCCCTGAGGTTCGGCACATGGTACGGGACAGAGACGAAGAAAGGAAAACTTGTCGCGTTTAAAAACGGGGACCGGCTTGAAATTGTACGTGCCGAGACAGGCAGCCTAAGGGACCGCTATTACCCGGAAGATACCGTCGAAAAGGTCGACTGGAACGTACACGATTCTGTCTCCGCCGATCCTGGAGCAGCCCTCGCGATCTGCGGGGCGGTAACTCCCATCCAGCCGATGCTCTCCGAGGTCATTCCGAACGATGACGGGACTTTTGTGGTAGGAAACCGGATAAGCAGGATAAGGTACAGGTTCGTCGACATGATCGACGGCGTTATTCACGAGGAATCAAAAGCTGTCTTCCTCCAAAGGAATTACAGGAACTCCGGTGAAGAATGGTCCCTTGATTCGATATACGAATTCCGCCACCTATTTCTTCTCCCCGAGACCCTTAACGGAAGGATCCTGACTGTATTCGTTGAGGCCTACGATAATAAGGGCGAGGAGATAGACGGGACTTCTGAAGCCTTTTATCTCCATATCAGGTAACCCAAAGCAAGATCCTAAAGAAAGCATCATCGTTGTATAATGTCCCGGTC
>DAITML010000074.1:0-5275 GCA_036835165.1 Synergistaceae bacterium | reverse complement strand
TCTGGATATATACGGACTGAGCGAGGCGATGGGACCGGGAGTTGCGATGGAGTGCGTCCATCAGAGCGGTCTTCATGTAAATGACGAAGCGTTCCTGCCTGAGATAATACATCCTGAAACGCTCAAGAACATGGAGGACGGCGAAGAGGGAGAACTTGTCCTTACCTCCATAAAAAAAGAAGCATATCCGATAATCCGTTACCGCACGAGGGACCGGACCCGCATCCTTCCCGGACCCTGCCCCTGCGGAGATCCGAGCGTACGTATCGACAGGATCGGAGGAAGAACGGACGATATGCTGATAGTCAGGGGGGTCAACGTATTCCCATCGCAGGTAGAGGCTGCAATCTGCAGGGTAAAGGATCTTACTCCCAATTTCGTGATCGACGTATGGAAGAAGGACGGGATGGATGAGATAGAGATAACATGCGAGCGTGCTCCGGAGAGCAGTGCTTCAAATCTCGACCACATCAGGAACGAAACGAAGAAGCGTTTGAAGGACAGCCTTGGGGTCAACATTGAGGTCAATATTGCAGAGCCGGACACGATCCCACGCTCAGAGGGGAAGGCGGTACGGTTAAGAAGGCACAAGGAACCCCACGGGGAAAAAATTTAGCAAAGAAAAGCGTTAAAATAGTAACTCTTTTTGGACTTGACAATCTATGGAATATTATCTAAACTTACGCGCAATGTCGCACGAGCGAAGGAGGCACCGGACATGAAAATGGATTTTATTAAAGCAGTTCCAGAAACAGACCTTTCTGTCGCAGTGTACTCTTATCCCGGCACGGATCCCGACTCGCGGGATCAGTGTTCAGGTCCTGTGCGCTGAACATCTGATCTGTAAGTGAGGACGGGGTCCGTGATTATCGGACCCCGTCCTTTTATTTTTTGCACTTTTTTAGTATGAACCGGGAGGAATAATTATGGTACACAGTGAAACAGCGTTAGGAAAAACATCTGAACTCCAGGCAGTGTTGAAGAGGCTTTGGGACCGCAACCATCCCTATTCGGACAAAATGAAGGATGCGGGGGTCAGTCCGTCTGATATCAGGACAACCAAAGATATTGAAAAACTTCCCTTTACTACCAAACAGGATCTGCAGGACCACTATCCTCTGGGATGGCTTGGATGTGACAAGGATGACCTTGTTCGTTTCCATGCCACGTCAGGTACGACGGGCAACCCGACTGTGGTTGGGTACACGGCTAACGACATATTCTGGTGGAAGAAGGCAATGAAGGCTGCATTCAAACGTGCCACGCTTACATCAAAAGACATACTCCAGATATCAACAGGCTATGGTCTTTTCACCGGAAGCCAGGGGTTCCATGATGCAGCGGAAGATATGGGCATCACCGTCATTCCGGCAAGCGGGGGCTTTACCGAACGCCAGTTCAAGCTTATGCGCGACCTTGGTACAACAGTATTTACATGCACCCCATCCTACGCCGTAAAACTCTGTGAGGTCTGGGAAACATTCTCAAGTGAGGAGAAAGCAAAATACTGTCTCCGCCTTGGCATATTCGGTGCAGAAGCATGGTCGGAAGGGCTAAGGAAAAAGATTCAGGATACCCTCGGCATACCTGCGATCGACAGCTACGGCCTTTCGGAGGCTATGGGTCCGGGCGTGGGTATGGAATGTCTCGAGAGGAACGGGATCCACCTTTTTGACGAGGGATTCATATTCGAGATAATTGACCCTCAGACACTGCAGCCGCTTGGCCCGGGAGAAGAGGGAGAACTTGTCATCACTTCTCTTAAGAAGGAAGCTTTTCCGATAGTCCGCTACAGGACCCGTGACCTTACTAGCATAATGCCCGGGGTCTGCAAATGCGGTGACAGGAGCACAAGGATCGAAAGGGTAAAGGGGCGTTCCGACGACATGATAATCATCCATGGCGTCAACGTCTTCCCTTCAGTGATAGAGAAGGCCCTCTGCCGTGTGCCGGGACTGACTGCCAACTACCAGATCAAGGTCTGGGAAGTTGAGGGTTTTCAGCAGATGAGCGTTGCCTGTGAAAGGTCTCTTGACACGGCGCAGGATATTGCGGACTCACTTTTGGAAAAGGGCAAAAAATCCATCCACAGCGCACTGGGTATACATGTTCCGCTCACAGTTGCAGAGCCGGGGACCCTTCCCAGGTTTGAGGGAAAATCAAAACATATAGTGAGGGAATAACTACTCTCACACTTGACGAAAATTCAAAATAATGTAAAATGCTTTTCGGCGCTCCATAACGGGATCGCAAAGATCCGTTTGCCGGTGTAGCTCAGTTGGTAGAGCAGCTGACTTGTAATCAGCAGGTCGGAGGTCCGAGTCCTCTCGCCGGCTCCAGAAATATCAAGGGTCTGTGGAAATTTCCACAGACCCTTTTTGGTGCCGTTTCCTTGGTGATGCCTTTTTGCTTCTGTCTATTGGTTTTGAGGCTTACTTAACAGATACGGCTATTCTATTCAACATCGATATCGATAGTTGCGCTTGTTTTCTCTTCTTTCGGTACTGTTATCCGCAGGAGCCCTTCGTTCAGCTTTGCCTTAATGCCTGAAGAGTCGGCATCAGCCAGGTGTATTGTTCTGCTCATTGATACGGAGCGCCTTTCCCTGTGGATGTAGTTCTTATCCTTTTCTTCCGTATTCTCGTTCTTTGTGACCGAGATCGTCAACTTTCCGTCATCCAGTCCGAGCTTGATGTCTTCTTTGCTGAGACCCGGCATTTCGGCTTCGATCAGGTACTCATTTCCCTTGTCCTGTACATCGACCTTGAATGTGTCGTAAGCCAATGTACGCTTCATGGGCCAATCGCTTGAAAAAAAGTCATCAAGCACGTTGTAAAAGTCCTCAAAACCGGTCTTTGTTGCCAGATCTTTGTTCCTTCTGTTGAAAGGTACCAGTCCAACCATGATCAACAACTCCTTTTATCTTAGAATAATTTTTTATTGTTAGCACTCACTATAACTGAGTGCCAGAATAATTTACCACTTCTAATTTTCTTTGTCAAGATAAACATGGTCACTCTTTGTCAAATACGTAATTTATACGATGGATCGAGATATTAAATTGACATATATCAATATGTGTTTTATATTTGATCTTCAGATATGCTGAATTTATGCTATCTGCGCTGAGACGACAGGGGGAAACGACATGTCTGTATGCAATGGAGTAAAGGACGAAGGCTGCTGTTACTGCGGGAGCAAAAAAATCCTGATCGAATATCTGTACCTCGACCTTAAGACCTGTGACAGATGCATAGGAACCGATTCTGTGCTTGAAGAGGTGCTGAAAGAGATAGGCCCTGCGCTTTCATGTGCAGGATATGAGCTCGGTTTTAAGAAACAGGAAATATTCTCCAAGGAAATGGCAGAAGAATACCGCTTTATCTCTTCTCCTACCATACGTGTCAACGGGATGGACATCTGCAAGTCTGTAGCAGAGAGCAGCTGCGGGTGCTGCAGTGACATAAGCGGCACGGATGTTGAATGCAGGGTCTTTCAGTACGAAGGTGAAGATTATGAAGTCCCTCCTAAAGAGATGCTGGCATCCTCAATACTCCGGGCTGTTTTTACATCAAAGGAAGAGTGCTGCTGCGGGGAGTACTCAATGCCTGAAAATATAATAGCTTTCTTTGACGGCAAAGAGAGGAAATCAAAGTGTTCCTGCGGATCAATCTGCTGCTGAGATGATCTCGAATATATCGATAGGTTTTGTCAGAAATAAAATGATATGACTGAGATCCTTCAAAGCATATCCCTGTTGATAGAAAATAACGTATGGCTTGCGCCCTTTCTTGCATTTGCAGCAGGAGCACTGACATCTCTCACGCCGTGCTCGGTATCGAGTGTCCCTCTGGTAATAGGATATGTCGGAGGATCTGCCGGAAGCGACACTCGCAAAGCTTTTCGTCTCTCACTTGTTTTTGTGCTTGGATCAGCGCTGACTTTTACAGCATTAGGTGCAGCTGCGTCAACTGCCGGCATGTTCTTCATGGGGGCGGCATCCTGGTGGTATCTGATCCTTGGATCATTGATGGTACTCATGGCACTGCAGACATGGGGGATATTTGAGATCATCCCTTCAAGCTATTTAATGTCAAAAAACATAAAAAAAGGATATCTGGGAGCTTTTATAGCCGGTATCCTGGGGGGCATATTCTCCTCCCCCTGCTCGACTCCTGTACTTATAGCGCTTCTTGCCATCGTTGCAGGAAAGGGGAGCATCATATGGGGTGCTTTGCTCCTCATACTTTACTCTATCGGCCATGGGCTGCCTGCCCTTGCAGCCGGAACATCCTTCTCTTTTGCTCAGAAACTGTCGGAGAATATTGAAGAAACCAGGGCAGGCTCGATCATCAAGCTTGCACTGGGAGCTCTGATCCTTCTGGCGGGACTCTATATGCTTTACCTAGGCTTTTAGTCCGTACAAATTATTGTTTGTTGATGTTGTTTTATGGGTTCTCCGGACCTTCTTTTTTGTCTTCTTTATTTTTGCTTTCAGGTCCTTCGATCTCTTCTATTTCAAAACCTCCGCAGCAACAGCATGAATTTTTCTTTTTTCCCTCACCTTTGCCAAACAGTTTTCCGAACAGTCCGGGTTTTTTCTCATCAGTCATCACAGCAAGCCTCCTTGATTTTTGCTTTAGTCTTATTATCTATATTGAAATAGCGTTAAAAATATATCCTCCGGTTACTGCAGTTAGGAAGATGACTGCCACAATGGCAGCAACAAGCTTTTTTCTGAAAATTGCTCCAAGCATGCTCATCTCAGGTATTGCCATCCCTGCTCCTCCTATGATAAGCGCGATCACAGCTCCCACGCTCATTCCTTTTTGCATCAGGGCCAGGCCGATAGGTATTGCAGTTTCGGCACGGATATAGAGGGGGACTCCGATAGCAGCAGCGACCGGGATGGCAAGCGGGTTATCAGGTCCCGCAAATTTTAAAACAAAATCTCCTGGTAAATAGCCATAAATAGCCGCTCCTATCCCGACACCTATAAGCAGATAAACTAATACTCCTCTAAAATCTCCAAACGCTTTTAAAAACGACAGTATTAATTTGTCTTTAAAAGTATCAGGGATCTCTTCCTTGTCCAAATGTCCGCCTGATTTGATGCGAACTCGTTTGACCAGTTTTCCTCCTCCGATCTTCTCAAGGATCACTCCAAAAATAACTGCACAGATGAATGTGACAAAAAGATAAACAAGAGCTGCTTTCATGCCCATTAATACCACCATCATAGTTAATATTATCGGATTCATAAGCGGCGATGAGA
>DAITML010000073.1:0-5384 GCA_036835165.1 Synergistaceae bacterium | reverse complement strand
TTCTCGTGCTTCGGAGACCGACTATGTAGATGGCATCCGAGGCACATATTTTTGCTGCCAGATTTTTTATTGAATCGTCATCTACTGTGGAAAGCGCTTCCCTTGCCTGCTCCAGATCACTGTTTATGACTCCGGCTATCAGCCCGCCTGACTGAGGCCTCAGCTTGTGTGTCTGAAGCCGTCCGAGTGTAGAAAGCTGATCCTTTGCCTCTTCCCGCAGTGACTTAATAAAATCCGGAAAGCTTGAAAACCCCAGATTCGAAGCCATCCTTATCACCGAAGCCTCGCTCGATCCGGCGTTTCTGCCAAGCTGCAATGCAGTCAGGAAGATAGACTCAAGTTTATTTTTCAGCATATACTCAGCGATCTTCCTCTGTGCAGGCGGAAGATCGTTCAGATTGTTTTCGACGTTTCTCCATCCCATGGAATTCCCCCCAAATCCCTGAAATTATACATTACAAATGCCGCGAAAAAAGAAAAATCATCTATTACTCTACCACATAAAAATCAAAAATCGATGAATTTTGTCATGTCAATTTAGTACGAAAAATAAATTTATTTTAATAAGTTGACAAACAAAATATTATAAGGTATAAAAAACTGAAGGAAATCCTTCAGATGACGTCCGGGTTGTCACACATAAATACTGGAAACAATTAAAGCATTTGCAAGCATTAACATGATATTCTTGTTCAGTTTAAGTATAGTCATCGATACTTGTTTATAACAGTTATGATTTATTTCCTTCATAATATATTTACAGGGAGGTATAGGAAAGAATGTCACAGCACGCATTCCCACGAAGTTTCAAAACGAACTACATCGAAGCTGACCATGGAGAGGGTATCTATATATATGATACTGCCGCCAAAAAGTATCTTGACGGATGCTGCGGAGCGCTCATCTCCAACCTGGGACACGGAAACCGCGAGGTGATCGATGCGATCAATGCGCAGTTCGGTAAGATCGAATTCGCCCACCCATCCCGCTGGCACTGTGCAATAGTGGAAGAGGCGGCCGCGGCTGTTGCCGAAACGGCGCCGGGTGATCTGGATCAGGTATGGTTCGTAAGCGGCGGAAGCGAGGCTATTGAGTCCGCAGTCAAACTGGCAAGGCAGTATTTTGTCGAGAGAGACGGTCCCGCTACAAGTAAGCATTTGACAATAGGCCGCTGGAATTCATACCACGGAAGCACTATCGGGACTATGGCCATCGCAGGATCCATGGCCCGCCGAAGGGTCTTCTCCCCCCTGTTCAGAGAATCCCCCAAAATTGCTGCGGCATACTGCTATCGCTGCGAGTTTGGAGCTGAGTATCCCTCATGCGGACTTATGTGCGCCAAACATCTGGAAAAAATGATCAAAGTGATCGGACCTCAGTATGTATCCTCATTTATAGCCGAGCCTCTTGTAGGTTCGACCGTTGGTGCGATAACGCCTCCGGACGAATACTGGCCAATGATCAGGGATATCTGCACCAAATATGATGTCTTGCTTATCTCTGATGAAGTTATGACAGGCTGCGGAAGGACAGGAAAGAACTTTGCAGTTGACCACTGGAATGTCGTGCCTGACATCATTGCTACTGCTAAGGGGCTTGCCGCAGGATATGTTCCTACAGGAGGGATAATCGCCAGAAACGGTCTTGTTGAACAGATAAAGAACGGAAGCGGATCTTTTATGCACGGACATACCTACAACGGGAACCCGATAAGTGCTGCTGCTGTCTGCGCTGTTTTCAAGTATATGAAGGAACACGGATTGGTCGAAAACGCGGCAAGGATGGGGGAGATACTTGGGGCCGGAGTCAAAAAGATCGCAGCGGAAAATCCGATCGTAGGCGATGTCAGGGGCAAGGGGCTGATGTGGGGATTCGAACTGGTTAAGGACAAAGAGACCGGAGAGCCCTTCGATAAAACCGGATCAGCAAATGTTGCCACGAAAGAGTGCGTGGACAGAGGACTGATCATTTATCCGGGATCAGGACAGGTTGACGGGCTTCTGGGAGATAATTTCCTTGTTGCGCCTCCGCTCATCATAAATGAAGAACAGGTCGGAGAGCTGCTCGAAAAACTGGCGGACGGGCTGGACGCTGCTGCAAAGAAGCTTCTCTAGAAAGGGTGTTTCCCTGCCGCGACCGGCAGGTATCCATAGCAAGGCGAAATAATACATTATTTAAGGAGGTAAGTTTTTTATGAAGAAGAAGACTATTATCGCGCTCGGTATCATAACAGTCATGCTTTTTGCAGGCATTGCATCAGCCACGACATTTATCACTATCGGATCCGGAGGTGTAGGAGGCACATATTATCCCCTCGGCGGAGTGATGGCTGAGCTTCTGACCAAGGGCGGACTGGATATCAAGGCTACATCACGTTCGACTGCAGCTTCAAAGGAAAACTGCCGCCTTGTAGCCTCAAACAAGGCTCAGATAGGAATGACGATGGGATCGACCCTCTATCAGGCATATACCGGAACCGAGGCTTTTAAGCAGGACGGGAAGCTCCCGCTTCTTACGCTGATGAACATGTATGCCGCCCCGCAGCATCTTGTGACTACGACCAAAACAGGCATCAAGACATTTGCAGACCTTAAGGGAAAGAAGATCTCCCTTGGGGCCCCGGGCGGAGGAGACCAGCTTCTCTCCCTGATGATCCTTGAAGCTGCAGGCTGGGATCCCGACAAGGACATCAACAAGCAGCAGCTGACACAGCCCGAAGCTGTCACTGCGCTCAAGGACGGAAATATCGACGCCGCCTTCTTTAATTTTGCGGCTCCCGGCTCGGCGATCATGGAAATAGCGGCTGTTCGTGACGTAGTCCTGATACCGCTTCCCGATGACGTTGTCGACAAGGTCTGCCAGAAAAACCAGTTCCTCCTCAAGTACACGATAGAGAAGGGGACCTACGCAAAACAGGATAAGCCCTGCAAGACGGTAGCTGACGCGAACTTCCTGGTCGTCAACGGAAAAATGTCAGATAAGGTGGCTTATGACTGCGTCAAGACCTTCATCGACAAGAAGGATGAACTTATGAAGGTCACGCCGCACGCTGCCAATTTTGTTCCACAAAAGGCATCCGTGGGGATCATTCCTTTCCATCCAGGTGCGGCAAAATACTTCAAGGATCAGGGGATCGCAGTTAAGTAGGACGGCACTCAATATAGTCTGACCCAGCGGGGGGCATATGCTCCCCGCTGACTTTAGAAGCCTTACACCATGGGAGGTTTGTTATATGGAATGTGAACCGGGTCTGCGTAAAGCAGAAGATATTGAAAAGTTGGACATCGTTCCGGAGATAGTTGAAGATCCTGATGAGAGCAAAAAACGGAGACTTTCCGGCTGGCAGTTTTACCTTGTGGCCGCGATAGCGATCATTGCTTCCTGCTTCCACCTTTACACAGCGGCATTCGGGCTTTTTGCGGCAATGACACAGAGGGCGTGGCATTGGATGTTCATGGGCGCGCTTCTCTTTCTTATATACCCCGCGTCTCAGAAAAAAAGCAATAAGCTTAAAATAAGCATCTTTGACTGGATACCGGCGATACTGATAGTAGTCGGCTGCGCCAACATACTTTTGAATTATGATGCGATCGCAGCCAGGGAAGGCTCGGCTATTCCCTCTGATATCTACCTCGGCGTGATCATGATAGTGCTGGTGATAGAAGGCGCCCGCAGATCCCTGGGCTGGCCGCTTCCCATAGTGGCAGTGCTTGCCCTGGCTTACGGAGTGTTTGGCCCTTATATGCCGGGCATTCTTGCGCATGCGGGATTCTCTTTTGAAGAACTTGCCCCATTCATGTACCTGCGCACAGATGGGATCTTCGGAGTTCCGCTCGGAGTTTCAGCATCGTTTATATTCCTTTTCGTCCTCTTCGGATCGTTCCTGAGCACTTCGGGAGCGGGGCAGTTCTTTATCGACCTTGCTGTCGGACTGGCGGGGAAGAGCCAGGGCGGACCGGGAAAAGCTGCGGTAACAGCCAGCGGATTTATGGGCATGGTCTCAGGCAGTTCATGCGGTAATGCTGTTACGACCGGAGCATTTACGATCCCCCTTATGAAACAGTCAGGCTATTCTCCTGAATTTGCAGGGGCGATAGTCGCGGCTGCTTCAACCGGAGGGCAGGTCATGCCACCGGTAATGGGGGCTGCCGCGTTTATAATGGCTCAGTTCCTGGGAGTATCATACTGGGAAATAGTTGTCGGGGCAGCAATACCGGCAACGCTGTATTTCATTTCCATAGGCGCAATGGTCCACTTCAGGGCAGGAAAGAAGCGCATGCCGAGGCTTACTGATGAACAGCTTCCGAAGGTAAAAAGCGTGATCCGCCAGGGATGGCATCTTCTACTTCCGATAGTATTGCTTGTAGTCTTCCTGGCTTTTGGTTATTCACCTACTATGGCGGTCTTTTGGTCGATAGTTTCACTTGTTGCGGCCTCATGGATGGGAGACAAGGAACACAGGATGACTCCGAGAAGGATCATCGACGCGATGATATCCGGCGGCACGGGAGCTGTTGACGTGGCGGCTGCATGTGCCTGTTCGGGCATCGTTATCGGGGTGATCGCCATCACCGGACTCGGGCTCGCTTTCTCATCGTTCGTCCTTAGCATGTCACAGGGTATTTTGCCGCTGGCTCTCGTCCTAACGATGATAGGTTCGATAATCCTTGGCATGGGTGTCCCTACGACCGCGCAGTACATAATAACGTCAACTCTTGCGGCACCGGCTCTGGCTCAGATGGGAGTTCCTATGTTCTCGGCACACCTTTTCTGTCTCTATTTCGGAGTTCTTGCCGATGTTACCCCGCCTGTCGCACTGGCTACGTATGCCTCGGCGGGGATAGCAAAATCCGAACCGCTGAAAACCGGCTTTACCGCGCTACTGGTAGCAGCCGCGGGATTTATCGTCCCATATATGTTCATATACAATCCCGGGCTTCTGCTGCAGGGCGGAGTGCTGGAGATTGTTTTTGCAAGCATTACCGCGCTTATAGCGGTCATTGGGCTCTCTGCGGCTGTGCAGGGATATTTTGCTGATGACATCAACATTGTTGAAAGGCTTCTGTTGCTAGCTGTGCCATTCCTGATCATCTATCCCACCAAAATGACGAATCTAATAGGGGCGGCAATAGTAGTAGCGGTATTCGCGAAGCAGAAGGGCTTAGGAAAGAAAAATAATTCACTTGAAGGAGGGACCGTATGATGACGAAGAAAATTATCAAACCGGTCGTCTCTGCACATGAAGCCGTGCAATGCGTCAAAAAGGGCGACACCATCATGGTCGGCGGATTCAACTACGGAGGGATACCCTACACGCTTGTCGACGCCTTATATGAAGCGGGAACAGATGAACTGACGATGATCGCCAACGATACCGCCTATGA
>DAITML010000072.1:0-5457 GCA_036835165.1 Synergistaceae bacterium | reverse complement strand
CCGGAGGGCATCCTTATCCCGGGTTCCATGGTCCGAATAGGGACTACGCCCGTTGAAAGCAAACTCAGCATGGTCATACCGCAGGAATCGATACTGGCAGACTCGCAGGGAAGTTACGTGTTTACAGTCGATAAGAACAATATCGCCCACCAGAGCAGGATAGAGCTTGGGGAAGAGGTGGGTACCATGCGCAAAGTTACAAAAGGACTTAAAACCGGCGACAGGGTCATACGCATAGGACTGCAGAATGTCAGGCCTGAAGCACCTGTCGCACCTGTGAAGTCAGAAACAGAGACAAAAACAGCAGCTGAGATGGCAGGGCAATCGGAGGAGCAGATCTCCCTGTCCGGTCAGACATCTCAGGATAAAGAAGGAAACTAAAGATGTTCTCTCAATTTTTCATTAAACGCCCCAGGTTTGCTATGGTCGTAGCCGTAGTTCTGGCGCTTGCCGGAGCTATAAGCGCGTTCAGGCTGCCTGTGGCGCAGTATCCCAATGTTACGCCGCCTCAGATCAGCGTGGGAGCTTCCTACCGCGGAGCTGACGCAGCTACTCTGGCAAACACGGTCGCGGCACCTCTGGAGGAACAGCTCAACGGAGTTGACGGAATGATCTACATGAGCTCGACATCTGACAACAGCGGCAATTATGAGCTTTCAATAACTTTTGACATGGGAACCGATCCCGACATGGCCCTTGTCAAAGTGCAGAACCGTGTCCAGCAGGCCTCACCCATGCTGCCCAGTGAAGTAACTGCGCAGGGGATAACAGTAGAGTCAAGATTCTCGGACACACTGGGATTCGTAGGGCTTATTTCACCCAACGGCACAAAAGACGGGGCATTCCTAATGGACTACGCTGAAAATAATGTAAAAAATGTATTTAAGCGAGTTCAGGGCATGGGAGACTGCAAGATCTTCGGCTCAAAGTACAGCATCCGCATATGGCTCGATCCAGAGCGGATCGCCTCCCTTGGACTCAGTATCAGCGATGTCGCCAATGCCATAAGAAGCCAGAACAAACAGGCATCCATCGGTTCCATCGGCACTGCACCGGCAAAGACTGATCAGCCTTTGGTCTATTCATTGACTGCAAGGGGACGGCTAAACTCAGTCAATGAATTTGAGAACGTGATCCTTCGCACAACTGCGGAGGGCGGACTGGTAAAACTGAAGGATGTCTCAAGGGTCGAACTGGGGTCGGAGACATATGCTTTTGACGCCACCTTTAACGGAAGGCCTGCTGCTATGATGCTTCTCACACAGGCTTCAGGCTCTAACGCACTGGATGTAATGTCCGGAGCAAAGAAGACGATCGAAGAACTTAAGCCCCAACTCCCCGACGACACAGAGTTTGTCCTTGGATATGACTCTACGGAGTATGTAAAATCGACTATAAAAGAGATAATAATGACGCTTTTCATAACATTCTCACTGGTAGTCTTCGTATGCTACCTCTTTCTCCAGGATCTGCGGGTCACGATGGTGCCCGTTGCAGCTATACCTATTTCTCTGCTGGCGACATTCTCGGGGCTTGCATTTATGGGCTACAGCATCAACATCCTCTCGCTCTTCGGTCTGGTCCTTGTAATAGGAACTGTAGTTGATGACGCGATCATAGTAGTCGAACGTGTACTTTTTATCATGGACAGGGATCACTGTGATGCAGAAAAGGCAACGGTGCAGGCAATGAAGGACGTTACAGGCCCGATGTTTGCGACTACACTGGTATTTCTGGCCATATTTGTCCCGGTGGGCTTCATGGGAGGCATTACCGGACAGATTTACCGCCAGTTCGCGGTAACTATCTCATTTTCGGTAGTATTCTCGCTCGTGGTTGCCGTAACGCTTAGCCCGGCAATGTGCGCGCATCTGCTGAAAAAGGTCCATTCCAAAAAAAGCGGCCCGCTCAAGTTGTTCAACGACACGTTGGGAGTATCCACCAGAAAATATGTCTCGGCTTCTGTCTGGCTCGCGAAGAGAAAGATGGTCACTGTTGCGATACTGGCATCTGTCATAGCCGCTGCGGCATTGTCAGCAAAATATCTGCCGACAGAGTTCCTTCCCAACGAGGACCAGGGAGCGGCTTTTGCGGCTATACAGCTTCCTGAGGGAGCAAGCCTCGGAAGGACTCAGGCTGTCATGGACAAGCTGATACCGCAGATCAAGGAGATACCCGGAGTCAAGTTTGTGATGGGCATTAAAGGTTACAGCATAATTGGCGGCGCAAGCGAAAACATGGGCTCGATAATTGTGCCGCTCGAACACTGGGAGGAGAGAAACAGCAGGGAGAAGAGCCTCCAGAACATCGTCGGCAGGATCGTTGCCATAGGAGCGTCGGTCCCCGAGGCCCAGGTAAACGTATTCACTCCCCCTGCGATACAGGGTCTTGGGATCAGCGGCGGCATAGACATGAGGCTTCAGTCGCGCATGGAGAACGATCCCGAAAAAATGGCAATGGTACTCCGGGATTTTGTCGGAAAGATAAACCAGCTGCCTGAGGTCCTTTACTCATACAGCACTTATACTTCAAACACTCCACATCTTTACCTGGACATTGACAGGGAAAAGGCCGAAATGCTGAATGTTCCGGTCGGCAACATATTTTCCACCCTGCAGACATACTTCGGATCTGCCTACATAAACGACATCAACATCGGGACTCAGGTCAACAAGGTAATGGTGCAGTCGGACTGGAACTTCAGGAACAGCGCGGGCAATGTCGGCAACATCTATGTCAACAGCACTTACGGTGAACCCGTGCCGCTTCACAGCCTAGTATCGATAAAAAACACAGTCGCGCCGCGTTCAATAGCCAGGTACAACCTCTATCCGAGCGCCGCGATAACAATAGTAATGAAACAGGGTTTTTCAACAGGACAGGGAATAATCAAACTCAGGGAGCTCGCAAAGGATCTTCCCGAAGGGTACGGATACGAATGGTCCGGAATGACATACCAGGAGCAGGGGGCGAAGGGGCAGATCGCCATAGTTATCGCAATAGCCATGCTCTTTGCATATCTTTTTCTGGTTGCCCAGTATGAAAGCTGGACTGTGCCTGTTCCGGTCATTCTATCACTTCCGGTTGCAGTGCTGGGAGCCCTGGGAGGAGTCTATGTGATGGGGCTCTCTGTTTCGATCTACGTCCAGCTTGGCATACTTTTGCTCATAGGGCTTGCGGGCAAAAACGCGATACTTATAGTGGAGTTCGCGAAGGAACAGCGTGAGGAGAAAGGCCTTTCAATAATTGATGCTGCAGCGGAGGCTGCCCGCGAACGTTTCCGAGCGGTACTTATGACGGCATTCACTTGCGTTGTCGGGGTGCTTCCTATGCTTCTTGCAAGCGGTGCCGGAGCGGGAAGCAGAAAAGCAGTGGGGACCACTATATGCTACGGAATGACTACGGCGACCTTGCTGGGAATATTTCTGATCCCTGCCCTTTATGTACTTTTCCAGAGTATCAGGGAAAATATCAAAGGGCGCATAAAAGCTTCGCTGGGTAATGAGTAAGGAGGGTGGAAAGATGAAAAAGACCACTTTAACTATAATAATTTCCATACTCGTACTTTTTACCGCCTGTGCCTCTTTTGCACATGCGGCGACAGATCCCGGCGATCCGGAACTCGTACAGGGCAAATGGATCGAAATAGCTCATAGATATCCTATCCCGGCGGTCTCTGCAGACCGGATGTCGGAACCCGATCCGGAAATGCTGTCTAAATGGTGGGAATCGCTGAATGACGAGCTTCTCACACAGCTGATAGGGTGGGCGCTTGAAAGCAACAGAGATATTGAATCTGCCCGTTCCAAAGTGACGGAGGCAAGGGCCGCGCTGGGGATAAATAAGGCGGCTCTCCTTCCATGGCTCGACAATACGGATTACTGGTATAACAACAGGACCCCTGTAGAAACAGGAGGCGCCGGAAAGGGCATCGATATCTACCGTCTTGGGATCGATGCGTCATGGGAAATAGACATTTTTGGGGGCAGAAGGCAGAGCATCAAAGCAGGAACAGCTTCACTGGAGGCGCAGTATGCTTCACTGCACGCAGCCTGGGTATCTCTCTCTGCAGAGGTGGCCCTTAACTACCTGACTCTCCGGACTCTCCAGGAGAGGCTTCTGATAGCAGAAAGGAACCTTGCGCTTCAGGAAGAGACACTGGAAATGCTTCAGTCAAGGTTAGATGCCGGGTTGAGCGATCATTTGGCTCTCAGCCAGTCAAAATATACACTTGAACAGACCAGGGCAGAAATACCTCCCATCAGGAAGAGTATCGAGGAGACAAAAAACAACCTTGGCGTGCTTACGGGGAGAGTGCCCGGAAGCCTTGGTGAAATGCTTGATGTGTTTAAACCACTTCCTAAAACGGACCAGAGGATGATGGTGGGGATACCTGCAAACAGTATACGTCAGAGGCCGGACATATTCGCAGCGGAGCGTCAGCTTGCTGCACAGATAGCCCGCAAAAAATCTGCAAAGGCAGATCTCTGGCCCAAGTTCTATCTCCTGGGATCGATAGGGACTGAAGCTTTGGACACCGGAAGCCTTTTTGAGGGGCCCAACAAGGCTTATTCATTCGGACCCAAGATAACCTGGCCAATATTTCACGGCGGAGCCATAAGGAACAACATCAAAGTCCAGACGGCAAGGGAAGAACAATACCTTGCAGCCTACGAGCAGACTGTCCTAAAGGCAGTCGCCGAGGTCAGAAATGCTTTGGTCTCCGGGATCGAAGAGAGAGAAAGGAACGAAGCCCTAAAGAGAGGTGTAGAAGCCGCTCAGACGGCGCTTGATGTGGCAAACGACAAGTATCGGAATGGCCTGACGGATTTCAACAACGTAATAAATGCCCAAAGAGCTCTTCTTATGCTCTCTGAGGCCTTCGCTGTCAGCGAAGGGCAGATAACTTCTGACACAGTAAGGCTTTTCAAGGCTCTTGGCGGCGGCTGGGCCCCGCTGAGCGATGAATATGGAACAGTATCGATGAAGAAGTAAGATATTATAAAAGCAAGCAGACAAATCATTACTGGAGCCCTGCAGTGCACGCAGCAGGGCTCCATTTTTATTCAGTCCGTCGTCATGCAGGGGTTTCTGCGTCAGCCGGCTGCCGCACAGTCAATTGTCCAAGCGGTAACGGAAGAGAAGTTTCCGGACAGCCTGCTTTCATAAATATGGCAATGGTATATATCCCTTCTGACATAAGCCGCCGCAAGCCAATCGTTCAGGGGTATCGGACTGTGTCTTCTGCCGGGGCCGATCGCATAAGCTCAAACGTCATTTCTGTATTCTGAATGCCAATATGCCTGTCCATTCTTTTATGCCCATGCAGGAGAGATGAAAATGATGGGCATCAGGAAAAATGTCGGGCAAGCCGCGGAACCCGGGATGAGTCTCCGATCCGCCGGAGAGGGAAAAGAGATTTTTACCCTTAAAAACAGAATGTGCCCTCAACATGGA
>DAITML010000071.1:0-5627 GCA_036835165.1 Synergistaceae bacterium | reverse complement strand
TGGGGATGCTCATGGACGACATCAGTGTAGTCGTGCTGACCACACCGATCCTGCTCCCTATAATTGTGAAGCTGGGAGTGGATCCCGTCCACTATGCTGCTATAGTGGGAGTGAACACAGCGCTCGGATGCATCACTCCGCCCTGTGCGCCCGTGCTTTATCTGAGCGGACGGGTTGGAGGCGCTTCGATCAACGAGATAATGAAACCGGCACTTACATTCATGTTTCTCTGCTGGATCCCGGTGCTTGCGGTCACAGCCTACATACCGAAGGTATCACTCTTCCTGCCCCACATAATACTGGGACTTCCCTGGTAGGAAAAAAAGAAGGCTTATCGGCAATTGATCACCAAAGCTCCCGTCTGCGGACGGGAGCTTTGGTTTTTATTGAGGGATAAGTATATATGCTGAAATCGAGTTTTTCTTCTATATGGAAGTCAACTATCTGATATAATCAGCAATTGAGCAAATAATGTTTTTTGATTGGAAGCGATAATATGTATTTTTATAAAGATCTTTTTGCCTCTTTATGTTTCATATTTTTTGGTGCAGCACTGGCCTTCAACGACGCCTACCTCTATTTTGGGGCAATGATGTGTGCATGTATTTCTACTACCGCACACAGGAAAAAATGGCCTGACCCCCTCTGGGCCACGCTAATGATGGATGATCTAAGAAATAAATTTGAATCTTTCAGAAAGCGCTTCGATCCCAAAAGTGAATTTACTAAAGACGAAGAAGTAGGACCGCTACCCCCTCTTAAAGATTGATAACCGGAGCAAAATACTACAATTACTATAGTTGAAATATCACGCCCATCGCATGAGGCGTGATATTTTTTTGCATTAATTGCTTAATCTCATACAGGGGTAATGTGCATATTTAACCACTAACAGGATTTTATCCTGTTGTAGAGCGGGGGAATGTGTTCCGGGCAAGGGTTCTGAACCAGTCATTCAAAAAATCAAACCTAATAAACCGGTGTGCCAGTATTAAAGTTAAATAGTCTTGCCTTGACAAGGAACTAAAACTGATATATCTTTGGTCTCAATAAAACTTAAATCAAAAAGAAATCTTCTGATTTTCAGTAAAAGATATAGTTAATATCTAGTTTGCCCCACTTGTTATAATTAAGTGAATTAATTTACAAACATTAATAAATATCAGCTAAGCATCACGGCTGTAAGCAAAGAAACAAAACTTGAGAGGAGAGCATGCATCATGAAAAGCACCAAAAAATTTGCACTTGTACTTGCCGCGATGATGATCCTGGTCGCAATGGCGTCAGCAGCATCAGCAGCAGAAGTTACACTGCGTTTCGCCGGACAGTTCCCGCCCGACCACACAGCGACCGGATTTATGAAGGAAGTCGCAAAAGAAGTCGCCGCGAAGAGCAACGGACGCATCGACATCAAAATTTTCCCCGCAAACCAGCTGGGAGACTATACCCTTGTCTATGAAGAGCTTATCCGCGGCACCATCGACATGGCCCTCATTTCCGTACCCAGCCAGTTTGACCCGAGGATGGAACTTGTCTACATCAACGGTTTTGTAACAGGCTACGACGGCATAAAGAAGGCTTTCAAGCCCAACGGATGGATGGCAACAAAGATGGACGAATTCCATACAAGACTCGGAGTCAAGTTCCTTGGCTTCAACGTTGAAGGCATGATCGGGATAGGAAGCACAAAACCGGTAAGAGATCCCCTCAACCCGGCAGTCAATAAGGGCGTTCTCACCAGGGTGCCCTTCATGGATGTTTACAAGACCGGAGTAGAGGCAATGGGATACAAGACGATATCGCTCCCCTACGCAGATATCTTCCAGGCAATGCAGACCGGAGTATGCGATGCAGTCTCTTCCATCCCGCCGGCACTTGCATACACGGTGCTCAAGGATGCCATGAAATACTGGTACCAGACGAACTACTCGCTTGAGAACGAATCATACCTCATGAGCCAGAAGACATGGGGCAAGCTGAAGGCTGCAGATCAGAAGATCATCTTTGACGCTGTCACCAAGGTCGCGGCAAAGTCGATCGATCAGGCGAAGAAGGACGATGCCCGCTACATGGACCTGATGAGGAAAAAGGGCATCAAAGTCTACACATATACAGACAAAGAACTTGCACCGATCCAGGCTGCAATTTCAAAAAGCTGGGTGAAGCTTGAAGCCAACATGGGGAAAGATCTTATGGACGAATTCCGCAAGCAGTTCGCTCCCAAGAGCAAATAGTCAGAAATCACTTACAAAACTGTTCAAAAAGAGGCAGGGCATATATGCTCTGCCTCTTTATATTTTCTGCTGAACGTCCGCTGAGATAATATTAAGTATTTTTTCTGAGGCGCGGGGTTTCGAAAATTTTGCCAAACCCTGGTTGATCATTTCCATCTCTCTTTTGTTTTCCAGCATCTCCAGTACTTCTTCTGCCGTATCGGCGGAGTTTTTAAGCCTTCTTGCTGCATTGCCCGCGCAGAGGAGATCCATGTTAAGCTGTTCCTGACCAGGTATGGGTTCCATCAGAAGCAAGGGAAGCTTTGCGGAAAGCGCCTCAGAGAGTGAAAGCCCCCCCGGTTTCATAACAGCAAGATCGGAAGCAGCATAGAATTCCGGCATGTTGTCCACAAATGAGAAGATGCTGACATTGTCGCAGCCGCAGTAAAGACTTGTGAGTTTTTTATAGAGACGCATATTATTTCCGCAGATTACGAGGGTATGGATCTGTCTTTCTGCAGCAAGTGATTTCGTAACCCTGATGACAGGTCCGGCACCGATCCCTCCCCCCGTTACCAATACGGTCTTTTTGAACGGATCAAGCCCAAGCCGTTCCCGCGCAGTAATTTTAGAGATAGGGGAACTGTATCTTTTTGAAACCGGGATCCCTGTGTTGAAAACATTACTTATGCCGTCCCTGCGGTACTGTTCGACGGCTGCCTCACTTGCAGCAAACGAGGCAGAAAAAAGAGGACTTCTCTGAAATCTGTGAGTGATGAAATCAGTGTTTACATAATATACAGGGATCTTCAGGCGATTTCTGGCAGCGAAAATTGAGGCCCCGAAGTAATGAGTGAATACGACAGCCTCCGCACCGGAAGAAGAGACTATCTCTTCAATTTTGGGCAGGTAGATGCTGCACAGAAGGGAATGGATACGGTCGAAGACCGATGCCTGAACAGAGGGCCTGTCAGATCCCCAATAAAATCTGCCCCATATCCATGGAGCATGTCTTGCAATGAGCAGATAACCCACAGAGACAGTGCTTCGCAGCCAAAAAGGCAGCACCTCCAGCACATCCAGACATATTGCCGAGTTTTCGCGCGAAGCATCAAGATGCCACTCCATAAGGTTTTCGGCAGCGGCCCTGTGTCCGGTCCCTTCAGATGCATAGAGAAAGGCTATAGATCTCAAATTTTATCAAGCCCTTTGAACAGGTCGCCGAGCGTGACTTTTGGAGGCTCGGATCTTTCCCTCTCCTGCCTTATGGCAGCAAGTACCGTCTCGCGTATCTGTTGTTCACTGTAACTGTAGGGGAAATAAAGTGCAGCGGCATCGCCGTGACCGCCGCCTCTAATTTTTTTACCGTCTTTAAGCAGTGTGACTATTTTACCTGCGAGGCCGTCACGGCTGCGAAGCGAAAGTGCCCAGTCACCGCCTGCTCTCTTCGCCGATACCGCGGCGAGCTTGGGCGGGTTGGGATCTCTGTCAAGCACCAGTCCGCAGAAGTCTGAAACGTCCCCAAATTCCAGCAGTCCGTCACCAACGAAGGCAAGATCATCGCCGGTCCTTACGATCCCGGTTTTTGCCTGCTCAAACCTTTCTTCCTGGCGGTCAACAAAATTCTGTGCAGATTCGCGTTCACCAAAGGTCAGTTTGGCAGAAGGGTCTGAGACAAGCCTCATCAGCACTCCCCAGGGTCCGCATAGTGTAACCAGCCCCTGCCATAGACGGCTTTCGGGGATCTCTCCAAGCCAGAGGTCTCTGTCGTTGGTTATCTTTATGAGGGGTTCCATTTCCTCAACTATCTTTCTCGTTGTGATATTGGTTCCCTTTTCCCTCAGCCACTTCCAGTAGACCATTGCGGCGCAGCAAGTGGTATCGACTACAGCCCACTTCCTGTTGCTGTATCTGTCATAGGTGCTTTTATGATGATCAAATACGAATGGACATGGCTCATCAGTGAATATACGGTCTATTTCATCGACGGTCTGGTCCCTCTGGCAGAAAAGGTCAAGAACAATGAGCTTATTGCGTGAATTGAGTGACTCCAGTATGGCGTTGTCGACCTCACCATAACCCAAGAGTGAGACTTTTATCGGCAGCCCGGACGGTCTGTTTGCATGCCAGGCAAGGGCTGCTGAAACGACTCCGTCCAGGTCGGTGTGGCTTATTATGTGAAGCAAATTTTCAGTCTGCAATAATGATCCCTCCCCGCAAATGCGGATTTCACCTAATTTTACAGCATCGTGAGATAAAAAGACATTAGTATCGCTTTATTGCAGCCCAATTTGCGGGAGGTTATAATTAATTTAAAGTGTTGTCAGGATGATATTACAGAGGAGATTTCAGTATGTTAAAAGCTGTCATAGACGTCGGAACAAACTCGGTCAAGTATCTGCTTGCGGATGCTTGCTGCGGCCGTGACCCTGCAGTGATCAAGGACATTGTCAGCATAACAAGGCTGGGAGAGGGGCTGCTGGAAACCGGACGTATAGCCGAACAGGCCCTTTTGAGGACAGCCGCGGCCGTAAACGGATTTACTGCAGATGCAATAGGGAGCGGAGCCGAGGATATCCGTATCATCGGAACGATGGCCCTTAGGACGGCATCAAACTCAGCGGACTTTTCGAATAGGGTCAGGGAGCTGACCGGGATAGGGATCGAGGTCCTTTCGGGATATGATGAGGCGGTCTTTTCATTTTTGGGCGCAGTCTCAGGCTTTGATCTGAGGGATGTCAGCAGGTACTGCACTATAGACACCGGCGGGGGAAGCACGGAGATCGTCTTTGCCGAAAAAGAAAAGATAGTATGCACTGCGAGCCTGAAAACGGGGGCGCTTCTTCTTACAGATAAATATTTTTCAAAGGACGACCTGTCAAAGAAAGACCTGATGATGGCTGAGAATGAATTGAAAAGGGTTTTTGGAGAAATGGATCCCCCTTTCAAAGCCAGTCTGGCTGTCGGCATCGGTGGGAATGTGACCAGCATGGCCTCGGTCTGCAAGGGTATGGAGAGGTATGATCCGGCCGAAGTACAAGGCACGATATTGACCGAAAGGGAGATAGAGAGACAGATGGCTGAATATATGTCCAAAAGCCATGAGGACAGAAAAAAGATAAGGGGCCTTGATCCGGAAAGAGCAGATATCATCCTTGCAGGTACATGCATTGTCAGATATGCGATGCGATTTGCAGGGTGCAGAGAAATAGTAGTAAGCAACAGAGGTCTCAGGCACGGCATTTTGTTGCGAATGACATAGGAGAGTCCGTTGCAAAAGAGTGAGACCCCAACAGCTGGAGGTGAGGAAGACGGAAGTGATGAACAGCATAGTAAGCATAACCGGCGGCCTCGCACTCTTCCTCTACGGAGCCCAGGAGAGTGCCCGTTTTTTCAGGCAGGAACTTAGCGGAG
>DAITML010000070.1:0-5863 GCA_036835165.1 Synergistaceae bacterium | reverse complement strand
GCGTTATACCCTTTTCCTCAAAACAGAGTCATGCCGGTGTATGTCTGCTTTTGCCCTGGTTTGCCACGGCGGCCTGTGCAGCCGCTATAGCATCCTCATCTCCGAGGTAATAGTGCCTGAGCGGTTTGAGTTCACTGTCCAGTTCGTAGACCAACGGGATGCCCGTGGGGATGTTGAGCTCCAGTATATCTGTCTCCGATACTCCGTCCAGGTACTTCACAAGAGCCCTCAGGCTGTTGCCGTGCGCGGCTATTACCAATTTTTTGCCTGCCCTTATGTCGGGTGTGATGGTATCTTCCCAGTATGGGACGACCCTTGCGACAGTGTCTTTCAGGCACTCTCCTGCCGGGAGCTCATTTTCGGATAGTGCGGCATATTTTGGATCTCTTCCGGGGTACCGTTCATCGCTTTTTTCGAGAAGGGGCGGACGTGTGGCATAACTGCGCCGCCATATCTTGACCTGCTCATCCCCGTATTGGGCAGCGGTCTCGGATTTGTTTAGCCCCTGGAGCCCGCCGTAATGGCGTTCATTCAGTTTCCATGAGTTCTCTACCGGGATCCACATGAGATCCATTTCTTCAAGTACGCACCATAGTGTCTTGATCGCTCTTTTAAGGACTGAGGTATATGCCTTGTCGAAGACAAACCCCTTATCCTTCAATGTTTTGCCGGCAGACTGCGCTTCTGTAAGGCCTTTTTCAGAAAGCGGCACATCTGTCCATCCCGTAAATCTGTTCTCCCTGTTCCATTCGCTTTCCCCATGCCTGAGCAAGACCACCTTGTACATCTCAGATGCCTCCTATTCAGATTTATCCTTGTTATTGTTTTCTCCGCTGACAGTAACTTTGTCTCCGTCGTTGAGAGTGTTTCCTCCGAAGATTATAACCTTCTCTCCCTCATTAAGCCCTTTTGTAATGTGTACCGCGGAACCCTGCCTCACTCCGGTTGAAACTGCGCGAAGTTTTGCGGTCCCCTTTTCCTCAAGAAGGACATAGTATCCTTTTTCGCTTTCATGGAGGGCGTTGTCGGGTACGAGTACTGCATTGCTTATCTCTTTTTCCACGATGGAGGCCTGCC
The DNA here is from genome assembly GCA_036835165.1 of Synergistaceae bacterium. Classification (GTDB taxonomy): domain Bacteria; phylum Synergistota; class Synergistia; order Synergistales; family Synergistaceae; genus Caenicola. Next base: position 4,786 of record DAITML010000070.1, on the reverse strand, counting down.
CGAACATTCCGGGACGGAGCTTTCCTCCTGCCTCATTGTTGTTAAGCTCTATTTCGACATTGCTGGTCCTTGTTGAGGGGTCGATATATTGGTCGATACGAGTTACTTTTCCGATAAATTCTTCGTCGGGGAGCGCATCGAACCTGAGGAATACAGACATTCCGGCCTTTACTGCGAAGATCTTGGACTCAGGGACCTTCAGAGCCGCTTTCAGCCTGCTGAGGTCAGCTATGTCCAGGAGCGGTGAGCTGGGGGAGATCATTGCTCCGGTAGTAAGAGAGAAATCATTGAGCACAGTTCCGTTTATGGGAGCGACCATTATGTAATCGGCTTTTGCTGAACTTACCCGTTCCAGCTCTGCGGCCGCCTGTTTTTCTTTAGCCAGTGCGGCACTGTAAGAGGCCCTGGCACTGGTGAAGGCTGTCTCTATGGAATCGTACTGCTGCTGAGTGCTGAATCCTTCTTTGACAAGCCTTGCATACCTGTCGAGATTGGTCTTTGCGTTCATCATCTCCGCCCTTGCCCTCTCTGAATCCGCTTTTGCCGATGCTGCCTGTGCCCGGACCGAACCTATAAGGGCGTCCTGCTGGTCGTGCTCAAGGGTGGCTATGATCTGCCCTTTTTTAACCGTGTCTCCCTGACGGACATGGAGTTTCTCAAGCCTTCCTGTGACTCTTGGCAATATCTTCACTCTGTCAACAGCGTCGATCGATGTATTCTGGATAATGCTCTCCCTGACAACTTTGTCCGCTTTGACAATTTCGACCTTTACTGCAGCCGGCTGAGATCCGTTGCCGTTCTGAGTTTTAGAGAAGATGACCTCTCTTCTGCTGTATATTCCTATGAATGCCAGAAGCAAAACCGCCGCTGTGCCTATAATCAGAAGCCTCTTTCTCTCAGCTCCTCTTTTTTGAAAAAAGCCATTGCCATTATTGTCAGTCATGGTCATCTTCTCTCCCCGGTCCATTCTATAACGGTGCCTTCGGTGACTTTCAATGCCGCTATTGCTATCAGGTGGTTGTACTGAGACCTTGCGTGATCCAGCCTGGCCGATGTAAGCGAGGTCTGTGCATTCAGGAGGTCGAGCTGAGGAGTTACCCCCTCACGGAACCCAACTTCGGCCAGACGGAGGGATTCCCTTGCCAGCTCGAGGGCCTTTTCTGAAGCCTTCAGATGGTCCAGGGTGCTTTCCACTTCTGACCAGGCGATCTCTACTTCTGATTTTATGTCGAGTTCCTTCTGTTCGAGTGCTATTTTGTCCTGTTCAAGCACCGCTCCGGCCCTTATTGCATTCCCTCTTGATGTGTTCCTGTCGAATATGGGAACAGTGACGGAGAGCTCTGCCCTCCATGTGTCGTCGCCGGTGTCGTTCCTCTGGTAGGGATCAAGGTATCCGGCTGATGCACCGAGAGATATTTTGGGTCTGCTGCCGCTTTTTTCTATCAGTATCTGGTTTTTCTGGAATTTAAGCTGCTCTTTGAGTTTTTTCAGATCAGCCCTGTTTGCATTCGCCCTTTCAAGGGAGATCGGTCTTGTCCCCTCTGCTTCCGGAACATTCAGCTCCCCTTTTACCCCGACCCTTTTTTCCGGAGGGATACCCATGAAATTCATAAGGGAGATGTGCGCCGATTCAAAAAGTCCCTTTGCTGTGCTCAGGTTTGCCGTGTTTGTTGCCAGGAGCTGTCCCGCCCTAATGACCTCGAGACTGTTTGAGAGTCCCAGTTCCCTCATCTTTTGGACCTCTTTCAGGTGCTGCACGGATGTATTTACCGCAGATTCTTCAGCTTTTATCCTTTCACTCTGGAGAAGCACGTTGTAGAACCTGGCGTAAAGCTCTCCTATGGCATTGTTTTCGCCGCTTGCTATTATCATATCCGCTATATTCTTTACCTGTTTAGACTGGTCTCTTATCGCCGGGTTTTTGCCTCCTGAGTAGATAGTCTGCTCGAGCGTCGCCCGTACAGATTTGCTGTCGTTTCGTCCGCCGTCGTTTGTAGTGTTTTCACGCTGCCGGTCCAGGACTGCGTTTGCACTGATGCTTGGGAGGAGCGTTCCGTCAGCTTGGATCTTGAATGAGTATGCCTTAATGGTTTCCTGCCTCAGTGACCGAAGTTCGGAATTGTTCTTCAGTGTAAGCTCCACAGCCTCGTGTATCCCGATAGATATCTCCTCCGCCCGGGCAGGCAAAGTGCGGCAGAGCAGCACTGATGCAATTATCATAAGGATAGCCGTCTTTTTTTTCATGATCCTCTCTGTCACTCTCCCTATTTGGAGTTAAGCGCCCTTGACTGTGCTGCCCTGTTTAATCTTCTGTAGGCGCGGTATCTTTTTATTCCTGCTGCAGCCCTCTCCTTTATGTCGTCGAATATAAGATATACGACCGGGATCACGATAAGCGTCAGCATCGTTGACGTGAAGAGCCCTCCTATTACAGCCACAGACATCGGCTGACGGGTCTCGCCGCCTTCGCTGAGTGCAAGAGCGACCGGCAGTGAACCGAACATGGTTGAAACTGTGGTCATCAGAATAGCTCTCAGGCGGAGAGGCCCTGCCTCAAGAACGGCCTCTCTCTTATCCATGCCCTTTGCCCTCAGCTGATTGATAAAGTCGACCAGAAGTATCGCGTTGTTGACCACGACACCGACAAGAAGGATTATTCCCATGAAACTCATCACGCTTATCCTCAGGCCTGCCAGTGCAAGCAGTCCGAATGATCCTGCCGTCATGAGCGGCAGCGAGAACATGACCGTGAACGGGTGGATAAAGGACTCAAACTGTATCGCCATTACCATGTAGACCAGAATTATGGCGAAGATAAGTGCGATGGACATGTAATAGAAGCTTTCCTTCATATACTCTGAATCCCCTGCGGGAGTGATGGTGAATCTCCCGTCCTGCGGAGCGTGCTTTCTGAAGACTTCCTCCATGATAAGTATCCCTTCGCCGGGTGATATGCCTTCTACGTTTGCGCCGATCTGCAGCGACCTTTGCCTGTTATATCTTTTTATGACGTTAGGCGACATGCCTACCGAACTGCTTACGAGACCTTCTGCCCTTATCATCTGACCGTCATTGGTCCTGACCAGGATATTCTTCAATTTTTCGGGGTCGTCCCTTCCGCTTCCTTCAGCTCTTACCCTTATGTCGTACCTGTATCCCTCCTGATTGAATGAACCTGCTCTGTCTCCTCCAAACCATGTCATAAGCTCGTCTGAGAGGTCTCTTATATTGATGTTCAGGTCATCAGCAAGGGCACGGTTCAGCGTCAGGTTTATCCTGGGCTTGTTCATCTGCAGGTCTGTCGTTATGTCGACAAGCCCTCTGGCATTATCGGCCAGATCCTTCTTTATTAGTTCCCCTATCTCTGCCAGTGATTCGCTTGTAGGTCCCTGTATGACGAGGGTGATATCAGAGCCGCCCCATGTTCCCATTTTGAAGTCAACATCGCGGAAGACAGAGAGCTTGCTCCGAAGCTCTCTCATTACGACTCCTGCCGCCGGCCTGCTGCTCCTGTCTATGAGCTCCATGTTTATCGATGCCTTGTAGACCTCTTCGCCTCCGCCGCTTCCTACTATCCCGTATGTATAAGCGACCCTCTCGTCTGCCTTTATGATGTCGACCATGTCATTTACGACGCTTTCGGTCATTTCGAGCGATGAATCTGCGGGAAGCTCTATCTGGACCCTCAGCCGCCCCTGGTCCTCACTGGGGAAGAATTCCGTACCAAGGGTCGAGGCAAATCCTATCCCGAGGAGAAAAAGGCCCAATGCCGCAATAAGTACTGATTTTCTGTGTGTTACGGAATATTTAAGTGCTCCTGAATATTTTTCCTCTATCCATAAGAATGGCTTTTCAAGCCTTTGCTGCACCGGGCCGTCGATCTTCTTTCCAAGGATCCTTGAGCACAGGTATGGCGTAAGGGTAAGGGATATTATCAGCGATATGGTTATCGTCGTTGCAACGGTCACGCCGAAGGAGTTGAAGAAACGCCCCATTATCCCTCCCATAAACGCTACCGGCACGAAGACAGCAAGCGTCGTGGCAGCTCCGGCGAGTACCGCGAATGCTACTTCTCCTCCTCCGTCCTGAGCCGCCCGGTAGGGAGTCTTGCCCATGTCCCGGTGTCTCGTAATGTTTTCCATTACGACGGTGGTCGCGTCGACGACCATTCCGACAGCCAGAGATAGCCCCATCATCGACATATTGTTTATCGTGATCCCCATCCAGTAAAGTACGGAGAGGCTTCCGAGAAGACAGACAGGTATAGTTATGACCGCAACGATCGTTGCTCTTATTGTTTTAAGGAAAATGAACATTATGACAGAAGTCAGGATCACAGATGCGATGATGTCCCAGAAAACGCCGTTCATCGACCTCATGATGAACTTGGCGTTGTCCTGCATGACAGCAAGGCTTGTTCCGGGAGGGGCGGTGCTGTTCAGTTCCTTTATCCTCTCATTGACCAGGCGGGACAGGAGTACCTCGTTCGCGCCTTTCTGCTTGCGGATCTGTATCATTACAGTGGGCCTGCCTTCGTAAATTGCCCCGCTTCGCTTGTCCTCAAGTCCGTCCTCCAGCCTTGCTACGTCCCTCAGCCTTATGACGGCGCCGTTTCTTACGGCTACAGGCAGATACTCAAGCTCTGCCACGGATGAATACTCTCCCTCAAGCCTGATGCCGAACTCCTTGGTTGGTGTCTCTATGCGGCCTGCCGGCAGCTCTACGTGCTTTGTGTATATGGCGGATTTTATCTCTTTTGTTGTAAGGTCGTAGGCTTCAAGGCTGT
>DAITML010000069.1:0-6003 GCA_036835165.1 Synergistaceae bacterium | reverse complement strand
GCTATCCTGTCAAGCGGGGTCTCTTCCCTGTTCACTATTATCAGCTTCGCACCGCTGTTCTTTGCCTGACGGGGGAAGTAATTTGCCGGAGAGACGACAAGTGACGACCCCAGCACAATAAAGGTATCGCAGTTTGAGCTCCACTCATCGGCAAGTCTCAGCGGCTCATCGGGGAGCATCTCCCCAAAGAGAACCACTCCGGGCCTGAGCACCCCTCCGCAGTCGCACTTTTTACCCTCCAGAAAAAATCCTTTATCCCATATCTTCCCGCAGGAGTGGCATCTCACAGGCTCAAGGCTTCCATGAAGTTCGGCTATCTTTACGGAACCGGCCTTCTGGTGAAGCCTGTCGACATTCTGGGTGATGATCCCTATCACATAGCCCGCTGCCTCCCAATCGGCAACATACCTGTGCCCCTTGTTCGGCTGTATGCTCTCGGGTACATAAAGCCTGGACTTATAGAACTCCCTGAATGAATCATAGTCACGTTCAAGCGCGTTTATCGAGGCATACTGCATCGGGTCGACGTGGGGCCACATCCCCTCCTTCGACCTGAAGTCGGCAAGTCCGGATTCGGTACTGAGCCCTGCCCCGCTGAAGACCACTGCCCGCCCTTTTTTTATCTGTTCGGCAAACCACCGGGCTCCGCTCTCGATATCCATCTCCATAAGATCACTCCTCGCGTAATTTTCTGAGTTCGGGCAGTAAAATGCTCTTCCCAAGCCTTCGCCGCGTTGCGCACAGAAGCAGATTGGCGAGAAGCAGGGAGACGGTAATGGGTCCCACTCCGCCCGGGACCGGGCTGAGAGCTTCCACATGCCCCTCGGCTCCGGGGGCGACATCCCCTACAAGCTTCCCGTCTTCTGCGACGTTAGTCCCTACATCCACCACCCACGCATGGGCGGGCAATGATCTCGGATCTATGATACCTGCCACACCCGCAGCCGCGATCACCACATCGGAACCGGAAAGAACATCTTTAAGCTGCTCGGGGGAAGTCCTCGTGTGGCATACCGTGACCGTCCCGTGCCTGTGCATCAGCATCAGTGCAGCGGCGCGGCCGACATTTGGGCTTCTGCCAATGACGGCACACCTGCTCTGCTCAAAAGAGCTCCTGCCGTACCATTCAAGCAGGGATATTGCCGCCCATGCAGTGCAGGGAAGCGGGATCGAAGTCTCGCCAAGATAGAGCCTTCCAAGGTTTTCGGGATGTACACCCTCCACGTCCTTACCCGACGGCAGTCCGTTCAGTATCTCATCCACAGGCCAGCCTTTCGGAAAGGGCGTCTGGAGTATTATTCCGTCAACATCCGTGTCTCTGCCGATAGCGGCCAGTCTCTTCAGGAATTCTTCCTTAGTGATGCCGCCGTCAAATCTTTCAAGTCCGGCTGATATTCCGGCATCCTCCGATGCCTTCAGCTGGTTCCTTATATACCTCTCTGCCGCAGGATCCTCCCCCACCTGAACTGTTACTATATGGGGCACCCATCCATACTGCTTTTTGATCGATGCAGCAGAGGCAGAGACCCAGTCCCTTATTTTTTTAGAGGCAGGCCTTCCGTCAAGGATAAGTGTCATTGCTTATTTATCTCCGTTTTCCTGATGAGTGTGGGGATGGAGATGCGGATGGTCATCTTCATGGACATGTTCCATGTGATGAGTTTCCCTGCATCCTGCACCTGATGCCCCTGTTTCATCTTCCGCAGCATCTCTTTCACGTATTATCAGTGAACGGACATCTGCCAGTGTCATCCCTCTTTCTGATGCGATTTTTTTGATGTCCTCAAACTCAGGCATCTCCTTGACCGTTTTGCCGCCGATCAGACCGCATTTGACCCTCACAGAGCCCAGGGAGGTCTCGACCACATCCGACCTTCTTCCAAGCATAGACCTTTCAACGTATACCTTTCTCACACCCAGCGAAGAGCTCTCCCTGAGCATTATCTGCTCCAGTTTTTCTGATGACGCTTCATGGGCGAGCATGCACACCTTTACACCCGGCCTGTTTTTTTTCATCTGAATGTTTTCAAACCATACATCAAGAGCTCCCGCGTCAAAGAGCCTCTCCATAAGATATGAGAGATCCTGCGGGAACATATCGTCTATGTTGGCCGACAATTCGACTCCCCTGTCATGGAAGAGATGCTCCTTTTTTTCAAGCATAGTCACCCTCAGAATGTTGGGAGGCGTGCCGTCCCTGCTTCCGAGTCCGGTCCCGGTTGCTATTATCTCGCCGCCGGGCATTCCGGAACATATCCTTCCGCCAAGGGTCTTTACGAGCACAGCACCTGTAGGGGTCACCCGCTCCATCGGATCTCCGGATGAATATACGGAAACTCCCCTGAGAAGTTCGGCTGCGGCCGGAGCCGGGACCGGCAATGTGCCGTGTGCGCATCTGACCGTTCCTGATCCTACGTTGAGCGGAGAGAAGATGACCTCGGGCCAGCCAAGATGTTCAAGCATTATCATGGCTCCTGTTATGTCTATGATGGAGTCCGCTGCTCCCACTTCATGAAAATGGACATTTTCCGCCGGCTCTCCGTGCACCTTGCCCTCAGCTTCAGCCAGAAGGGTGAATGCCTTCAGTGTCATATCCCTGACCTCCGGCGACAGCGTGCTTCCCAGGATCATTGAACTGATATCCGACAGGTGCCTGTGAGCATGTCCTTCGTCTGAGAGGACCTCAAAACGAAGCCCGGATATCCCGGCCCTTTTATCCCTGTAAATTTTAAGGCTGTATCCGGAAAGGGATAATTTTGAGAGTCCGGTCTTCAAATGATCAGGATCCGCCGTCATCTCAAGGAGCGCAGCCAAAAACATATCCCCTGCCATCCCTGCCGAGCAGTCAACATAAATAACATTATTTGATGCGGAAAATTTGTCCAAATCAAGCTCCCCTTAATAAACAGTACTTTTTACCTATTTTATCTCATTTCTGCATCATGCCGCTTCCTCTGATCAAAAGATTTGATGTATGATTGACCCAATATAATTTAACAATTTAAGGGGGCATTTTAAAATGCGCAAATTATCAAAAACCATCATGGCAGCTCTTTTTATTGTCATCTTTTCAGGGTCGGCTTTTGCTGCTTCTCTCGGACTGGATATAGATTCGATCAGTTTCAATGCAGACGAGAAGGCTGACATCCTTGGTGAAGGCTCTTCCAGGTCTGCCGACGGCAAGGCCGATGCCTCTTTTACCCTTGCCGTTAGCGGAGCACAGGCCATAAAGGAGATATCCCTGAAAAACGAGACTACCGGAAAGATGTGGAGCACCTCTCCTTCGGGCAATGTGGGCCTGCTGCTGGTAAAAGACAGCGGCGGGAACATCCTTAACTCTTCAGGGAGACTGCCGGTCACCCCTGTGCTTCTTGGGGCTGACTTCAAGCTCTACATTAACGACGCTGAAGGTTCTATTCCCAAGGATTCAGACTTTACGGTCATAGTTACCCTGATCGACAACCAGGACATAGGCGCAAAGACCAAGGTAAAGGGACTTGGAAAACCTGTCACTACTGCAGCACAGCAGACTGCCGGCGAAGAAGGGATATTTGCATTCGAGACAAACGGGATCAGTGAGCATGATTTCGCCGGCTCAGGTGAAAAAGTCGGTGCTGACAGCAAAAATGATTACCAGTTTACCATTGCGCTTAATTTTAAGGACGCGACAGTAAGGGCAATGAAGATCACAGCTCAGTCTACATCAAAGAAGTCCGAGTGGGACACGATAGCCGGGAACAGCCTTCCGATAGTTACAGTCATAGACAGCGGAAGCAACATCCTCAACAAGACAGACGGGACAGTTGCATTCAACGTTAAGGGACCGGGGAAATATATTCTTCTCGTTCAGGATAAGGACGGGATAATGGGAGAGACCGCAGTGAAGGCAAAGATCACGATCAGCCTTTCAGACGGAAGGATGTTCGAAAGAGATGCTGTCAGAGGGAAAACTGCGGCCATTAAGGATTCTCTTGCTGCGGAATACAAGGGGACCGGAAAATATGATTTCACGGGCCCAAATGAAAAAATGGAGTCCAACCTTAATGCAGACAGACAGATCGATGCTGTTCTGAACATATCAGGGACCGTTACCGGAGTAAGGATCAAGTGCTCTGCAAGCGGAAAGGTTTGGGACACGATTGCCGGAAACGGCAATCCGCTCATCGCAGTGACTGATGACAAGGGGAACAGACTTAACAAGTCCGACGGAACGGTCTCCATGGCTGTAAACGGCGAGAAGGACCTCTCCCTCTGGTTTGACGAGGAAGAGAGCAAAAATGTAGGCCCTTACCAGGTTACCTTTGTAATGTCAAACGGACAGGTGCTCGATACATCAACGGGCAAAATTTCAGCCGCACAGCCTGCTCAGGCCTCAACGATCACCAAAGCTGACCGTGCTGTTGCATTTGCATCGTCCAAACCGGCGTTAGTCAACATTGACCTTGTAGGAAAAAACAAGAAAAGGGCTGCCAGCGGATCAAAAGACATGGCCCTCAATGTCAGGATAACCGGAAGGGGAAATATCACCGCCCTGGTGCTGACTGATAATTCTGGAAAGGGCTGGGACACTCTTCCCGCCAACAACGGAAGATGGCTCATTGGCGTAAGAGAGGGAAACAAAGTCCTGAACCTGAAGAACGGCACCGTGCGGATCCCTGTAAACGGGACAAAGACATATCAGCTCCTCATGCAGGACAACGGAGCACTTGCCAAGAAGAATGGAAGACTGAATCTCTCTGTCACATGGGGAGACGGACAGGTGACAGAATCAACGCTTAAATGGTAATTTGCTGCGGAGCAGTTCATTAAAAAAGGGGCCGCCCTTTATTGGGCGGCTCCTTTTTTGTTAGATTTATTTATTACTGCTCAAGACCTGCTTTGAAAGCTTTCATGTTCAGATCAAGAAGTTTGGGAGGGATGAGTTCCGTCAGAACTGATCCCCAGTCTATGTCCTCAAGCCCCATTGCCTTGACAAGCGCTCCCAGTAAAACTATGTTCTGGGCCTTGATGTTGCCAAGGTCTTCTGCGATCTCTCCTGCGTTGAATATTTTAAAATTAGGGACTTCCTTCTTAAGCTTTTCGACCACGTCATCCGGATATTGAGCAGCGCCTGTAAGCACAGGGAGCGAGTATATCTCGAAATTATTGACTACCAGCCTGCCGCCCTTTTTCAGATATTTCAGCCAACGGACAGCCTCAACTTTCTCAAATGCAACGAGCACATCCGCCTCGCCTTCGGGGACCACAGGAGATGCGACCTTTGTTCCAAACCTGACGTGAGTCGTAACGCTTCCTCCGCGCTGCGACATGCCGTGGATCTCTGACATTTTTACGTCATAACCTTTTCGCACCAGTCCCTCCGAGAGTATCTTGGAGGCAAGTATGGTCCCCTGTCCGCCCACACCTACGAGAAGGATGCTCTTTGTGTCGTTCTTCTTCATGGTCCTATACCTCCCTCGATATTGCCTTTTTGGGGCATATCTGCAGGCATATCCCGCAGCCGTTACAGGACGCGCGGTCGATGAAAACAATGCCGTCCCTGAAGTTTAGGGCAGGACATCCTGCCTTCATGCACATTTTGCACTTGATGCACTTCTCCCGGTCGATGACGCACTTCATGTTCGCCCTGGCCTTGATAACATCCTTTATTAGAGCACAGGGCGAGGTCGTTATTATCACAAATGGTTCCGAAGACTCGTAGCCGGCCCTGACAGCCTCTTTTGTTGCAGTGAGGTCATAGGGGTCAATGAGGCGCACATTTTCTTCCCTTACGCCGCATGCTGTGCAGACTGCCTTAAGGTCGACCTGGTGGGTCGGTTCTCCCATCAGGGTACGTCCCGTTCCGGGGTTCTCCTGATGTCCGGTCATTGCAGTGATCCTGTTGTCGAGGATGTTGATCACTATGGGAGCTTTATTGACGACCGCATCTATCAGTCCGGTTATTCCGGAATGGAAAAAGGTAGAGTCCCCGATCACGGCAAAGACTTTTTCATTTCTGCCGGC
>DAITML010000068.1:0-6218 GCA_036835165.1 Synergistaceae bacterium | reverse complement strand
ATGAGATATGCCAAAGACGGGCTCCCATGGGGCGAGGTAGTGGGCAAATTCATACTCAAACCAAAATGGGAATATTATTACAATGAAAACGATGGACATGTGGTAAAACTCCGCGGATACTACGAAGACGGACAGAAGGAAAAGAACGCTATCACCGTATGGTACTACCTCAAATGTGAGCCCAACATCGCAGACGGAACAAAAGCATACTCGATAAAACAGCTTTACTCGGCAGTAAAGGATGAAAAATCTAAGCAGGGCATCCCGGACTGGCTCGCCTACGAGCTGGAGTAAAACTTAAAGAAACATTTAAGAAATAAGATGGCGTATGGGCCGTCCCTTCGTGGGGCGGCCCATGTTCTTTTGGCCCTTCGGTATTATAATAAAGAGGTAAAATTCTAACCAATAGAGAGATTGCCATGCTGAAAAAGGAGGCGGTATCAATGGGTATACTTGCTGCTGTCATGGTCCCGCATCCCCCGCTGATAGTTCCTGAGATCGGCAGGGGGGAGGAAGAAAAGATAAAAGATACCATAAGAGGCTTTGCAAAGGCCTCTGAACTTATTGCCGGATCGGAGCCTGAAACTGTTGTGATCATCTCTCCGCACAGTGCCTTTTACTCCGACTGCTTCCACATTTCCCCGGGTAACTCCGCATCAGGAGACCTGGCTAAATTCGGGGCGCACCGGGTCACCTTCGATGTCCGTTACGACTCAGAATTCGTCTTTGAGCTTGAAAAAAGGGCACAAAGGGAAAAAATCAAAGCCGGCACGATGGGGGAACGTGAAAAAAGCCTGGACCACGCTACGACGGTTCCCCTCTACTTTTTGAAGAAAGCATGGGGCGGGGTCATCCCCTGCAGAATAGTAAGAATCGGGCTTTCGGGGTTGTCTCTTGAAGAACACTACAGGTTCGGCATCGTGATCAAAAAGACGGCGGAGGAGCTTGGTAAGGCTGTATGCGTCATTGCGAGCGGAGATCTCTCCCATGTTCTCAAAAGGGAGGGGCCTTACGGATACAGGCAGGAGGGTCCCGAGTACGATAAAAGGATCATGGATGTGATGTCCCGGGCCGCTTTCGGTGAACTCTTTGAATTCACTGATCTCTTCTGCGAAAGAGCGGCTGAATGCGGTCACAGGTCATTCACCATAATGGCGGGATGCTTCGACGGGCTCTCCGTGAAGGCTGAGATGCTCTCATATGAGGGCCCCTTCGGCGTGGGTTACGGGGTCTGCACCTTTATACCCGGCGCACCTGATCCTGCAAGAAAATTCCTTTCCGCGAAGGAAGCGGAAAGCGACATAAGTGCGGAGGCGGTCAAAGTGCAGGAGAGCCCTTATGTCCGTCTTGCAAGAGCTGCCGTGGAAAAATATGTCTCATCAGGAAAAATAGTATCAATTCCTGACGGCCTTCCCGACGAGGCCCTGAGCAGAAGAGCCGGGGCCTTCGTCTCGCTGAAAAAGTTCGGGCAGCTTCGGGGATGCATAGGCACGATATCCCCGGCAGAGGCAACAATAGCGGAAGAGATAATACACAACGCAATAAGCGCATCTACCAGAGACCCAAGGTTCCCGCCCGTATCTCCATCTGAACTTAAAGACCTCGTCTACAGCGTAGACATTCTTGGCGATACGGAATACATTGATTCCCCTGACGATCTGGACGTGGAAAAATACGGCGTAATAGTATCAAACGGATACAGAAGAGGGCTTCTGCTGCCCAATCTTGAAGGGATAGAAAGCGTTGATGAACAGATATCCATAGCTATGCAGAAGGCAGGGATCAGGAAAGGCGAAAGGATCAGACTCCAGCGTTTTGAAGTTGTGAGGTATCACTGATATGATCTGTGACGTCTGTCCGCGCAGATGCAGTATCGCAGAGGGCAAACGAGGCTTCTGCAAGGCACGGGGCAACCGGGATGGGAGGAACATCTCCCTCAGTTACGGCAAGCTGACATCTATAGCATTGGATCCTATCGAAAAAAAGCCCCTTGCAAGATTCCATCCGGGAAGCAGGGTCCTCTCTGTAGGCTCCTTCGGCTGCAACATGGACTGTCCATTCTGCCAGAACTACTCAATCGCCTCGGCTTCTGAGGATGATGTCAGGACGAGGTACCTTTCTCCCATCGAATTGGCCGGAATGGCGGAAGAACTTAGGGAAGAGGGAAACATAGGGCTTGCTTTCACCTACAACGAACCGATGATCGGATATGAATACGTCAGGGATGCCTCGATGGAGGCGAAAGCACGGGGAATGAAAAATGTGGTGGTAACGAACGGATGCGTTCTGCCGCATATACTTGATGAGGTGCTGCCGTCCGTCGATGCCTTCAACATAGACCTCAAATCATTTTCGGAGGAGACATACCGAATGCTGGGAGGAGACCTCAGTACAGTGCAGAATTTCATAAAAAAGGCAGCGGAAAGATCCCATGTAGAGATCACAACTCTCATAGTACCCGGCATGAATGACAGAGAAGAAGAGATAAATGCCCTCTCAGGCTGGCTCAGGTCCGTTGACCGATCGATACCGCTCCACATTACCAGATTTTTTCCAAGGAGAAAGATGTCTGACCGGAAACCGACAGACGTTGATCTTCTAAGAAGGCTTTGCGCAGCAGCGGAGAAAAACCTGGACGACGTGCTTATAGGAAACGTATAGCCGGGCACTGCCGCCCGGCTATACTCGTCGAGATTAGAGATATTCTACCTTGATCCCACTTCATCGCAGAGGTTCATAGTCAGATATTTTGCAGCCTCACTGACCGGCATCTGCGGGATGAGCCACATCAGCTTGGTCACTATGGCCTCAAAACCCATGTCAAGGCCGCTTACCGCACCTGTTTTCAGTGTCTTCTGCCCCACGTCGTATGTAGAGAGGTCGACCCCGCCCTCGGGGCACTGCGTCGTTATTACAGGCAGTATGCCCAGGTCAACGGCTTTTTTGATGCCGGGGAGAAGATCCTCTCCCATATAGGGCAGCCCTCCCAGACCGAAGCACTCTACTACTATAGCCTTCGGTCTCATCTCCACTATCCTGTCGAAGTAATCCGCTCTGAAGCCTGGGAAAAGCTTCACCGGCATTACTTCTTTCGAAAAAGATATCTCCTCTGATCCTGTGACGGGACTGTAAAGGGTCTGCCTGTCTATAAACGGGGCCTTCAGCAGAGAGACTTTTTTGCCCTCTGATACTCCCAGTTCATCATAGTAGACTGATTTGAATGCCTCTATCCTCTTGCCTGACATCTTCTTCGCCCTGGGGCCATGGATCAGTTTTCCCGCAAAGGTCACGGCAACTCCCGACTGCCCTTTGTCAAGAAGTGCTTCGGTGAACCTGAATGCATCCTCGAGATTCCTCTTGGCGTCCGTTCCATGCTCCGACATCGGGATCATCGACCCAGTTAGCACTACCGGCTTTTCGAGATCTCTCATGGTATAGGAGAGGACCGCTGAAGTATATGCCATCGTATCCGTGCCGTGGGTTATAACATAGCCGTCATATGAGGGGTCCTCCCTGATGCACTTTATGATAGCCGCCCAGTCCGACGGATCAATGTTGGAGCTGTCCTTGGAGAAAACATTAACGATATCGATATCGGCGATCTCAAAAATATCTGGCACCTGCGCCGCCAGAGCTTCCCCCTGGTCCATCGGCACAAGACCTTCGGCGCTCTGCTGAGAGGCGATCGTGCCTCCCGTCGATATGAGCAGTACTTTCATTGCTCCACCCCCCTTTGTTAGCTTCGGGCGATCTTTTTCAACGCCGAAAGTATCACCCTCACATAATCATCCCTGTCAGACTCTGTGATCAAGGGTATAACATGATCTTTTATGTAGTGTTTCCCTACGATCATCGAGAGTACTGCTGAAGTTCCCGGGTGCAGGCCAGGGCTTGATGATTCGGCAAAGACCGGCCTGCTCATGTAGGTAAAGCCCGCAGCGTCCTCCGAGACCAGCTTCGCCAACTCTCCTACCAGCCTGACTTTTACCGATGACTTCTCAGTCTCTCTCAGTTCCGACGCGATCCTTTCCAGCCTGTCCGCGAATTTGGAAGAGAGGGCCTGGAATGAGTCTGCATCGTAATTAAGCAGATCATTCCTCACAAAATACGGAAGAGAGAGTTCTTTGCACGACTCTTCCAGTGCCCTTGCCACAGAGGGGTTTCCCCTCTCCTCGGAATAGCGAATGAGAAACCTATTATGGTCTGACTCTTCCGAAAGTACGCTGCTCACCTTGCTCTCGGCAACAATAGTGGGAAGGGGACAGCCTATCTTCTTCATCATCTCTCCCTTCATGCCGTGCATGAAGTTCCCCTCATAGTCCTCGTCGGGGCCAAGTCCGCCTCCCGTGAAATTGACAGGCATAACTACAGCAACGGGTATGCCCTCGTGATCTATTACTGTTCCCAGTATCGCGCCTGCGTTTTCTTCACTTTCAGGAACTACAAAGACCCTCTCCGGATCAGCTTTTTTAAAGGAATCCAGCACTGAGAGAGCCAGCGCCCCCTGAAAACATGCAGCCGTCTCTGCAACTCCCTGGCCGTAGACCCGTCCGAAAACTTCCGCTGCCACTCCCTGCGAAAAGAGGGCGTCTTTGCCCTCCGCCCCTTTCATCATGGCGGCCTCCTGAGGCGTGACCCTCCTCCTCGGAATCGTCACCGCGCTTCCGCCGCCCATCAGCTTGACCGTTATCTTTTCAGTGGTGCAGGAGACCTCCCTGACCCTTGTGTCGACAGAGAGTGCGTGCGAGAGTATCGTTCCGGCAGCGCAGAAACCGCCTCCGTCATCCTGCTGGTAGTTGTTGGCTCCGTGTGCATGTGCTATGCCCACATGTCCCGTAAGAGAGACAATACCATGTTTTTCATCCGATAATGAGAGCTTTTCCTTCAATATTATCCTCTCCTCTTTCATCTTGCTGATTCCAATAATTTTCAGAAGATTTTTTGAGATCCTCAGCAACTCCCTTTATAACAAAAAACCGCCGGCATCGCTGTGATTTTTGCCGGCGGAAGGGATCGATAGCTTGATAAATTACGTTACTTACTTGCGTTAAAGACTTCCAGATCCAGCTCTTTCATCAGTGAGGCGACAGTTACCATTCCCACCGTGTCACCCGTAACGTTGATCATGGTGTTGGGCATGTCTATCAGGTAATAGATCCCGGCGATCCACGGGACTATGTCAAGCGGGAGTCCCATAACCTGAAGCAGCACTGCCGACATTATGATACCGCCTCCGGGAACACCGGCGACTCCTGCCGCCATGATGATCCCGAGAGCGATGATTACCAGAAGGCTGGTAAAGGGGAGGTCCACTCCGTATATCTGGGCGGCGAATACCGCGTAGATCGGCATTTCAGCAGCACAGGCATGCATGTTGATCGTTGCTGCGGGAGGGGCTATCAGGTTGACCATATCTTCCGGCACTCCGGCTCGCTCCTTGGTAGACTTCATTGTGAGGGGAAGGGTAGCGCTGGAGGAACATGTCGAGAAGGCGAGGAGCATCGCAGGATAGATATTCCTGAAGTGCTGGAGCGGGCTGACCTTGGCTATAAATGCCAGGATTATCGGGTATATAATGACGATCACTGTCCCGTAAGCAAGATACTGTGTCATGAGCATCTTGCCAAGCCCGTAGAGGACCGTGGAACCAAGGGTGCCCGTGATATTGGCAACGAGCGCGAAGACGCCGTAGGGAGCCAGAGAGATGACCCAGCCGACTATGCGCGTGAAGAACTCGTTGAGTGAATCGAACATGTCGAAGATCCTCTGTCCATGCAGGGTTTCCTTGAAGCTGGCAAGGATAAACCCGCATATAAGTGCAAATACGATGATCTGGAGGATGTTGCCCTCAGCAAATGCAGTGAAAGGGTTGCTGGGCACCCAGTTTACCAGCGACTGCAGAAGGTCTACATCGACTACCGGAACTTCTTTCGCTCCGAGCTTGATGCCAATGCCCGGTTTGATTATAAAGGCCCATACTAGACCTGTTGTTGCGGCAAGAGTCGAAGCTATTGCCCAGTAAACCAGGAAGTAGCCGCCGACCTTCTTCAGGCGCGACATGTCGGCGACCTGAGAAATGCCGTTGATTATGCTTACAAAGATAAGCGGATAGATGCACATCTTGAGGAGGCGGATAAATACATCTCCGATAAACTGGATGTACGAGGCCTTCTCTCCGATAACGAAGCCCAACGTTGCACCAAGCACCATTGCAATAA
>DAITML010000067.1:0-6273 GCA_036835165.1 Synergistaceae bacterium | reverse complement strand
ACGGCCACTGTGGCGATAGCTCCCATACAGAGCTGTCCCTCTGCCCCAATGTTCCAGATCAGCATCTTGTAACAGATGAGCCCGGCAAGGGCGGTAAGTGTGATGGGGATGGCTTTTGTCACTATTTCGCTAAGTCCGTATATGCTGCCGAAAGCCCCGTTGAGCACTGCCAAATATGCCTCGAAAGGATTTACTCCAAGTACCGAAAAAAGCAGCCCGCCGGCCAAGAGGCCGAAGACGACCGCTGCCACCGGTATCAGTATGTTTACCCATGCAGGGTTGTCAAGGCGCGGTTCAAATTTTAAACGGATCATAAATAGCTCTCCCGTCCATGCAAAGTTGCAGTTACGACTATAAATTATATCAGATATAATAGAATGCTGAAGGGCGTGAGAGACTAATGTGGAAGACGACCAAATTTGTTCTTTTAATGATATTGGCAGCCTTTGTCGCAGGACTCATGCCGACAATAATTGATTTTATCGACAGTACAGTGATCTATTCGGTGAAGGAAGGACTCTCCCTTCACCCCAGGTTTACAGCTGAAATCGCATCCTTCTTCCATGCAGCTAAAAATTATACCTGGCATATCCTCATAATCTATGCGTTCATAATCGGCATCGTCATTTTCATGGAGGGGCAGAACCCGGACAGGACTATACTTTGGCTCCTGACCCTGGTGCTGATACCGGTCATTGGGGTCATCGTATATATGATCCTGGGTCCTGACCTGAAAAACATAAGGAACAGAAAACTCTTCAAGCCGTCGAAGGATATGCCCGTTGACATGACTCCCTTTACTCAGGACAAAAGGTTCCTGATCGGAAAAGCAATACATACTGCCAGCGGAGCAGACCTGACCCTAAAAAACAAAGTGGACATCCTTATCAATGGCGAGGAAACCTTTGGTTCGATCAAAAGCGAGCTCAGGAAGGCAAAAAAATTCATTCACATGCAGTATTACATCATTAAGGATGACGGCATCGGCAGTGAGATAAGGGACATCCTTACGGAAGCTGCTTCAAGGGGAGTGATGGTACGGGTCCTCTATGACGCAGTCGGGAGTTGGAAGCTTAAGCGCGAATATACTGAGGCTCTTAAAAGTGCCGGTGTTGAGTGTCATTCATTCATGCCGGTCTCTTTCCCTATGTTCAGGAGAAAGATGAATTTCCGCAATCACAGGAAAATAATAGTCATCGACGGAGCTGTAGCCTTCACAGGAGGACTGAACATAGGCGACGAATATCTCGGGAAGGGCCGTCTGGGGCACTGGCGGGATACCCATGTGCGTCTTGAAGGGGAGTCTGTGGCCGAGCTTCACAAAATATTCCTTTACGACTGGTGTATGAGGTCTGGAGAGGATCCAAATAATATATGTGAGAATATCTCATGCGAAGAGTGTGAAAATACACAGGAACAGGACCTCTCCTCCCTTCCCACCCTCCCCCTGCAGGTAGTTGCCAGCGGCATAGACAACTCCTGGCATTCGATTTCTATGGGGTATTTCAGCATGATATCAAGGGCGAGGGAAAGGGCCTGGATAACGACCCCCTACCTTGTTCCCGGCCCGATCCTGATGAACGCGATGATCACGGCATCTCTTGCCGGCGTCGATGTTAGGGTAATAATGCCCGCTATGCGGGACCACTTACTCGTTTTTTGGGGAAGCCGCGGAAACGTAGAGCAGCTTCTTAGGGCCGGAGTTAGGGTCTACCATTACCGGAAAGGCTTCATACACACGAAGACCCTTCTCGCCGACAGCGACATTTCCTCGGTCGGCACATGCAACATGGATGTAAGGAGTCTGGAGATAAATTTTGAAAACCAGCTTTTTATATATGATAAGGGGCTGAACGAAGAATTTGCGCGGCATTTCCTTGCCGACATTGAAGATTCTGCCGAGCTGGACCTCAGCGAATGGGAAAAACGTCCGTTATGGCAGAAAATACTTGAGTCATTCGGAAGACTCTATTCGGCGCAGATATAATGAACGACAAAGCATACGAAAAAAGATTCTCGGAACACCCGATACTCTGGATAATATGCGGAGCCGGTCTCATATGTATACACATTTTTATATACCTGAGGATAGCCGCTGCGGCCGGGGAGGGCCTTATCAGCTTTGTCTGGCTGGCCTGGAGCATCGTCATGATGCTTATACTCTATCTTTCAAGAAGGACTAAGAGCATCAGTTCTGACAGAGGAAGAAAATGGACGGACAGAATCGGCGGGGTTTGGATGATTTTTGTCCTGATCGTATTCATTACCCTCTTGTTCATCGACATTATCAAAAACCTGACCGCACTCCGGATCTCTGTTCAGATCGAACTCACCGCGGCTTTCATCATGGGCATTATTGTTGCTGCAATGGGGATCAAGCAGGCCAACACGGTGCAGAAGACTATGATAAGGGTGCCTACCTCAAAACTTCCCAAAGGCTGCGACAGGCTGAGGATAGTACAGCTTACAGACCTCCATCTCGGTCCCTTTACAGGCTTGCCCCTGCTTGCCCAGATACTGCGGAAGGTAAGGGAGGCTGATCCGGATATGGTTGTTGTGACCGGGGATCTCGCCGATGGGAAACTCACAGGCCGCAAACGTGAGATCGCGATGCTGAAACGTATAAAACCCAGATTTGGCATTTATGCTGTTCCGGGAAACCATGACTATTATGACGATATAGATGAGGCGGTCTTTTTCATGGAATCCGCGGGAATGAAGGTGCTGAGGTCGGAGGCAGCCGAAGCGGGCGGGATACTTATAGTCGGCGCGGATGACAAAGACCACCTTATAAGGGAACAATGGAACCTCTCCCGTTCAGAGACGCTTGTCCTTTCCTGCGAGAGGGAGCAGAGGGAAAAGTTTCTTCTGCTGCTGAGACACCGTCCGATAGTCGAAAAGGGTACGGAGTGCCACTTTGATCTTCAGCTCTCAGGGCATACGCACGGCGGGCAGATCTTCCCGCTGATCTCTTCCAGGCACAGGATCCCCGGATATCCCAGGGGACTCAAAAAGCTGAAATGGGGAGGTTTCATATATGTAAGCAACGGGGCCGGTTTTGTCGGGCCCCCGGTCAGGCTGCTGGCTCCGCCTGAAATAGCTGTCATAGATCTGGTGAGAGCGAATGAAGAATAAAGGCAGGGAGACCGAGCCCTTCGGAAGACTGACCCCCTTTCTCCCGGGCGGCTTTGAAGGCCGGGTCGCACCTTCGGGATCGCAGCTTCCTGATGAGATGGATATATCAGGGCTTCCCCAAGGTGAATGGACCTCCAGGGGAGTATACAGAATGGAACAGGAGGTCGCCTACGGAAGACAATATGGGCACAGGCCGCTTGCAGATCCTTCACCATCCGGCGAACTGCTCTCCTTTTGGGGAGGAATGAAGCGGTCTGTTTACCTCGACCTTGAGACTACCGGCCTTTCCGCAGCCGGGGGTGCCTATGCATTTTTGGTCGGGCTTGGTTTCAGCGAAGATCGGTCTTTTCGGGTCGTCCAGCTCTTTCTGGCAGGTCCTGCATGGGAGAGGAACTGGCTTTGTGCCCTGGAATCGGAACTCCCAAAGGATGATTACGGACTGGTGACCTTCAACGGCAAGTCATTTGACCTTCCAATGCTCAGGATAAGGCACAGGCTCGCAAAGTCCGCCCCGTGCTGGGAGGGAAGGCCTCATATGGACCTGCTTATGCTTGCAAGGCACTTTTACAGGGGCAGGCTAAACTCCTGTTCCCTCTCATCGGTCGAGCAGAAAGTGCTCGGCGTACACAGAAGCGGTGAAGATGTGCCCGGAAGAGAGATACCGCAGATCTATACCAATTTCCTTTTAAGCTCGGACGCCTCGCCTCTCAGAGGTGTCTTTTACCACAACGCGCTTGATGTGATATCCATGGCTGCACTTCAGGCCCACATTGGTTCCCTTGCTGATATGAGAGGAACGACGGGAAACGACATGATCAGGTGCGGCGATCTGTGGGAAAAAGCAGGGATGGAAGAAATTGCAAAGAGTGCCTGGACCAGGGCCCTTGATTTCAGGGGTGTGGAAAGTGAGGCAAGCTCAAGGCTTGCACGGTTTAGGGAGTCGGAGGAAGAATGACCCGTGCAGTCCTCTGAGCGCAGGATCCAATCTGCCCGGCCCTGTATGAGTGCTGTTATAATAGTTTCCACTTTGATTTGATCAAACTTTTGATAAAGATGCCAAAGAAAGCAAAGGACGGGGATAGATGATGTGGAAAGGCCGCTTTTCTCAGGATACTGATGAAGCAGTGCAGAGGTTTACACAGTCGCTTGATTTGGATTGGATGATGGCTCTTGCAGATATAAGGGGAAGTATCGCTCATGTCAGGATGCTTGGCAGCACGGGTCTCCTTTCTCAAGATGAGGCAGCTCTTATTGAGAAAAACCTTAAATTGATAGCGGATGAGATCAGGAGCGGAGATCTTGTCCCCAAAATATCGCTGGAAGATGTCCATATGAACATAGAATCAAGGCTGATAGAGCTTTGCGGAGCTGCCGGCGCTAAACTTCACATGGGAAGGAGCCGCAATGATCAGGCCAACACAACTGTCAGGCTCTACCTGCGCAAGGAGCTTCTGGATATATGGGAAGGACTCAAATGTCTTATCTCAATACTGCTGAAAAAGGCAGAAGAAGATGCCGAGACCGTTGTGCCGGGATACACACACCTTCAACAGGCACAGCCGATCTCGATGGGACAGTTCTGGATGGCGCATGCCCATGCATTCATGCGAGATGCCAAAAGGCTTTTTGACGCCTATGATTCGGTGGATGAATCTCCGCTTGGCTGCGGGGCGCTGGCAGGCTCGACCCTTCCGCTTGACCGGGAGTTTACCTGCAGAGACCTTGGATTCTCCTCTCTGTCCGGAAACAGTATGGACACCGTAGCTCACCGCGACCATTTCATGGACGTCCTATATTTTGCAGCTGTATTTGGAGGGCACGTAAGCAGACTTTCTGAAGACCTTATCATATATTTCTCTTCAGAGTTTGGATGGGTGAAGCTTCCTGACTCTTTCTGCACCGGCTCCAGCATAATGCCGCAGAAAAAGAACCCGGATGTCCTCGAGATCCTCAGGGGAAAGTCCGGGCAGCTTAACGGTGCGCTGATGGATCTCCTTACCATGACAAAAGGTATACCTCTTACGTACAACCGTGACTTGCAGGATGACAAGCGCTCGCTGCTGAGGACACTTGAATGTCTCCATGGCATATTCTCGGTGCTGCCCTCCCTCATCAGTGAGGTCAAAGTGGACGGGGAGGCTGCAAACAGGGGATTCAGCGACGGACTGATCCTCGCAACGGATGTTGCCGAATACCTTGTTCTTCAGGGAGTGCCATTCAGGAATGCCCATGAAAAGGTCGGCCGGATAGTCAGATACTGTCTGGACAGTAAAAGGCCGTTGACATCGCTTACTCTTGAGGAATGGCAGAGCCACATCCCCGAAGTCAGGGAAGACCTTCTCCCACTTCTGTCTCCAAGAAGATCAATGGAGAGGAGAAATACTTCGGGAGGAACCTCTCCGGACCAGGTAAGGAGACAGATAGAGAATCTCTCTCTCAAGCTCATGATTTTTGACAGGGAGGCAAATGATTACAGGGAGAGGATCCCCGAGGGATACTGATAATATATAAGGGCCGCCGAAAAATCGGGCGGCCCTTAATATTTATTGCAGCTGAGTACTAGACTACCGGGACAGTCCAGCCGAAAGGATCGGGCCTCTTGCCCCACTGGATCCCGGTGAGTTCATCGAAGAGCCTCTTTGTAAGTTCCCCTGTCTTGAAATCATTGATAATGAACTTTTTGTTGTCATAGGCAAGCTCGCCTATCGGAGAAATTACCGCGGCCGTTCCGCAGCACCAGCACTCCTCAAGGCGGCCGGTGTTTATCGCGTCAAAAAGCTCATCCAGGCTTATAAGGCGCTCTTCTACGGGGATTTTCCATGACTCCAGTATCTCGATCAGGGATTTCCTCGTTATACCTGCAAGGACAGAGCCAAGAAGAGCCGGAGTGACGACCTTGCCGTCGATCTTGAACATTACGTTCATCCCGCCCGCTTCCTCGATATATTTCCTCTCCACTCCGTCAAGCCAGAGGACCTGTGAGTATCCCTGAGCTGCAGCCCTCTCTCCGGCCCGAAGGGATGCCGCATAGTTGCCGCCGCATTTTGCAAAGCCCGTTCCTCCCTTTACAGCCCTTACGTCGTCCTTCTCTATCGCAATGCGGACGGGGTTGATCCCTTCCTTGAAGTACGAGCCCAC
>DAITML010000066.1:0-6371 GCA_036835165.1 Synergistaceae bacterium | reverse complement strand
TATGGTGACCCTTTCTCCGTGGTACTCCGGGACAGAGATGATAGGTGCGCTTCTGCTCTACAGAGTAGTCTATTACCTTTTCCCTCTCTGCCTTTCAGCCCTTTTGATGGGGGGACGGCAATTATATCCCGCAGGCAGGGAAGTAAAAAGTGCTGCTTTGAGTTTTGGGAAAGGATTTATTGCGATCTACCCTCCAATATTGTCTGTTGGTGTGTTCGCCTCCGGAGCAGTCCTGCTCTTTTCAGGATCAACACCTGGGTTGGCACATCGCCTTGCACTGATGAATAAATTGGTGCCGATGGACATTATCGAGATATCACACTTCCTGAGCAGCCTGGCAGGATTTCTGCTCCTATTTCTCGCGCAGGGCATAAGGAGAAGGCTTCGCATCGCATGGCAGCTCACAATTGCTCTGATGGCTGCGGGCATCGGCCTCTCTCTATTAAAAGGCCTGGACTATGAAGAAGCTATGATACTTGTGATCATCATGCTGCCTCTCATTGCGGGGCGAAAAAAGTTTGACAGGGATTCCAGGCTTCTTTCAGCCGGAATATCATTTGACAGGCTGTTGCCCGTGGCAGTTGTACTGGCCTCTTCGGCATGGCTTGGCTATTTTTCCTTTAGACACTCGGAATACTCAAGCCTCAGCATACTTCAGTTCGCTCTTTCCGGAAGGGCACCCTGGTTTTTGAGGGCAACTGTGACGCTTTCTGCCGCGGCACTAATTCTTCCTTTGTTAAAACTATTCAGGGTGAAACCTGACATTCCAATGGTTCCTACCGGAATTGATATTGAAAAGGCGTTTAATATTACAATATCGTCCCCCGACGCATCCGCATTCCTTGCATTGACAGGCGACAAATCATTCTTCTTCAGTCCGACCGGAAGGTCGATGATATTCTTTGCTGAAGAAGGTCCGTACTGGTTCGTGATGGGAGATCCCCTGGGAGACCGGGAAGAATTCTCCGACCTGGCATGGTCATTTAGGGAGAAGGCTGAGGTAAACGGAAGAAAAACAGTTTATTACGAAGTTAGCGAGAGGAATCTCCCACTTTACATAGAACAGGGACTAGCACTGATAAAGATAGGAGAAAACGCCAAGGTGCCCCTTGCGGATCTCTCCTTTGAAAAGGGATCAGAATGGCACGGACAGAGGCATACATTGAAAAAGCTGGCCAAGGACGGATCAGTATTCCGTATCCTCTCTGAGGAGGAGAAAGTCTCGGTTCTTCCCAGGCTCAAGGAAATATCGGAAGAGTGGCTCAAATCTAAGCAGGGACATGAAAAGGGATTTTCCCTGGGTTTTTTCAGCGAAGAGTACATTTGCAATTTTAAGATCGCAGTGGTTGAGCGCAACGGGGAAATTCAGGCATTTGCAAATTTTTGGACAAGTGCAGACAAAAATGAGGTCTCGCCCGACATGATGAGATATATGGACAATGCTCCCTCGGACACGATGGAATTCCTCTTTCTGAGTCTGATTTTGTGGGCAAAAGAAGATGGATACGCTTATTTCGACCTTGGGATGGCTCCGCTTTCCGGTCTGAGAGGAGGTCCTCACGGGTCGCTTTGGGGCAGGACCGCTGAAATGTTATATGAGTACGGAAATGTATTTTATAACTTCCAGGGGCTAAGGGAATACAAGGAAAAATACAAGCCCATATGGGAGTCGAGATACGTCGCATTTCCCCATGAATTGTCTCTTCCGGCTGTCCTCGCCGCAGCCGCAGTGCTTATCTCTAAAGGTCCAAGGGGGATAAAGCCTGTAGTCGTCAAATAATTTGAGAAGGTGATCTGAATTACAAAAAGGAACTGCCTGATCACGGTTATCAAGTAGGCAAAATTTCTTTAAAAAATCAGACTGTTACATTTATCAAAATTAAAAGCCCCGCAGCTGACAGCCGCTCTGAATAATTCAAAAATTTATGCAAAAATAAAATACAATTTTAAATTTGCATAAGTTTTTGTTTGCCAGTTTCACTCTGCGCGCGGAAACGCGGATCTGGCTGTTGCAAAACCCACTAGTAAGTTAAATATTTATATCCGCATAGTATGTTAATTTGATCAACTGTAATTTTTTATATGCCTTGTTGCCGCCAAAGATGATAATATTTGATATAAACTCAGGCATTAGATTGACTTAACTAAAAACTTATGCAAAAATAAAATACCATTTTATTTTTGCATAAGTTTTTATTGTTTGGAGGTCTGTTTATGTACATTTCAAGAACGATCGAAGATACGGTCCGCAACGTCAGCAGTACATATCCTGTCCTTTTGATCACAGGCCCCCGCCAGGTCGGGAAAACTACACTTCTTCGCCACCTGGCTGAAAAAGAGAGGAAATATGTGAGTCTGGATGACCCGAAAAACAGGCACCTCGCAGTAAACGATCCGGCTCTATTTTTCCAGCGCTTCACGCCTCCTCTTATCATTGACGAAATACAATATGCCCCGGAGCTTTTGCCATACATTAAAATGTCCGCTGATGAGCATAAAGTAAACGGTGATTTCTGGCTTACCGGCTCACAGATGTTTCACATGATGCAGAACATAAGTGAGAGCCTTGCAGGCAGGGCAGGCATCCTCAATCTCTTCGGCCTTTCAAACAGCGAGTTGAACAACAATCACTTTGGCTGCTTCACGACAGATCCCGGGGAACTTCTTAAAAGGCTTCCTTCAGCAAAAAAAATAGATCTGATGGAGACATTCGGCTCCATATTCCGCGGATCCTTCCCCCGTCTGTACGAAAACCAACAAGTAAGGCGAGATACGTATTACGAATCCTATATCGGTACATATCTGGAACGGGACATAAGAGACCTTACTCAGGTAGCTGACGAAGGGACGTTTTACAAGTTCCTCTGTATAGCCGCTGCCAGGACCGCGACGACAGTTAACTACAATGCCATGGCATCAGAGTGTGGTATAACTGCACCTACAGCAAAACAATGGCTTTCCCTGCTTGTAACTTCCGGGCTGGTAGTTCTTATAGAGCCATATTTCAACAATTTGCTGAAGCGCGTAGTCAAATCTCCCCGTATGTATTTTATGGATACAGGGCTGTGCACATACCTCACGAAATGGAACGATGTCGAGGCTCTTGAAGCAGGAGCGATGAGCGGGGAGTTCTTTGAGACCTGGGTCGTCTCAGAGATATATAAAAGTTTCATCAATAATGGCAAAAGGCCACCCCTTTATTACTACAGAGACAGTAATAATAAAGAGATAGATCTGATACTTTATGAAAACAATACGCTCTTCCCTATCGAGATCAAAAAGAGCGCATTTCCGTCTAAGGCAACGAAAAACTTCAACGCACTGGATCCTGTAACGAAAGAGGAAGAAGTCAGCGGAGAAAGGCGCATAAGGACGAACATAGGCACAGGCGCAGTTGTATGTCTTTGCTCAGATCTTTTGCCTGTCAACAAAAAAAACTGGTACGTACCAGCCTGGCTGATCTGACTTTTTTGTTGCCAGTCATAGATTTTATGAAGGGAAATTATTATGTGTTGAATAATTAGATGTTGTTTTAGGACTAAACACTGCAAAATTTATTTTATAAAACCACAGGAAGGGCGTGAAAGAATGAGCGCACACGAAATCAAAATAGAACTTAAAGATTCCGAACCTCTTATCTGGAGAAGAGTTGTGATCCCGACAGAAATGACTTTTGAAAAACTGCACATCGCAATACAACTTGCAATGGGTTGGCAGGATTATCATCTTTATTCATTCGAAATACCGGATCTCAATCATAAGATAGTCTGCGATGAAGAAGGTTATTGCGACTTGCAGGTTTGGTGTAAAGAAAATCAAGGACAGATCGAGCGGGGAGAGACCGACGAATATATAAAAAAAATTGCAAAAATGAAAGTAAAGAAGTCATGGAACACAGAAATCGATCCGTATTTAAAGAAGGTCAAAACATTCCAATATACCTATGATTTCGGTGATTCGTGGGAGCACAGTATTACTTTTGAGTCAATTTATGAAGATTGGAAAGTAAGCCATCCTGTAGTAGTAGAAGGTAAAGGGGCGTGCCCCCCTGAAGATGTCGGCGGGATAGGGGGATATGAAAGATTTCTCAGCGTATTGAAAGATACTCATGACCCCGACCACAGAATGATGAAGGAATGGGGAGAAGGCCAGCTTTACCGGCCCTTTAGCCGTAAAGCGACAAATTACGCTATGATCTATGCTTTTAAACTTATTCATCAGGCGGACCTTTAAAGAATACAAACATCAGTACTATTTAACCGATGCAACATTGGATGGTTCGAACTTGTAAGGGATCCTTACAAGTTCGAGTCTAATATTCTTTCAGTGCTATACTCATAGTTCAAATGAAATTAAAGGAATGTTTGTTTTGCCACAGCCTATTGATATGCTTAAAAATATTTTCGGTTATGCTTCCTTCCGCCGCGGGCAGGAGGAGATCATTGACAACATCCTTAAGGGCAATGACGCACTGGCGATAATGCCGACAGGCGCAGGAAAATCGCTCTGTTACCAGATCCCTGCAATTTTGAGCAAAGGAGTTTCCATAATCATATCTCCGCTTATCTCCCTTATGAAGGATCAGGTAGACGCCCTTCGCCAGAGTGGGGTGCAGGCCGCTTCGATAAACAGTTCCATGACATGGGACGAAGTGGTCTCCATATTCCGCTTTGTGAGCAATGGCAAAATAAAGCTGCTTTATATAGCTCCGGAACGTCTTGATAATAACGGCTTCATAGAATTTCTCCATTCACTGGATATTGCCCTGATAGTAGTTGACGAAGCACACTGTGTCTCCCAATGGGGACATGACTTCCGCCCGTCCTATCTCAACATAGCACCGGCTATAGCCTCGCTGCGGCAGCGCCCCGTTGTTGCCGCGTTTACCGCTACTGCCACGCCGGAAGTCAGGGAAGACATCATCCGCCAGCTTGAGCTTAGATCCCCATTTTCTGTTGTGACCGGTTTTGACCGGGAAAACCTCTTTTTTCAGGTGGAGCATCCGGCCGACAAGACAAAATATCTGCTTGACTACATTAAAAAATTTCCGAATGTCTCCGGTATTGTCTACTGTTCCACTCGCAAGGAAGTTGAATCGGTTCGCGATAAGATCTGCCGGAGCGGCATAAGCGCGGTGCGTTATCATGCGGGCCTGGACAGCGAAGAACGACTGCAGAGCCAGGAAGCTTTCATATATGACAAGGTCGGTATCATAGTTGCGACCAACGCATTCGGAATGGGCATCGACAAGTCCAATGTGCGCTATGTGATCCACTACAACATGCCGGCTACGATGGATGCCTATTACCAGGAGGCCGGACGTGCAGGACGTGACGGTTTGCCCGCGGATTGTATCCTGCTCTTCGGAGAAAAAGACATAATGACCGCGCGGTACTTTATATCGCAGAGCGAAGACAACGGGACAAAAAAATCGGCCTACCTTAAGCTCCGTGGCATGGTCGACTACTGCCACACAAACGGTTGCTTGAGATCATGGATATTGAACTACTTCGGTGAAGATGACGTGCCGGAAACCTGCAGCTCATGCGGCAGCTGCACATCACAGACGGACCTGGTCGACATCACAACAGAGGCAAAAAAGATAATATCCTCTGTCTATCGTATGGCTGAGCAGACGGGCGGACGAAAGTTCGGAAGCGCTATCCTTACGGATGTGCTTCGCGGTTCACAGAAGGCACAGATAAGATCCCTAGGCTTTGACAAGATCTCAACCTGGGGGATCATGAAGGGATACAAGGCCGAAGCCATACGGGGTATGATAAATTTCCTGACCGCGGAAGGCTTCCTGCAAACAGAGGACGTAGAATTCCCCGTGCTCTCTTTTACGGAGAGAACGACGCAGTTTCTGAAAAGTGAGACAAAGCTCATGATGCGAAAACCGGAAGAAAGAGATGAAAAGCCGATTTCTGTATCGAAGAGGAAACAGGCATCGAATGTTAATGAAGAACTTTTTGATTTGCTCCGTTCTCTGAGGAAGGAGCTGGCTGCTGCAGAAGGAGTGCCTCCTTATGTTGTCTTCTCCGATAAAACTCTCTCGGCAATGTGCGAGATTCTCCCGTCAGACAGAGAGGCTTTTCTCCAGGTCCCTGGAGTGGGTACCGTCAAACTCGACAAATATGGGGATGCCTTCATAGACGCGATAAAAGAGTGGAAGGCAAGCCTCTGATATTAAAAATGGTCCGCAAATATGCCGGACCATCCTTTAATTTTGCATATAAGGTTAAAAACGACCGCTTCACTACTGCTTCACCATTGTTTCACGCGGTGCCCGGCACCGCAGTTTCACAATTGTTTTTCAGTAATCATAAATAACAGTCACACTGGCTTCGATCGTCAGCTCGCCTCCAGAA
>DAITML010000065.1:0-6736 GCA_036835165.1 Synergistaceae bacterium | reverse complement strand
TATAATACTCCCTGCATCACAGTTTTACCGTTTCCCGCAAGCATGAGCGCAGAGCCCAGGAAGGGGCCGAGGCATGGCGACCAGCCAAGCGAAAAGGCTGCGCCGAAGAACAGTGCTCCAATGAAACCGCCGCGTTTATTAAGCCCCAGATCTATCTTCTTTTCAACATCAAGGAAACTTATTTTAAGGAAGCCGAGAAAGTGCAGTCCAAAGACCAGAATGACCGCGCCGCTGACTCTCTGGAGAAGCATCCTGTGCTCATTCATCAGCGAGCCTATCGCGGTCGCCGTGGCTCCGAGAGCCATGAAGACAACGGTGAATCCGCAGACAAATCCTATCGTGTTTATGATGCTGGCCCTCTTGCCATGCTCAGTCTCTGCAGCAAGGTACATAAGATAGACAGGAAGCATGGGAAGCATACACGGTGATATGAAGGCCAATAAACCTTCAAGGAAGAGGAGCGGCAGGTCTGCCCACATTTATTTTATATCTCTGATAGCTTTGAGAACATCTTCTTTGGTAGTTTCACCGAATACCTGCCAGCGAAGTATGCCCTTGCCGTCGACCACAAGGGTAGTCGGAAGCCACCTTATCTCATAAAGTTTGGCAGCTTTGCCCTCAGTGTCCAGAAGCACCCTCATTCCAAAATTATTTTCCTTTATAAATGACTCGACCTTGCTCTTTGTGTCCCTCTTTCCGTCAGTCATGTTCACGGCAAGGAGGACTGCATCCTTAGTCTTCTTAAGTTCCTTGTCAAGGAGGTGAAAGTCCGGCATTTCCTTCCTGCATGGCGGACACCACGTGGCCCAGAAATTCAGTACCACTGTCTTTCCTCTGTAATCACTCAATTTTACCGATTTTCCTTCTATGTCCTTCAGCTCAAAGTCGCTGACGGCAGCCCCCGGCTCAAGAGCGTAAACTGCCTGTGTCAGACTTATTATCAGGACAAAAACTGCAGCAAAGGTCAAAATCAGCTTCTTCATATGGCATCTCTCCCATTTTTGATTTATATTATTTTATCATTCTATAATCAAATATATTTCTGTCATAAGCTATGCGGCGTATTTTTGAAACTCTTCCATAAATTTAACTATTTTGATGAATCCTTGACAATAAGGTCACATCACTGTTATTTTCTCTATTATGATTTCATTCCATTTGGGGGGAATATGAATGCCTTTTTATAAGATCAGAAGCAAGACACGTTCGTGGGACGGAGAACCTGTAGGGATACTCATACTTGATGCCGCGTACCCCTGTGTTCCCGGAAACGTAGGAAACGCAACGACATATCCTTTCCCTGTCCGTTACCATGAAGTGAAGGGAGCCTCGATCGAAAGGCTTCTCAACCAGAGAGACATCACCCTTCTGGAGCCCTTCCTTGAAGGGGCAAGAAAGCTGGAGGCTGAAGGTGTACGTGCTATAACAGGTGCATGCGGCTTTATGGCCCTTTTTCAGCAGGAGATCGCTGATGCTGTCGACATTCCTGTCTTCATGTCAAGCATGCTTCAGGTCCCCTTCATCACAAGGACCCTCAAACGGGGGCAGAAGGTCGGGATAATCTCGGCAAACGCATCTGTAATGACTGAACAGCATCTTAGAAATGTCGGCATTACACCTGACATGCCCGTCGTCCTTTACGGCATGGAGGGGAAATACGAGTTCCGCTCTTCCGTTCTGGAAGAAAAGGGGACGATGGATACTGACGTCATCGAGAAAGAGATACTCGAAGTATGTGACCAGATGCTGAAAGAGCATCCTGAAGTTGCGGCTATCCAGCTTGAGTGCAGCGACCTTCCGCCCTTCGCCGCCGCAGTCCACGAGCACACAGGGCTTCCTGTATTTGATTTCATTACAATGATAAGGCATGTCGAGTCGGCACTTAATCCTACAAAATACTGCGGACCCGGCTACTATATGTAAGAGGGCAACTTACTTATCATAATGCAGAATGAAGAGGGTGAGAGGAGACGATCCCTATCACCCTCTTTACATTTGATTTAATGCAGGAAAGGGTTCCCTGACAGAGCGGCAGGAAGGGAGCGGACATTGCAGACTTCCTGCAGCTCCTATGCTCTTATCCGTTTAATGAATACTTCAGACTCTGTGATGATCATCCCAAGTATTACCAGCACCCCCCCTATCGCACCCTGAAGAAGGAAGGGATCCTGCCCGCTCAGGACTGCGGCGATGTATCCAAAAAGGCCCTCCAGCGAAAAGATGACAGCAACATGGGACTCATGAGTTATCCTCTGGGCTTTAAACTGTATTATGAAACAGAGTATCGTGTTGCCCAGTGAGACGCATAACAGAGTTGCCCAGATCTGAAGGCTGAAGGAGTGAATATCGGGGACAGGCTCAAAAATCAGAGCCATTACAGTCATGACTGCGGCAAGCATAATTATGTGGAGTGCCACAAGACGGTAAGGCTCTACCCTTCTGGCTCCGAATCCTGCAGCAAGGACCTGCAGTGCGTAAAAAACAGCCATTATAAATGAGAGGAGATCCCCGAAGTTAAATTCCATACCCGGAGTGAAACCCATCACCAGAAGACCCGCTGTTGTTATTCCCGCCCCGGCAAAGATCCATATGTTTGGTCTTGTACTATAGACCGCCCACATAAAAAGGGGGACCAGTATTACATTCAGACCTCCTATGAAGGCTTGCTTGCTCGCTGTGCTGTAAACCAGCCCGAAGGTCATTGAAATGAAGACACCGGTAAGAACAGCAGTGAGAACAAAGGATATTGCCCACTCTCTCCTGGTGGAGGAAATAATTTTCCTCGGGAACATCAGAATCAGAAAAAAAGCTGCAAAAAGCATCCTAAGGGCTACAGCCCAAAGCGGGGTTATCGTTCTTGCCAGCAGAGCACTCATCGGGATGCCCGCACCCCAGATGAAGGCAACAAGGACAAGAAGCATATCCGCCATCAATATCTGTTTTGCATTGAATTCCGTCTTCATTCCTCCCATTGTACAGCCTCCGGATCTTCCAGTGCAGTCTCTATCTCGCCCTTTATCCTGTCTATCCTTCTTAAAAAGTAAAAGGCTGCAGCAGAGCTTACCGCTCCGCAGATGAAAAGCGCCCAGTCAGTTCCAAGCTTGTCTCCCAGCTTCCCTGCAAGCAGGCTTCCAAAGGGGGGTATCCCAAGTATCGCCATAGTATAGAGGGCCATTATCCTGCTTCTTCCGCTTGCCGGGACCATGGACTGAAGAAGAGTGTTGCAGGAGATGGTGCTTGTGACCATACAAAATCCTACAGGTGCTGCCAGCGCTATCCCTGCGTATATATTCCAGGAGAACGAAAAAAGCATGACCGATACCCCGAATCCCAGACAGGCTCTGGTACACCACCAATAGAGCCTGCCCGAAGACTTCAGCGATGCCATTATAAAAGATCCGAAAAGAGCGCCTATGGCTACGCCCATCAGCAGGAATCCAAGCGTCTCGGAAGTCCCTCCTAGAACACTTTTTGCCATTGCAGGCATCAGGACTATGCTTGGAAAACAAAAGAAACCGGTAGATGCTATCAGGATAAGCAGATATCGGCTGGGCGCAAAACTCCTGGCCATTTTTAAGCCGTCAAACGTATCCTTTAATGGCCTTGACCTGCTGCCGTCGTTCCTCCCTATGGGCGGACGCTCCATCTTCATCTTCTTTACCGCCAGAAGAGTCGAAGAATAGGCAAAACCATTGACAAGAAAACAGACCCCCTCGCCGACAGCATGTATGACAAATCCGGCTATTGACGGTCCTATCATCCGTGCAATATTAAAATTCATGGAATTTAAGGCAACTCCGTTTGAAACATCCTCTTTCCTGTCGACCAGATAAGAAACAAGAGAATATCTGCAGGGCAGTTCAAACGCATCTATAAGACCAAGCATGAGGCTCATGAATACGACAGCATGAAAAGTGGCAATGCCTGTGAGGGTCAAAAAGGAGAGTATAAACGCTATCATCATGCACCCTGCCTGACAGCAGAAGAGGGTCTTCCTCAGGTCCCATCTCTCGATCAGTGCTCCTGCGAAGGGGGCAAGGAGAAAGACAGAAACGGATGCGGCAAAATCTATTATCCCAAGCGCGCTGTTAAGCCCAGTCAGCCTGAAGACCAGCCAGCCCATAGCTACACGGTGCATCCAGAGACCGGTAAGGGATATGGCCTGGGCCATGAAAAAAAGCCTGTAATTATTGCTCCTGAGAGCACGCAGAGTATCAGGGACGATGATCCTCACTATGATGTTCCTAAATGCTCACTGTAACAGAGCCCGAAATTATGAGGACCACCCCTGCCCACTGCAGCCTTGTCAGAGTCTCCTTAAGCACAAAGTGGCCGAAGAGTGCGGCAATAAAGGGGCTGGTAGAGGTAATTGCGGTAACTACAGCAACAGGCATCACTCTGATACATGATGTATAGAGGATGGAGCCCAAAGCAAGGCCTATAACAGCTGCTCCCAGAATGTAGCCCCATGCTTTCAGGGAGACCGATCTCAGCGGCATCAGGGATGCCGGCCGGTATTTTAGAAGTATCAGCCTGTACCCCCATGCCATTATCAGCAATCCGGCTGCCCTGTAGAATGATATCTCGACGGGGCCAAGGCCTGAGGCCTCCATGGCCATTTTCGTCAAGGGTGCTCCGATCGCCCATGAAAGTCCGGCTCCTATCGCAAAGAGGAATCCTTTCATGAGGTTTGAGAGTCCTATCTCTTTTGTAAGAGGACAGCTTTCATCCGAATTATCCCTCACTCCTCCGAATCTAAGCAGCAGAAGGCCTGATATCACAATGATTATCCCGGAAACTATCTGTAAGGTGACAGGCTCTCCCAGCATCAGCCATGATGTAAGTACAACAAGCATGGGGTATGCGTTCGAGACAGGAACGGCAAGACTTATTCCTATCTTTCTTATCGCGATGAAGTAAAGGACGTCCCCTACCAGATATCCAAAGAGCACATTGCCTCCTATATAGATCAATGCTTTGGGAGAGAGGACTATCGGTATGTTTCCCTTAGTGTGTATCAGCGCAAGGATCAGTGTGAACAGAAAAAATGATATTGAGCGGATCGGGTTTATTTCATTGGAGGTACACTTCGACAGGGCCATGCCCCGAGCCACCATTATAGGCGAAGCGGCCCACATTATCGCAACAACAAAACTAAGAAGAAACCCCCATAAAGGCATGCCGGCACCCCTAATCAAATTGATATATTGTATACATTTTTTTGCTCAGATACAAGCCAAAACTTATTGACAGTCATTTGTCAGCTTTATCGGGAAGTGCCTCTGATGGAAGAT
Source organism: Synergistaceae bacterium (assembly GCA_036835165.1). Lineage (GTDB taxonomy): Bacteria > Synergistota > Synergistia > Synergistales > Synergistaceae > Caenicola. The sequence goes on along the minus strand of DAITML010000065.1, from coordinate 1,442 downwards.
CAATATCATTAAAAGAAAAATGAAGAGAGGGGGACAAGAATAAAAAGAGATAAAACTATGCGCATCAGGTAGATCACGGTCATTTGCCAGAAAGTTACGGGGATCGACGAATGCCATACGTGTATGCCGATCTCCGTAAGGTTTATCAATCCGATCGTAGTCAGACATATGCAGAGGAATCTGGCGGATTCGGAAAAAAGCATCTGTGCATAGGCTGCGGCAAGATACTGGTCGATAAATGCAAAAACTGCCACACCTCCGAGCACCTGTGCTTCCGGCGCACCAAGAAGTTCAATAAGCCATGAGAAGGGATAGGCAAGAATATTGAGTATAGGTGTCATGTCTGCTATTGCCAGAAGGATGGTCCCGAAAGTTATCATGAGGGGGATCGTCCCGAAAAGCAGCGGCACTGCTATAGAAAGTGTCTCATTGATATACAGTCTCACGTTCATATGCCGCGCCTTGTTTATTCCCCTCAGCAGGGCCCATTCAAAAAGAGTGTGGCCGTGCCTCGCTTCCTGAGGAGGGACGCCATAGCTGTCGATACCGCAATGGTAAGTCTCGGGTATCGAATTTAGGGGCCATATCCTCGGAAATATTATCGCCAGCAGGAACATGGTAAGGTACACGGAAAATAAGATATGGGGAAATGCATACCTGAAATCCAGCAGTGTTGCAATTGCATAAATATTATATACCCCGGTCAAAGAAAAACTTGTGACCATCACGGCAGCTTCCCTGTCATTATAGTATCCGCAGTGATGCATTTTTGCAGTGATTACCACTGCCATCGAACTGCTTCCGAGCCAGGACGCGATGCAGTCGACCGCAGAACGTCCGGGAACCTTAAAAAGCGGCCTCATCACAGGACTTGCGTAGACCGCGACAAACTGTACCAGTCCAAAATCCAGCAGCATGGGAGCAGTCAGGGCCATAATAAATGTCAGCATGATAAGTTTGGGGGCCAGGCTGAGAACTATAAGCTGGGCATCCTTGAGGAAAAGTCCGAACATATCGGGACTCCCCCACACTGCCACCATTGATATCGGGATGCTCGAAAATCTCGCTATGAACCAGAAGGGATTGCAGACAAGGTTTTCCCTGAAGACCTGGTTCCTCATGATCCACTCCGGTCTTACGAATGTTGCAGAGACACTGAGCATCATTGTAACAACGGACACTGCGACGACCAGGCTTCCAAGATCGTCCTTCATAAGGGTCAGCAGATATTCCTTACAATGGCCTATAAGGGTGTTGACAGTGCCGTGCCATTCAAAGGGGAGCAAAAAAGCACAGACACCAAGCGTAGAGGGTATAAAAAAAAGTGAAATGTTTCTGGCTGTTTTCGGGAATCGCTCCACCTCCTGACCATCAGATTATAACAGAATAATCAGACACAATAAATAAATAAATTTCAAAATTTACAGTTAAATGAATTAAAT
>DAITML010000064.1:0-6757 GCA_036835165.1 Synergistaceae bacterium | reverse complement strand
AAAGCAAAGTATCTGTATCTTAGGAATGGCAATATCTGGACGGGAGACCCGGCGGTCCCGGCAGCCGAATCAATTATCATAGGAGACGGAAAAATTGTCGCTGTCGGCAAGACCTCTCAGCTTGACGCGCATCCGTTCACTGCCGACTCTGTCTGCCATGAGCTTGACGGAGTCACTGTTATACCTGGCATGAGCGACTGTCACCTGCATGTCCTTACATGTGCAAAGGGCATGCAGTCGATCGACATGTCATCTGCAGGATCTGCGGATGACGTGATCGAAAAACTGAGGGATCGTTCATCAAAAGTTGATCCGGATACATGGATCTATGGAACGATGCTTAATGAGAATGACTGGTTGGTCCCGGTCCTCCCCGATGCTTCGGATCTTGACAGGGCAGGGATAAGCAATCCTGTTGTCATACACAGGGTCTGTACTCACGCATCGGTGGCAAATTCCAGAGCAATGGAGATCTCCGGAATCATTGGTATGGATGTGCCGGGAATTCGAAAGGATCCCTCGGGAAAACCCAGCGGCATACTGGTAGAGGGTGCTCAGCTTCCCGTTCATGCAGCCCTGAAAAGAAGCCTTTATACCAACGAGAATCTGCTGAACTACCTTGACGCATATCTGAGCCATGCGGCCTCATTTGGGCTTACGACACTGCATTCCTGCAGCGCGGCGAGCCTGGGTATGGAAGAGGAGCTTGGACTATACCAGACGCTTATGGACCAGGACCGCCTCTGCTGCAGGGTATACAGCACACATGACGAATTGTCCGTGCCTTCCATGGGAGGGGTGATCGGCAATGATTTTGTCCGTTTTGAAGGCTTCAAGCTATTTCTTGACGGAAGCCTGGGAGCAAGGACAGCCGCACTCTCATTCCCCTATTCGGATGACCCTTCAACTGACGGCATGCTGATACATGAGCCCGATGAACTTCTTGAGAAGCTTTGCGAGTCAACGCGTCGCGGAGACCACATACTTGTGCATGCGATCGGAGACAGGGCGATAGACCAGATGCTGGACGCCATAGAAAAGACATGTGAGAAATATCCCGATCCAAAGTACCCCTATCTTTTGAACCACATAGAAATACTTCGCCCCGACCAGATCGAAAGGATGAAGAAGCTTCCCGTTGCCTGTGTGATACAGCCGACATACGTGCCCTCCGACATAGATATGGTACCGGCCCGTCTGGGTGCAAACGAAAAATATGCCTGTGTATGGAAAGACATTATGGAAGCGGGGCTTATGCTATGCGGTTCGAGCGATGCGCCGATCGAGGTGCTGGATCCGGTCTGCGGGATCTGGGCCCTTGTCAACAGGACCAGCTATGACGGACAGAGGACATGGCGTCCCGAACAAAAACTGACCCTTGACGAGGCACTGCACATCTACACGACCTATCCGGCAAAAGCGCATGCCACCTGGAAGTGGAACGGAAGCATAACCCCCGGAAAGGCGGCAGATATCGTCATTTTTGACAGGGATCTTTTCAGCACGCAGGAAATGGAGCTCCGTGAGGCCAAAGTCGTGAATACTTTCGTTGACGGCACTCTTTCATTCGGGCATATAAAGGGCTGGGAGAATTTCAGGCAGGGGGTGAAGTGATGGGCAGATTCAAGACAGGCATATACAGTGTCGTAAACTTCAGGGATGTTGATATGGAAAGGGAGATACTTGAGGCTGCGGATTCCGAAATACTTCACCTGAAAAACGTAGATGAGTTTGAAGCGGCGCTTCCTGAGATAGACGGCCTTATATGCGACATCACGCCTATAACGCCAGAGAGGATCTCAAGGATGGATAAATGCCGGATAGTCGTCAGACATGGCATGGGAGTCGAGAACATCAACATACCCGCCGCTACGGAGAAGGGCATAATCGTATGCAACGTACCCAGGTTCAATCTTGAGGAAGTATCCGACCATGCTCTGGCATGCTCTCTTTCCCTTATCCACAGGCTGCCCCACTATACGTGGAGGGTCACAAGAGACAGATCCTGGAAGCTCGAAGACTTTCCCCCTGCAGACCAGTTCGGGGAGCTTACGATGGGAATATTGGGCTTTGGCCAGATAGGCCAGATCCTTGCGAGGAAATCCAGGGCAATTTTTAAAAGAGTGATAGCCTACGATCCCTTTATCAACAGGGAAATATGCAGTGAGCTGGGTGTAGAAGTAATTGATGATATGGACGTAGTCTTCAGGACTGCGGATGTGGTAAGCATACATGTTCCTCTCAATGATGAGACCCGCTATTTTGTAAATATCAACAAAATGAGGATGATGAAGCCGAACGCGAACATCATCAACACATCACGCGGCGGACTGGTCGACCTTGATGACCTGCAATATGCACTGCACAACGGCATAATTGCAGGGGCAGCACTTGATGTCATTGAGGGAGAGCCTCTTCCCGACATGACACATCCGATATTTGAAGAACCGGGCTGCATAATTACGCCGCATACCGCCTGGTATTCCAATTCATCGTTAAAAAAACTCAGGACCATAGCCGCGGAAGAGGTCAGGGACGTCTATATGGGCAAAAGGCCCGTAGGCCAGCTGAACAACATTCAATAAAGGGGGCGAGGGACAATGGATATACACAAAAAGGGCAAAAGGATATCCCAGTGTTCATTTGAGGGAGGAATACGCGACATTTTCGAGGCTGCTTTGGCACTTCAGGCTCAGGGAAAGGAGATATTCCACCTTGAGATCGGCGAACCTGACTTCGATTCACCTGTTGAAGCCAGAATCGCCTGTATAGACGCGATAAACAACAGCCTTACTCATTACACTTCGATGAACGGCATAGCCGAACTGCGGCAGGCGATCTCAAAGCACGAGGCAAAGCGTGGAGCAGTGCTGGATCCGGGCAATATTGTCGTCACATGCGGAGCGGAAGAAGCACTGATGGCTCTCATGCTTGGTCTTCTGGATCCCGGAGACGAAGTCATAATGCTCACGCCCTGTTTCGTCGCCTATAAGGAACAGTGTTATTTTGCAGGAGCTGTCCCTGTAGAGGTCGAAGCTGAACTTGGTGAATATTACGGTCTCAATATCGACAAAATTTCTGAAGCCGTGACGGAGAGGACAAAAATGATAATGATCAACTCCCCGAACAATCCGTCAGGCGGGGTAATGAAAAAGAGTGAAATGGACAAATTGGTTGACTTTATCAAAGGAAAAGATATCTGGCTTTTGACTGATGAATGTTACTCAGCAATAATTTACGATGAGGAGCATATCAGTCCGCTAAATTATCCTGAGATAAAAGACCAGGTCCTTTATGTAAATTCGGTATCAAAGACATTTGCCATGACAGGGTGGCGCGTGGGATATGCATATGTACCCTCCCAGGTCCTGCCCTGCGTTTCGAAGTCACACCTTATGCTCACAAGCTGCGCCCCCTCATTCGCCCAGTACGGGGCTGCGGAAGCCTTCAACAAAAGTTCCGGCTATACTGAAATGATGCGCAATGAATTCAGGAAAAGAAGGGATGTTGTGGTCGAGGCGCTCAAAAAGTGCCCGGGAGCCGATTTCCCCTCTCCCCAGGGAGCATTCTACGTACTGCCGTCTATAGAAAAGCTAAAGATGACGCCGCTGGAATTCGCATTGGGCCTGATGAACAAATATGGCGTCGCAGTATCTCCCGGTGACGCGTTTGGAATAAAGAACAGGATAAGGATCGCATACACCATCGATATCAGCAAGATAGAAAAAGCCATGGAATACTTCGTTGCTTACTACAACGAATGTCTCACCAAAGTATCAGGATGAACCAAACAGCAGCATATCGACCCTTTCGGGATCGAAAACAGAGGAGGCGTTTTGTATGAAGAAAACAGTATTGTTCGTAATGTGCGCACTTATGGTACTTATGTCGGCCCAGTCGGCAATGGCGGCCAAAGTTTACAAAATGAAGCTGCATACTGTCGGATCTGAGACCCACCAGGCCCACCAGTCACTGCTTGATTTCAAAAAGTATGTTGAGGAGCAGACTAAGGGCGGAGTCCAGGTCACCCTGCACATAAACGCCGCTCTTGGAGGCGACAGGCAGGCAACTGAGGCTATGCAGCTGGGAACCCTTGAATGCGGTATCATCGGCAGCTCGACCCTTGCGACATTTGCTCCGAGATTCAACGTCTTTGACCTTCCATTTGCATTCAAAGACTTCAAAACAGCGTACAAAGTCATAGACGGACCGCTTTCCGCCAAACTTGCCGCCGACATAGAGAAGCAGGGGCTGCGTATCATAGGATACGGAGTTAACGGGTTCAGGAACGTCAGCAACAACAAACAGCCCATAAAGACACCTGCTGATATGAAGGGCATGAAAATAAGGTGCATGGAGAACCCCATCCACATAGCCACATTCAAGGCAATGGGGGCCAACCCAACGCCTATGAGTTTCTCTGAACTGTACACGGCTCTTGCTCAGAAGACAGTTGACGGACAGGACAACCCTGTAGTCCTTACATTCTCATCAAAGTTTTATGAAGTACAGAAATATTACTCACTGACAGGCCACATCTTTGCTGTCGCTCCGCTGGTAATATCGGAGAGCTTCTTCAAGTCCCTCCCCAAGGAACACCAGAAAGTCGTCCTTGATGCGGGCAAGCGCTATGAGGCCAGCGAACGCAAGGCAACAGAAGAGCAGGACATAAAAATGCTTGATCAGCTCAAGGCCACCGGAATGCAGATCAATTCCCTCAATGATGCTGAAAGAGCCCTCTTCATCAAGGCAACTGAGCCTGTGTATGCAGAATTTGAAAAGCTCATTACGAAGGAAGTAATGGATATAGTCCGTCAGGGACAGAAATAACAAGCTCCCTGACCTGACACGTGATCTGTCTGCGAGGTGCAAGCATGTTTAGAATAGGAGAACTGTACAACAAATTTGAGGAAAATCTGCTCTACATTTCCCTGGTATTCACTGTGGCACTGATTTTTGTCCAGGTAGTGATGAGATATGTTTTTTCCAACTCCCTCTCATGGAGCGAAGAGGTCGCACGCTACGTATTCATATGGCAGACCTGGCTGGGTGCCAGCTATGCCGTAAGGAAGAAAAGGCACCTCAGGGTGGAGGCCCTTGCAGACAGATTCCGCGGTGTTTCCAGGAAAGTTATCGAGATCGCAGTACTTCTGCTTTGGATATTTTTTGGCTGTTTTCTGGTCATTAAGGGTTATCAGCTAACCAAAATGATCTTTATCAGGGGCCAGATCTCCGCCGCGCTTGGGATGCCAATGGCAATTGCGTACGCAGCTGTACCTGTCGGCAGCCTTTTTATGACATTAAGGCTGATCCGTCAGGCGTACTGCGTATTTACTGACAGGGAAGCAATAAGATAGGAGGGGACATTATGGACATAGCTCTGTTGATATCCCTGCTTTTCATATTTCTTTCGCTGAGCGTCCCGATCGGTATAGCACTTGGCCTGGCGACCATGATCACAATGTATTTTACAAGTACTATCCCCGTGATCATGATCGCCCAGACCGCATTCACAGGGATAGATTCATTCCCGCTTCTGGCAATACCCTTTTTCATGCTTGCAGGTTCACTTATGGGGTACGGGGGGATATCGAAAAGGATCGTCGATTTTGCTGAGAGCCTGGTTGGATTCATGGTTGGAGGGCTTGCAATGGTAACTGTTACAGCCTGCATGTTCTTCGCTGCCATATCAGGCTCGGGACCTGCCACAGTATCTGCCATAGGGTCGTTCATGATACCCGAGATGAAAAGCAAAAATTACGGGGGGCCATTTGCTGCAGCACTTACTGCGGCGGCAGGCTCGATAGGTGTAATAATACCTCCGTCGATACCTTTTGTAATATTTGCGGTAATTTCAGGGGCCTCAGTCCTTGAACTCTTCGTAGCCGGGGTCGTCCCCGGGATCATGATAGGCATATCACTGATGGTGGTCTCATGGTTCATTGCAAAGAAAAGGAACTACCCAAGGGCTGACCGCAACTTTGGGCTGCATGACGTTGCCACGAGTTTCGTAAAAGCTTTCTGGGCCCTTATGGTGCCGGTAATCATTCTGGGAGGGATCTACAGCGGTGTCTTTACCCCAACTGAAGCTGCTGTCAGCGGTGTCGTCTATGCCCTCTTTGTAGGGAAATTCATATACAAAGAGCTTGATGCCACAACTATCAAGGCAGCCTTCACCGATGCGCTGGTGGTCAACGGGGCAACAACATTCATGCTTGGCCTCTCGCTTGCATTTGCGACATACCTCACAATGGAAGAGATACCTATGAGGGTAGGGGAGTGGATAGTAAGCGTATCGAGCACCCCGTGGATAATCCTGCTCCTTATAAACATGATGCTTCTGGTCGTGGGCTGTTTTGTCGACAACATTTCGTCGATGATAATCCTGACACCGATATTCCTGCCGGTAATGAAATCCATAGGGGTGGACCCGGTGCATTTCGGTCTCTTTATGACTGTTGCTCTGGCGATAGGTTTCATAACGCCGCCGTACGGGGCCAACCTCTTTGTCGCTTCTGCGGTATCAGGAGAAAAACTGGACAATATATCAAGAAATATACTGCCTTTTGTTGTCGCAATGATACTTTGCCTGATATTGTTCGTTTATTTCCCGGTCATCAGCATGGGCCTTGTCAACACATTCGTAAGGGGCTGACCTTAACGGCTGCAGGAGACCTTATGGGATAAAAGAGCGAATGTCGAAAGAGAGACTGCATTATATGCGGTTTCTCTTTCTTTTGTGTAAATTGCCCCTTGC
>DAITML010000063.1:0-6758 GCA_036835165.1 Synergistaceae bacterium | reverse complement strand
GCAAGGGGCAATTTACACAAAAGAAAGAGAAACCGCATATAATGCAGTCTCTCTTCCGACATTCTCTCTTTTATCCCATAAGGACTCCTGCAGCCGCTAAGGTCAGCCCCTTACGAATGTGTTGACAAGACCCATGCTGATGACCGGGAAATATACGAACAGTATCAGGCAAAGTATCATTGCGACAACGAAAGGCAGTATATTTCTTGATATATTGTCCAGTTTTTCTCCCGATACCGCAGAAGCTACAAAGAGGTTGGCCCCGTACGGAGGCGTAATAAAGCCTATCGCAAGAGCAACAGTCATAAACAGACCGAAATGTACCGGGTCCACCCCTATGGATTTCATTACCGGCAGGAATATCGGGGTGAGGATTATCATCGACGAAATGTTGTCGACAAAACAGCCCACGACAAGGAGCATCATGTTTATAAGCAGCAGGATTATCCACGGAGTGCTCGATACGCTCACTATCCACTCCCCTACCCTCATAGGGATCTCTTCCATTGTGAGGTATGTCGCAAATGCAAGCGAGAGGCCAAGCATGAATGTTGTGGCCCCGTTGACCACCAGCGCATCTGTAAAGGCCGCTCTGATAGTTGTGGCATCAAGCTCTTTGTATATGAATTTTCCTACAAAGAGGGCATAAACCACACCGCTGACAGCAGCTTCAGTGGGGGTAAAGACACCGCTGTAGATCCCGCCCAGAATGATGACCGGCACCATAAGGGCCCAGAAAGCTTTAACGAAACTCGTGGCGACGTCATGCAGCCCAAAATTGCGGTCAGCCCTTGGATAGTTCCTTTTCTTTGCAATGAACCATGAGACCACCATCAGTGATATGCCTATCATGATCCCCGGGATGACCCCGGCTACGAAGAGTTCAAGCACTGATGCCCCCGAAATTACAGCGAATATTACAAAAGGTATCGACGGAGGGATTATTACCCCTATCGATCCAGCCGCCGCAGTAAGGGCTGCAGCAAATGGCCCGCCATAGTTTTTGCTTTTCATTTCGGGTATCATGAACGAACCGATGGCAGATACTGTGGCAGGTCCGGAGCCTGATATCGCAGCGAAGAACATGCACGCCGTAACAGTTACCATTGCAAGCCCTCCAACCATGAATCCAACGAGGCTCTCAGCAAAGTCGACGATCCTTTTCGATATCCCCCCGTATCCCATAAGGGAACCTGCAAGCATGAAAAAGGGTATTGCAAGCAGCGGGAATGAATCTATCCCTGTAAATGCGGTCTGGGCGATCATGATCACGGGGATGGTACTTGTAAAATACATTGTGATCATGGTTGCGAGGCCAAGTGCTATACCTATCGGGACGCTCAGCGAAAGAAATATGAAAAGCAGGGATATCAAAAGAGCTATGTCCATAATGTCCCCTCCTATCTTATTGCTTCCCTGTCAGTAAATACGCAGTACGCCTGACGGATCAGCCTTAATGTCATAAAAAGGCTGCCGACAGGTACAGCTGCGTACGCAATTGCCATTGGCATCCCAAGCGCGGCGGAGATCTGGCCCCTGATAAAGATCATTTTGGTTAGCTGATAACCCTTAATGACCAGAAAACAGCCAAAAAATATCCAAAGCAGAAGTACTGCGATCTCGATAACTTTCCTGGAAACACCGCGGAATCTGTCTGCAAGGGCCTCCACCCTGAGGTGCCTTTTCTTCCTTACGGCATAGCTGGCACCCAGCCAGGTCTGCCATATGAATACGTAGCGTGCGACCTCTTCGCTCCATGAGAGGGAGTTGGAAAAAACATATCTCATCACTACCTGGACAAAAATCAGTGCCACAGTGAATACCAGGGAAATGTAGAGCAGATTTTCCTCAAATTTGTTGTACAGTTCTCCTATTCTAAACATGCTTGCACCTCGCAGACAGATCACGTGTCAGGTCAGGGAGCTTGTTATTTCTGTCCCTGACGGACTATATCCATTACTTCCTTCGTAATGAGCTTTTCAAATTCTGCATACACAGGCTCAGTTGCCTTGATGAAGAGGGCTCTTTCAGCATCATTGAGGGAATTGATCTGCATTCCGGTGGCCTTGAGCTGATCAAGCATTTTTATGTCCTGCTCTTCTGTTGCCTTGCGTTCGCTTGCCTCATAGCGCTTTCCCGCATCAAGGACGACTTTCTGGTGTTCCTTGGGGAGGGACTTGAAGAAATTCTCGGATACTACGAGCGGGGCGACAGCAAAGATGTGTCCTGTCAGTGAGTAATATTTCTGTACCTCATAAAACTTTGATGAGAATGTAAGGACTACAGGGTTGTCCTGTCCGTCGACTGTCTTCTGAGCAAGCGCAGTGTAAAGTTCAGAGAAGCTCATCGGCGTAGGGTTGGCTCCCATTGCCTTGAATGTGGCTATGTGAATGGGATTCTCCATGCACCTTATTTTCATGCCCTTCATGTCTGCAGGTGTCTTTATGGGCTGTTTGTTGTTGCTGACGTTCCTGAATCCGTTTACGCCGTATCCTATGATACGCAGCCCCTGCTTCTCTATGTCTGCGGCAAGCTTGGCGGAAAGGGGTCCGTCTATTACTTTGTAAGCTGTTTTAAAGTCTTTGAATGCGAAAGGAAGGTCGAAGACATTGAATCTCGGAGCAAATGTCGCAAGGGTCGAGCTTCCGATGATACCGCATTCAATGGTGCCCAGCTGCATGGCCTCCGTTGCCTGCCTGTCGCCTCCAAGAGCGGCGTTGATGTGCAGAGTGACCTGTACTCCGCCCTTTGTCTGTTCCTCAACATACTTTTTGAAGTCAAGCAGTGACTGATGGGCCTGGTGGGTCTCAGATCCTACGGTGTGCAGCTTCATTTTGTAAACTTTGGCGGCCATTGCCGACTGGGCCGACATAAGTACCATAAGTGCGCACATTACGAACAATACTGTTTTCTTCATACAAAACGCCTCCTCTGTTTTCGATCCCGCAAGGGTCGATATGCTGCTTTTGGGGGTCAACCCGATACTTTGGCGAGACATTCGTTGTAGTAAGCAACGAAGTATTCCATGGCTCTTTCTATCTTCCTGATATCGATGGTGTATGCGATCCTTATCCTGTTCTTTATTCCAAATGCGTCGCCGGGAGAGACTGCGACGCCATATTTGTTCATCAGGCCCAATGCGAATTCCAACGGTGTCATCTTCAGCTTTTCTATAGAGGGCAGTACGTAGAATGCTCCCCGGGGAGAGGGAAAATCGGCTCCCGGGCACTTTTTAAGCGCCTCGACCACAACATCCCTTCTCTTCCTGAATTCATTGCGCATCATTTCGGTATAGCCGGAACTTTTATTGAAGGCTTCTGCAGCCCCGTACTGGGCGAATGAGGGGGCGCAGCTTGTCAGCATAAGGTGTGATTTTGAAACGCAGGGCAGGACCTGGGAGGGTACATATGCATATCCCACGCGCCACCCTGTCATGGCAAATGTCTTTGATACCGAATTTACATAAAGGACCTGGTCTTTTATCTCAGGATAATTTAGCGGACTGATATGCTCCTCATCGTAAATTATTGCTGAGTAACATTCATCAGTCAAAAGCCAGATATCTTTTCCTTTGATAAAGTCAACCAATTTGTCCATTTCACTCTTTTTCATTACCCCGCCTGACGGATTGTTCGGGGAGTTGATCATTATCATTTTTGTCCTCTCCGTCACGGCTTCAGAAATTTTGTCGATATTGAGACCGTAATATTCACCAAGTTCAGCTTCGACCTCTACAGGGACAGCTCCTGCAAAATAACACTGTTCCTTATAGGCGACGAAACAGGGCGTGAGCATTATGACTTCGTCTCCGGGATCCAGAAGACCAAGCATGAGAGCCATCAGTGCTTCTTCCGCTCCGCATGTGACGACAATATTGCCCGGATCCAGCACTGCTCCACGCTTTGCCTCGTGCTTTGAGATCGCCTGCCGCAGTTCGGCTATGCCGTTCATCGAAGTGTAATGAGTAAGGCTGTTGTTTATCGCGTCTATACAGGCGATTCTGGCTTCAACAGGTGAATCGAAGTCAGGTTCGCCGATCTCAAGGTGGAATATCTCCTTTCCCTGAGCCTGAAGTGCCAAAGCAGCCTCGAAAATGTCGCGTATTCCTCCCTCAAATGAACACTGGGATATCCTTTTGCCCTTTTTGTGTATATCCATTGTCCCTCGCCCCCTTTATTGAATGTTGTTCAGCTGGCCTACGGGCCTTTTGCCCATATAGACGTCCCTGACCTCTTCCGCGGCTATGGTCCTGAGTTTTTTTAACGATGAATTGGAATACCAGGCGGTATGCGGCGTAATTATGCAGCCCGGTTCTTCAAATATCGGATGTGTCATGTCGGGAAGAGGCTCTCCCTCAATGACATCAAGTGCTGCCCCTGCAATTATGCCGTTGTGCAGTGCATATTGCAGGTCATCAAGGTCGACCAGTCCGCCGCGTGATGTGTTGATGATGTTCGCGTTCGGCTTCATCATCCTCATTTTGTTGATATTTACAAAATAGCGGGTCTCATCATTGAGAGGAACATGTATGCTTACCACATCCGCAGTCCTGAAGACTACGTCCATATCATCAATTACTTCTACACCCAGCTCACTGCATATTTCCCTGTTGATAAAGGGATCGTAGGCTATCACTCTTTTAAAAATTGCCCTGGATTTCCTCGCAAGGATCTGGCCTATCTGGCCAAAGCCCAATATTCCCATCGTAAGCTCCCCGAACTGGTCTGCAGGGGGAAAGTCTTCGAGCTTCCAGGATCTGTCTCTTGTGACCCTCCACGTATAGTGGGGCAGCCTGTGGATAAGGGAAAGAGAGCATGCCAGAGCATGGTCGGATACTTCCTCAAGATTGAACCTGGGTACGTTGCATACGATTATGCCCTTCTCGGTAGCGGCAGGTATGTTGATGTTCTCGACTCCCATGCCATGTCTCACGACTATCCGGCATTTATCCATCCTTGAGATCCTCTCGGGCGTTATAGGCGTAATGTCGCATATAAGGCCGTCTATCTCAGGAAGCGCAGCTTCAAATTCATCTACGTTTTTCAGGTGAAGTATTTCGGAATCCGCAGCCTCAAGTATTTCTCTTTCCATATCAACATCCCTGAAGTTTACGACACTGTATATTCCTGTCTTGAATCTGCCCATCACTTCACCCCCTGCCTGAAATTCTCCCAGCCCTTTATATGCCCGAATGAAAGAGTGCCGTTTACGAAAGTATTTACGACTTTGGCCTCACGGAGTTCCATTTCCGGCGTGCTGAAAAGATCCCTGTCAAAAATGACGATATCTGCCGCTTTTCCGGGAGTTATGCTTCCGTTCCACTCCCAGGTGGCATGGGCTTTTGCCGGATATGTCGTGTAGATATGCAGTGCCTCGTCAAGGGTCAGTTTTTGTTCCGGACGCCATGTCCTCTGCCCGTCATAGCTGGTCCTGTTGACAAGCGCCCAGATCCCGCGGATCGGATCCAGCACCTCGATCGGCGCATCGCTCGAACCGCAGAGCATAAGCCCTGCTTCCATAATGTCTTTCCATACACAGGCATATTTTTCGTTTGCACCCAGGCGAGCCGGCACCATATCTATGTCGGACGGCACGTATGTGGGCTGTATCACACAGGCAACCGGAAGTTTCTTCATCCTTTCGATCTGGTCGGGGCGAAGTATTTCTATGTGGTTCAAAAGATAAGGGTACTTTGGATCAGGATATTTCTCACATGTTTTTTCTATGGCGTCGAGCATCTGGTCTATCGCCCTGTCCCCGATCGCATGCACCAGTATGTGGTCTCCGCGCCGCGTTGACTCGCAAAGCTTCTCAAGAAGTTCATCCGGCTCATGTATCAGCATGCCGTCGGTCGAAGGGTCATCGGCATAGGGGAATGAGAGCGCGGCTGTCCTTGCTCCCAGGCTTCCGTCAAGAAAGAGCTTGAAGCCTTCAAAACGCACAAAATCATTGCCGATCACCCCTCCCATAGATGGCACGGACAATTCGTCATGTGTGCTGTATACCCTGCAGCAGAGGCGGTCCTGGTCCATAAGCGTCTGGTATAGTCCAAGCTCCTCTTCCATACCCAGGCTCGCCGCGCTGCAGGAATGCAGTGTCGTAAGCCCAAATGAGGCCGCATGGCTCAGATATGCGTCAAGGTAGTTCAGCAGATTCTCGTTGGTATAAAGGCTTCTTTTCAGGGCTGCATGAACGGGAAGCTGAGCACCCTCTACCAGTATGCCGCTGGGTTTTCCCGAGGGATCCTTTCGAATTCCCGGCACATCCATACCAATGATTCCGGAGATCTCCATTGCTCTGGAATTTGCCACCGATGCGTGAGTACAGACCCTGTGTATGACAACAGGATTGCTTATCCCTGCCCTGTCAAGATCCGAAGCATCGGGGAGGACCGGGACCAACCAGTCATTCTCATTAAGCATCGTTCCATAGATCCATGTATCCGGATCAACTTTTGATGAACGTTCCCTAAGTTTTTCGATCACGTCATCCACAGATTTTGCAGAGGACATATCGACCGACTGCATACCTTTTGCACAGGTGAGGACATGCAGGTGACAGTCGCTCATGCCCGGTATAACAGTGACTCCGTCAAGTTCATGGCAGACAGCGTCCGCGGTGAACGGATGCGCGTCAAGCTGAGAGGTCTTCCCTGCAGCGACAATTTTTCCGTCTCCAATGATAATTGATTCGGCTGCCGGAGCCGCCGGGTCTCCCGTCCAGATATTGCCATTCCTAAGATACAGATACTTTGCTTT
>DAITML010000062.1:0-6785 GCA_036835165.1 Synergistaceae bacterium | reverse complement strand
AACACAAAATATATGCAATAGCAGCTTAAGGATGAACAGACAGAAAGGAAATTGACACCATGAAAGAGCATCACAAGAAAATCGTCAGCGGTTTTGGGGGCAGGGGTGACAGGGTCGTTTCAAGGCTTGTCCTCTCTTTCTCGCTGGCAGGGATCCTCATAATGCTCTTTATACTGGGTTTTTTGGTGACGAACGGTCTTCCTGTTCTTAGGGAGTCATCAGTTAAAGAGATATTCCTCAGTTTCGACTGGTATCCCGCAGAGGAACCGCCTGCTCTGGGGATGCTTCCCCTGATAGCCGGCACCTTGTCAGCGACATTGCTTTCAAGCCTGATAGCCCTTCCTGTCGCGGTTGCACTTGCAGTATTCACGGCAGAGATAGCACCTAAAAGGCTGAGGAGCTTTTTCAAGGTACTGATGGAATTGCTTGGCTTCCTGCCTTCCATAGTCCTCGGTTTCCTGGGCATGATGGTGCTGGCTCCCCGTATGCAGGAACTGCTCAACATAGCCTCGGGACTTAACCTTCTCAACGCATCGATCCTGCTGGGTTTTCTGGTCATCCCTGCAGTTGCATCCCTTTCTGAGGAGGCGTTGTCTTCAGTGCCTCAGGAGCTGAGGGATGCTTCATATGCCCTTGGGGCGACAAGGTGGGAAACTGTCCGCAGGGTGGTGATCCCACATGCGCTTTCCGGGATAACTGCCGCATCGCTGCTTGGAATAATGAGGGCGCTTGGAGAGACCATGGTAGTGCTTATGGCTGCCGGAGGTGCGGCCATAGTACCCAAAATGCTAACCGACCCCGTTAGGCCGCTTACGGCTACGATAGCGGCGGAGATGGGTGAAACGCCTGTAGGAAGCACTCATTACCACGCACTCTTCTTTGCGGGACTGATACTTCTGGCGGTAACGCTTGCCATAAACCTTGCCTCTTTCTATATCGAGAGGAGAAAGAGATAAAAAATGGAGAGGAACATTTCAAGGAAAATAAAAGACAGGGTAATGACATTGCTTTTTTCAGCGGCTGCCCTTTTGCTGGTACTGGTTCTTGCGGGGGTCGCAGCATTTTTGTTTAAGGAAGGGTGGCAGATACTCTCACTGGATTTCCTTATAGAAGCTCCAAGAGACGGAATGACTGCAGGGGGAATAATGACCCCGCTTGTTGGGACTGTACAGCTGGTGGTCGTCTCAATGGCAGCGTCCCTGCCGATTGGAATAATCACCGGACTCTATTTTGCAGAATATTCGAAGGATGACTGGCTGACCAGGATACTCAGGCTTTCGATCCGCTGCCTTGCCGGTGTCCCCTCTGTAATATACGGACTCTTTGGCCTCTCCCTTTTTGTGGTCTTTCTGAACTTCGGATCGAGCCTCCTATCTGCGGGCCTTACCCTGGGCTGCCTTTCCCTTCCGCTCATCGTGACGGTCTCAGAACAGGCATTCCTCGCTGTTCCGCAGGATTACAGGGATGCGTCCTATGCGCTGGGGGCCACAAAATTCCAGACGATACGGAAGGTGGTATTGCCTTCCTCCGCCTCTACGATAATCACCGGTACTATATTGTCCATAGGACGGGTGGCAGGCGAGACTGCACCTATAATGTTCACAGGGGCGGCATTCTTTGCGCCCGAAGTGGCGAAGAGCCTTTTCGATCAGGTTATGGCCCTTCCCTATCACATATATGTGCTCGCAACGGCATCAACTGACCTTGAAGCGACCAGGCCCATACAGTACGGCGCGATACTTGTCCTTATAGGGCTTGTTCTCGGCACAAGCGCCTTGGGAGTGATCGCAAGGTCAAGGCTTGCGGCCAGATCCGGGAGGTAACGGTATGTCCAGCAATGATATTGATGTACAGATAAGGACTCTGGGGCTTGATCTCTTTTACGGGGAGAGCCGGGTCCTCAAAAATATAACCTTTGATATCGGACGCAAAAAGGTAACGGCTTTTATAGGTCCTTCAGGCTGCGGAAAGAGCAGTTATCTCAGATGCCTTAACAGGATGAACGATTTCATCCCTTCCGCGAGGATAACGGGACGCATTGAGATCGACGGAGAAAACATCCTTTCTGAGGACATCGATGTAATATCCCTCAGGAGAAAGGTCGGTATGGTTTTCCAGAAACCTAACCCTTTCCCCATGTCGATATATGAGAATGTTGCATACGGTCCGAGGCTGAACGGAGTAAAGGACAAAAGGGTCCTGGATGAGACGGTGGAAAGAAGTCTCAAAGGCGCGGCTCTCTGGGACGAGGTAAAGGATAAGCTCTCTTCTCCGGGCACAGGGCTTTCAGGAGGCCAGCAGCAGAGACTCTGCATAGCAAGGGCAATTGCGACTCAGCCGGAGGTGCTCCTCATGGACGAGCCTACGAGCGCGCTGGATCCGATGTCTACAGCGAGGGTCGAGGAGCTTATCAGGGAGCTCAAGGAAGAATATACGGTGGCAATAGTCACTCACAACATGCAGCAGGCTGCCCGAGTCTCCGACTATACAGCCTTTTTCCTGCTGGGTGACCTGGTCGAATACGACAGGACGGCAAAGATTTTCACCTCACCCTCTGACAAGAGGACCGAAGACTACATTTCGGGAAGGTTCGGATAAGAGAAACTGCGGCAGGAACAAGCCGCGGAGAATTCGCGACCTACGGTCGCTGGAGAATTTGCAGCCTCCAGGCTGCGGAGAATTTGCTCGCTTCGCATCGCGGAGAAGTGCGGCCAAAGGCCGCGGAGGTTCAAAAGCATCGTCGTTCCCGAATGCTCCGATCGGGAATCCAGCGGCTTAGATTCTGATCCTAAAGGTTATAGCCTGGGACCAAAGACACTGGGTCCCCGATATAGGCGCTCGAGGACGACGAAGAAGGGCAAGCACCTTGATCCTAACGATCGTTTGACTATTGTTAGACCATTGTTTGACTATCGTTTGACATGCTCTTAAATCTTTACGATCGCTCAGCAACTGCTCAGCTACCGCTTAGCTATCCCGCTATTGCTTAGCTGCATTTATAAAACGATCGTTTGACCATTGTTAGACCATTGTTTGACTATCGTTTGACATGTTCTTAAATCTTTACGACTGCTCAGCAACTGCTCAGCCACCGCTCAGCAATTGCTCAGCCGCACCTAGAAAACCCTTGTTTCACACGGCAAAGCTGCATGATGCGACAGTTTGTAATTCAAGGAGGTATATAAAAGATGATGGACGTAATAAATACAAGAAAAAGACTCGACGAGGACCTTTCCGAGCTGAAGAGAATGGTCTTCAGGATGGCGAAAATGGCAGGAGATTCTCTGGATAAGGCTGTCTGGGCGCTCAAAAACAGGGATGTTGAGACGGCAAAAGCGGTGCTTGAGACAGATGATGCCATAGATGACCTTGAAGACAGGATAGACGAAGCGTGCATGGAATTTGCTGCCCGCTATCAGCCCCTGGGGGAAGACCTCAGGACTGTGACATCTATTATGCATATAGCCGTGGATCTTGAACGCATCGGCGACTATGGCGGAAACATAGCCAAGACTGCAATAGACCTTGCCTCAAAGACTCCTATCAAGCCTCTCATCGATATTCCGCATATGGTAGTATGCATAAAAAGGATGCTCGATGTTTCAATGACCGCTCTGGATACCAGGTCATCCGAAAAGGCAATTGAGGTCTTTTCGATGGATGACGAGGTCGATGACCTTGAGAAGCAGATAATGAGGGAACTCTTCCTTATGGTGATGGAAAAGCCTGACAGGATAGAGCAGTCATTCCAGCTTATGAATGTGTCCCGAACTCTTGAGCGTGCCGGAGACCATGTGACAAATGTTGCCGAAAGGATAGCGTATATGTATACCGGCAGGACTGTTAAGGCTTCGCAGCACAGGAGAAAAAAAGTATCTTAGGAGGAAGCGGGATGGCTGAAAAAATTCTCATAGCAGACGATGAAGAGAGCCTGGCGGAGTTTATCGCAAGAGCCCTGAAAAAAGAGGGTTACAAGGCTGCCCTGGCACACGACGGGGATGAAGCCCTTTACCTGATTGGCGAAGAACTCCCGGACCTTGTGATACTTGACCTGATGCTTCCGCTTATGGACGGATGGGAGGTATGCAGGAGAGCAAAGTCGAATCCTGGGACTGCCGACATTCCGGTTTTAATGCTTACAGCCAGGAGTTCTGCCGAAGACGTGGTTCAGGGGCTGGACCTGGGCGCGGATGATTATATGAGAAAGCCTTTCAGTCTTGATGAACTTCTTGCACGTGTGAGGGTACTTCTCAGAAGAAAGAAAAACGAGGGGATGTCAAAGTACATAGAAGATGGCGATCTAAGGATAGAGAGTGAGGAGAGGGAAGCCTATCTTCGGGGTGACCTGCTTGATCTCAGTCCGATGGAATTCGAGATACTGGAACTGATGGCCGGAAGGGTCGGAAGGACTGTCTCAAGGGAAGAGATACTAAAGAAGATCTGGGGGATAGGGGGAGAGGATACCCGCACCGTTGATGTACATATTTCAAGGATCCGAAAAAAACTTGACGACGGGAAGAGTCCTCATCTTACGATCCGCACCTCCAGAGGCAGAGGTTACAGGCTTACCTGGGAGGAGGAACCGGACGATGTTTAAAAAAATGACCATCAGAAAGAAGATCGGAGGACTGCTGACCGTTTCAGTGCTGCTGACAGGCATTGCTGTATGGGGCTTTATATACAGGAACGAACGCAGGGAAGTGATTGAAGAAAACAGGGAGACACTTGCGCGGTATCTTGACGCCTTCCAGGCTGCCGGTGAGGAAAATGGTCTAGAAGGAATAAGGGATATCGAGATCCTATGGTCAAAGGTATATCCTGAGGGCAGGCTCACTGTTGTCAATACTATGGGGGAGGTGCTGAAAGACAGCAAATCCGACCCGCTGGAGATGGACAACCACTACAAAAGGCCTGAGATAATCAGTGCCTTTGAGGACGGGAGCGGATCTGAGCTTAGGTACAGCAAGACTCATTCAGAATGGCAGAATTATATGGCAAGGAGGGTGTTGATCCCAGGGAGACCCGGATATGGAATAGTTGTGCGTCTTTCTTATCCTCTTGAAAAGCTTGACAGTCTTGCGCTGTCCATGGCGAGGCCCTTTATCTACTCAGTAGAGCTGGTCCTTCTCTTTGTTCTACTTGGGGCATATCTGATGCTGCGATTTGTGACCAAGCCGCTTGATCTGCTGAGCGAGTCCGCCCAGACAATAGCAGCAGGAGGGGCGGCGAGGTTTCCCATAACCAATGATCCGCAGATACAGAACCTCTCAAATGCCCTGAACTCTATGTCTGATTCGCTGAAGCTGAGCGTTAAAGAGGCTCAGGAACGAAAAGAGGAGCTTTCTGCGCTTGTAGGGGCACTTCCCGTAGGCATCATACTTATAGATGAATCAAGAAAAGTGCGGTATATGAACAGCTCTGCTTCTCAGATATGCGGGCGGCCCGGAAACGAGCCTGCAAGAGGATTGTCTGTAGAGGTGATACTTCCTTCAGATGAACTCTGCGGCATGCTTGATGAGAATGACGGTACAAAACTGGTAAGCCTGAAACGCGCGGCTGTTTCAAAACTTGAGATGACCACACTTACACTTGCCAGGGGCAGGATGATAGTTCTTCAGGACCTGACGGAAAAAGTAAGGCTTGAAGAGGCAAGAAGGGAATTTTTTATTGATGCCGGACATGAGTTCCAGACCCCTCTCACAGTTATAAGGACCGGCCTTGAATTGTTGATGTCCGGAGGTTCAGTTACAGACAAAGATGACATTGATGCCATAAAGAGCATGATAAAACAGCAGGAAAGGATCAGCGGTCTTGTAGATGACCTGCTTTTTCTGGTCAAGCTGGATGCAGGGGCAGCAGTTGAAGAAAGTGAAGAAATTGAAATTAATGGATTGATTTCGGATATCATCGCCGATGTCAAGCAGCTGCCTGCCGCAAGAGACATTGAGATAAAGGCAGATATGCAGTCAGGCCGGCTTGCATTAAAGGGCGTATACAGCGATTTGAGAAGGGCTATCTCCAACCTTGTAGAGAACGGGATAAAATATGTATCTTCTGTCCGGGAAAGCGGCGGAAGGGTGGAAATAAGAGTTGAAGATACAGGCAATTCACTGAAAATATCTGTTGATGACAACGGACCCGGTGTGCCTGAAGAAGAGAGAGAGATAATATTTGAAAGGTTCAGAAGGGGAGACAGCCACAGGGCAAGGAGCAGAGCCTCTTCCGGAGGGTATGGACTGGGGCTCTCCATCTCAAGGAGGATAGCGGAGAGAGAAGGCGGATCACTTGAGATAGAGGAGTCGGAACTTGGCGGTGCATCTTTTGTAATGACGCTGCCGAAAAATAAGGGGTAGATAAAAAGGGGAGGCCGGGCGGCCTCCCCTTTTTGCGTCCGGGGGCAAAACGATTTTTTTAGAGATCGAAAACCTTGAGGACCGAAGGGTCCTCTGCTTTCCCCAGCAGGCTTCCGGCGATGAATGCTATTGCTGAAATGAAGAGTGTCGGGACTATCGCCGTTGTTCCTCCAATGCTCGTCTTTGTTATGTTGAACCAGAAAAAGGCGGCGCATCCGGTCACCATCGACAGTATGGCCCCCGTCGAATTGGCTTTCTTCCAGTAGAGGCCGAATAGTGTCGGACAGAAGAATACAGCCTCAAGCCCGCCGAATGCGAATAGGTTTATCCATACCAGCAGAGAGGGCGGCTTCATCGCCGCGAAGAAGACTATCGCCCCCACTACGCAGGTAACGGTGAAACTCATGGACCTTACCTTTGAAGGAGGCAGGC
>DAITML010000061.1:0-7007 GCA_036835165.1 Synergistaceae bacterium | reverse complement strand
TTACAGTACTTGTCTTGAATGTGGAAAAGCGCGATAAGATCTATAAATAGTTCGACGGATCATAACCTAGCTGGAGGTATTTTCAAAGACATGATCTGAGAAAGATTCCCAATGTAAGATATAATTTACATAGCCCAGAATAAGGCTATTTCCTAGTGTCTGTTATTGGTCATAATTAAAAGGGCGCGGAGCTAAAAGCAGCACCGGGCCCATATTTTAAAAGCCTAATTTTTGCATTTGCAGAAACTTTACACAAATTCCAGAGTAATCCCAAAGAACGATAACCATTTCAAAGAAAAGATTTAATCTGGATCATCAATTTCATCATTAATGGAAACCATATTCGCAAGAGATCCTCTTAATGACCTGACTTCCTCAATTACAAGCTCGGATCTTTCCTCTCTTTTCAGCTGTTTCAACAATACTGACTGCTAAGCGAGCAGGTTCGCGTTCGCAAAATCCCAGTTTATAAGATTTTTGATGAATGAATCAACATAATCCGGGCGTCTGTTTTGATAATCGAGATAGTATGCATGCTCCCATACGTCTACAGTAAGAAGAGGCTTCAAACCAACAGCGATAGGTGTGTCTGCGTTGGAAGTCTTGACGATATCGAGTTTGCCGTCATTTTGAACAAGCCATGCCCATCCGCTTCCAAACTGACCAAGAGCCGTATCCTTAAACTTTTGGGCAAACACCTCGTAGCTTCCAAAATCCACATCGATCTTTTCCGCTAAAGGTCCGTAAGGATTACCGCCTCCCGCAGGTTTGATCGAATTCCAGTAGAAGGTATGGTTCCATACCTGCGCTGCATTGTTAAAAACAGCAATTTTATCAGCCCTGCCTGATGTAATTCGAATTATACTTTCAAGGTTTTCCTGGGACAATTCAGTGCCGTCTATAAGCTTGTTCAGGTTCGAAACATAGGCATTATGGTGCTTGCCGTAATGAAAATCCAAAGTCCCAGAACTAATATAAGGTTCCAGCGCATTGTTTCCGAAAGGAAGTTCGGGCAGTAAAATCATTTCATCAGTCCATTCTATTTAAATTTGTTTTTTAATTATACTACATATTTAATTTATATATGTATGCCCGACGGGGAATACGCACAACGTGCGTAAGATTGGTTTCACTCTGTCAAAATCCCTTTATGACCATCGAACCGCCCCCTTTCTTTGACATATTGATCTGTTATTTGGCAGCTATCAGAGCAGCACCAATCGCACCTGAAAACTGCGACAGTCGGGAGGTGAGTACAGTCCGGCCTAGGTGCTTTGAAATAAGAGTCGCAAGCGTTTCGTTGAGTGCCGGACCGCCTGTAAATACCACGGGGCCGCTGTCTGAAAGACGAAGGATCATGTTTGCGGCCCTTGACGCTATCGAATCAAGAAGACCAAGCGCTACACTTTCTTTTGGAACGCCCCTGGAGAGAAGACTTATTGCCTCTGATTCCGCAAAGACCGTGCACATGCTTGAAATAGCATGTATCTCTGTATCTTCAGGTATATCAGAAAAATCTTTAAGACTGTAGCCCAACAAAACTGCCATATTGCTTATAAATCGTCCTGTACCGGCGGCACACTTGTCGTTCATCAGGAAATCTGTAACTTTCCCCTCTGTGTCCATCCTTATTACCTTTACGTCCTGTCCGCCGATATCCAGCACAGTTTCAGCCCCTTTTGCCAGATAAAAGGCCCCTGCGGCGTGACAGGTGATCTCAGTTACAGACTTTCCCGAAAAACGGCACATCTTCCTGCCGTAACCGGTAGCTACTATTTGATGGAGGTCCTCCCTTTTTAGTGAAGCTCTGTCAAGCAGGACCTGAATTACCTGCTCAGATGTTTCGCTGATCTCCCAGCCGGTAGGCTGGCTCCAAACTTCAAAAGAGGAACCATCCCAAATCGCGGCTTTTATGTTTGAAGACCCTATGTCTATTCCGGCTGTGTACATCAAAGCATCTCTATGAAAGCGCCGAACCTTGTAGCAAGCTGGCCGGTATCACCCTGTGAATAGTCCGTCTCTACAGACATATATGGAATGCCCGACTTATTAAGGCTTTCACGGACGGAGTGACTTTCAACAGCGTAAGTATGACAGGCCTGAAGAATGACATCGATCACACCGTCTGCCCTGTATTCCTTTACATATTTTTTTATAAGTTCAAGCCTTTTTGAGTTGGGCGACATTACCGAGCAGGGAATATTCAGGTATTTTTCAGTTATAGCGTCTATAGGATCTGAATATTCGTCAACCAAAGTTGAAGAACATTTAAGATTACCGCAGTTTTCAAACCCTACTATCACGCCGCCAGCTTCCTTTGATCCAATGGCATCGGCGATTTTTTCAAGAGATTTTCCCATAGGGCACCCGGTTATTAAAATGCGTTTAGCAGACGGATCGACTCGCCTTTCCCCCAAAGCATAATTTTCTTTAAGCTTTACGGTCAGTTCTTTTACAAGCTCCATAGATTTTTCATATTCGAAAGAAAACTTCAGGAAGTCTGAGACAAGCATGACCTCTCTGCCTGTAAGGACAGGCGATGGCAGGCAGGCAAGATCGTAGAACTCCATCATTGTACTGTGGATCTTGTTACGAAGTTTTATTGAGGCTGAGAGCTTTGCTTCTGTAATTTCCACTTGGAATTTTTGTTCCAAAATGTCTTTAAAAAGGAGGATCTCATCCTTCCACATCTTCATGCTGTTTTTTCCGTCCACTGTCTGAGGCAGCTGCATAACATGGGTGTACCTCAATTGCCCGAGATATTCATACATCTTTTTTTTGCCGTCGCATGTGGTTTCTCCGATGACCATGTCGCAGAAATGGAAGTAAGGGCAAGTATCTGTCAGTGCAAATCCATAACTGGATTTGATCAGGGGACAAAGGTTTCTCGGAAGGTGCTTCTCTGCGGCGGTTATCGGTTTTTCACTTGTACTGCAAAGTGAAACAGGAACAGCACCGGCAGCATTGATCAATTCCCATGGAGTAAAGGTACAGTATGTGCCTACAACTGGTATGCCTCTTTCGCGTATCTCCTTGATATGGACGGGGCCCATGGAGACTTCTTCTCTCATCTTATCTAATATTGGTGATATCTCGTGCATAAAATTTTATCCCCTTAAAAATTTAAGTATTGAAATACAGGATCTAAATGTAAAAAGGCTCTGAACAGTTAGAGAAGGTCGTTAATTGCCCTTTCAGCCTCTTCATTTTCGACGGGAAGTTCAGATCTTGAAACAGATGCAATGACAGTCCCTTTCCTGAGGAAGAGGAAATAATTACCCAGTTTGAGCGCCTGTCTTACACTGTGAGAGACCATTATTATGTAATATTTTTGTCTGAGGGAGAGCAAATGGTCCTCTATAAGTTCCGAAGCTTTTTTATCCAGTGAGGCTGTAGGTTCGTCAAGAAGCAGAAATTCCGGCTCAAGGGCCAGAGCCCTGGCAAGACACAGCCTTTGCTGCTGACCTCCTGAAAGTCGTTTTGCCGGAGCATCAAGCCTGTCTTTTACTTCATCCCACAGTCCGGTAGTCTTAAGTGCCGCCTCCATCCTGCTCTCAGTGTCTGATCTTTTGGCTCCGGGCATGAGCTGAAGCGGAAGCGTAATGTTCCTTCGGATGCTCATCGGAAGCGGGTTGGGTGTCTGAAATACCATACCGACCTTTCTGCGCAGCGCAGTCGGTTCCGGGGATCTTGGGGAATAGATGTCCGTCATTCTTCCCCCTAGAAGCATGCTTACGCTCCCGGATCCCTCATATCCGTCAAAAGTTTCATTAAGCCTGTTCAAAGCTCTTAAAAATGTCGTCTTTCCGCAGCCGGACCTGCCAAGCAGGACTGTGATGCCACCTGTGGGCAGATCTGCATTAATGTTGTAGACTGCCTTTCTTCCGTGGAATGAGACAGATAAATTTTGAATTTTTGCATACAGGTCCATTATTTGGCCCCTTTCCAATGCTTTTCCATCGTTCGCTGAAGCTTTGAAGCAGCATAAAGCAGCACTGCGGAGAGGATAAGAAGGACCACTGCGGCACCGAAGCCGCGCATTAGTTCATCCCGGTCGACATACTGCGCCGCGGTATAAAAAATAAGAAAAGGCAGTGCTTCAAATTTTGCACCCAGACCTGCAGGCAGTCCTGAATTGACCACCACTCCCGTCAGCATGATAACGGCGGTATCCTCCGCGGCCCTTCCCATAGCCAGCATTATCCCGCCAAGTATCCCCTTCCCCGCGGCAGGGATAAGGATATGTCGAAGCAGCTGCTGTTCCGTGAAACCCAGGGACATACCGGTCATAACGAGCGATCCGGGCAGGCTCTCTATCGATGTCCGCGTAGTTACAACAAGGGCCGGCATCACAAGCAATGCGAGACAGAATGCGGCAAGACTTATGCAGGTAGTCGCGTCAGGGGCGAAAGTCCTTCTAAGTAAGAGGATCAGAACAAATCCAAAAAGTCCCATAACGATGGAGGGGACGCTTGCAAGGAGATCCACTGCCATTGAGAGGACCTCCCTCTTCTTACCTGTGCAGTATCGGGCAAGGTAAATACCGCAACCTATTCCCGGGATCAATGAGACAGCCATCGTTAAAGCTATAAGGTACAGGGTACCTGCAAAAGCAGGCCAGATACCGTCCCAGACAGGGCGAGTGCCCGTTATTGCATCTATTGGCGGAGTATCTCCAAAGAACAGTCGGGTATTAAGCATCGGAGCTCCGTGATAAAAAATAAAGCCGATCAGCATTATGAAAGAACCTATAACAAAAAAAGCTGATGCATAGGAGAGAAAACGCAGCATCCTTACCCTGGTCAGAATGATCTCCCCCTTATCAGACGAAACAGTATATTTGCAGCGATGCTTACAAAAAGCAGGATACCGCCTGCGACAAAAAGGGAAAAGTACGCTGTTCCGCCCACATCCGATGACAGGACAAGCCCAATGTGGGCAGTTAAGGTCCTCATAGCGTCAAGGGGTGTATTTGCATACTGTACAGCATTTCCCGCAAGCATGGTCGGGATGAGAGTATCCCCTGCAGCCCGCCCGAAACCCAGAAGGGCCGATGACCAGAGCCATTGTCGTGAAGCAGGGAGGACCACCATTGCAACATTTTGTTCCGGAGTCAGTCCCAAAGCCGCTGATGTAATGGATGTCTCGGATGCTATCGCTCTGAAGGCGCTGTCCATAGCAAGCACCATTGTCGGCATTATGAGCAGGCTCAGCACCAGGGATGCGGTAAGCCATGAAAACCCCGACCCTCCCAGTCCGTTTCTTATCAGCGGAACGAGAAGGAAGACCGAGGCAAAACCATATACCACAGTAGGTATGGCCGTCATGATCCTTAGTATCCATGAGAGAAAACGTGCTGCCGGTTTAGGGCCGAAGCCGTGTATAAAACAGGAGCATCCCAGTGCAAATATCCATCCGATCGCCAAAGATGAAAGCGACAGAAGAGCGCTGGCCCAAATCATCGGCGTGATGCCGAACCTTCCTCCTTCAGGGTCCCATACGGGACCGAAAAGGGATGGACCGCTCTTCAGAAGGCCATCAACAGCACATAATGCAATAAAGACAAAAAGGGCTGACATGAGTGAAGAGACATATACAGCCGATACTTTCAACCATAGAGGAGTATTTTTATTGTCGTTCAATTGTTTGCTCCGGTTTATACAGGGGGGAGAGAAAACTCTCCCCCTATAATCCGTTATTACTTCTTGGGAGGAAGCGGTATGTATCCGCTGTCCTTCGTTATCTGAGCGCCTTCAGGGCTGAAGATATAGTCTATAAAAAGCTTTGTAAGTCCCTGGGGCTCTCCCTTTGTGTTCATATAAAGGTTGCGGGTGACTTTGTATTTGCCGTTGGCAGCGTTTTCCTGCGAGGGGACAGCCCCTTCAAATTTCGGAGCTTTCACAGAATTGTCGATGTGTCCTATACCGACATATCCGATCGCGCGCTTGTCCTGTGCCACCGCTGTCTTCATAGCTCCGTTGGAGCTGACTACGTTTACTGATGTAGCAAGTTCGGCCTTTTTGATCGCTTTATCTGTAAATACTTCCCTCGTTCCGCTGCCGTCCTCTCTGCCAAATACGTTGATCGCTCCGGGCTCTCCGCCGACTTCCTTCCAGTCTTTGATCTTTCCGGAATAAATGTCGATCACCTGCTGACCGGTAAGGGCATCGACCTTGTTTGAAGGGTGAACGACCACCGCGACGCCGTCGATCGCAAAGGCAAAGGAGACAAGTCCGTACTTTGTGATCTCATCTTCCTTCAAAGCCCGTCCGGTGTTCCCTATCGTGACAAGCCCTTCGCCGACCTGTTTGACTCCGACACCTGAACCACCGCCTGCGACGGTGATACGGATATCAGGGTTAACGGACATGATGCGTTTCGCGGCTTCCTGCATTACAGGTATGTGCGCGGTACCGCCTGCAATGTCAAGAGTACCCTTCTGACCCTTAAAAACATCCAGGGGTGCAGCAACGGCTGAGGAAGCAGCCATCAGCATTATTGAAAGCATTATCGAAACAACGATCTTTTTCATATCTTTACAGCATCTCCTTATAAGTTTTTATTGATTTTTATATAACAAGGGCATAACGGATAAATGCACGAAAATCCTTCTGAAGCCATAACAGGACTTCGGAAGTGCCTTTTCGCGATCCGCGGCAGTGATTCAGCTTTTGGGGAATTGGAAAAGAGGTAAACTATGCCCTGTAAAAGGACAAGAGGGACCCGGAGGCTGAATATGCGGCAAACTGGTAACGCATCCCGTGCATTATCTTATGGATAACAAATCATGTGCATGCCACAGTAAGCCACCGCCTTCCGGGGAAAAACTATAATCATTACAGGTTCATTAATATCACACTACGCGTTACTTTTGTCAAGGCAAAATAACTGTATGTTTCGCCGGCTTCGGTTAAAAACCCATAAAAAAAGACGGGCAGAAGCCCGTCGGTGGTTTACGAAATTGGTGGGCGATAGAAGAATTGAACTTCTGACCTCTTCCGTGTCAA
>DAITML010000060.1:0-7095 GCA_036835165.1 Synergistaceae bacterium | reverse complement strand
CGCATTATACATTATGGATCCCGCTTATGCAAGAGTTTTCCAGACCCTCATACTTTATGTACTTTATGGTACTTTATGAGTCAAATGATACCACAAAGAACCTCATTTCGTTTGCATAAATACAATGTCCAAAACGATCAGGACAATGAGAATAAAAATTATTTGATAATTCCAAAACTTGGGTGTATCTTATCTTTAAATACCTGATCATAATGTTAATGTGTTGTTATGCTGACCTTAAGGGGGTACACGTTCTGGAAGACCTCTCCTATTTGTCCGGGGCAAGTAAAATTTGGGAAGAATGGCGCTTTGAGCCCTGGAAGAACTCCGGGGCAGAGGGGCTCCGAAGACGGGTCAGTCTAATCAAATCAGGGCTGCTTGGAGAGATAGCCAGATATTATGTGGACGACTACATAGTATGGAAATACAGATCTGAAGATCCCCGAAGGATATTCAAGACAGCCGGCCCGGAGACAGATCTTATGTCTCAGAGATATCTTTTCCTGAAATCGGAAGGCAAATACTTTACCCAAAAAAAATCTTTTATGCTCGGCCTGAGGGGATTTATTGAGATCCACATGTACAACCCCGGAGAGGGAGCTCCGAAAGCCATAGAAGATCTCGCATATCTGGTGCTTAAAGCAGGGGAGGTGGTAGGACAGAGACATCCCTGAAGGGGGTCCCTTTCAGGAAACTGCCAAAAGGCAGGACACTAATTTTTGGGAGGTGTTATTTATGTTTCCGGTAATGTTCCTCGTTTCTTTATTTCTTTTCGTAATAGGCTACAAGTTTTACGGCGATTTCATGGCAGGGGTCTACAACCTGGACAACAAGACAGCCACTCCGGCCGAACAGCTCAATGACGGGATAGACTATTGTCCCGCGCACCCCGCAGTCGTACTCGGCCACCATTTTTCATCCATTGCAGGCGCAGGGCCTATTGTAGGCCCGATCACAGCGGCTTCTATATTCGGGTGGCTTCCCACAATTATGTGGTGCGTACTCGGCTCAATATTTCTGGGAGGACCCCACGACATGGGAGCCCTCGTATCCTCTATGCGGCATGAAGGCAAATCGGTGGGTACCGTTATTGAACGCTGGATAGGCGAGACAGGTAAAAAACTCTTTCTGGGATTTACGATCCTTTCATTGATACTTGTAGTAGCGGTATTCCTCGTCCTTACGACAGCCACATTTGTAACGGATCCGGTCGTCGCCTTCGTGGGATGCCTGTACATACTGCTCGCGATGATATCCGGGATCCTCATCTACCGCTTCAACCTCAATTTCAAAATAGTTACTGTGTTCATGCTGGTCATCGTTGCCATATGTTCGTTCAAAGGAGGAGACTGGCCATTTGTCGCTGCGGTGTTCACACATTCTCCTGACCAGTGGAACATATTCCTGGCAATCTACATACTGGCAGCATCTGTGCTCCCGGTATGGCTCCTCCTCCAGCCAAGGGATTACCTTGCATCTTTCTTCCTCTATTTCGCGGTCGGCATCGGAGCGATAGGGATGCTCTTCGGGGCAAAGATGGACAGCGGTGCGATCCCGATGCTGGCAGATAATGTCAAATATTTCGGCCTTACGAAACTTCACCTCTGGCCAATGCTTTTTGTTATAGTCGCATGCGGCGCTATTTCCGGATTCCACTCCCTGGTCGGCAGCGGAACAACGTCGAAACAGCTATGCCACGAGAGAGATTCCCTGCCTGTCGGATACGGAGCAATGCTTCTTGAGGGACTCGTCGCTGTAATAGCTATCGGGACCCTTATGGTAGCAGGGGGAATACAGAAGGGCGGACCTGTCGGGACCTTTGCAGCCGGTTTCGGACAGTTCTGCACAATAGTCGGCATCGATCCCGTCCTCGGGACAAGGCTCGGCGCCATTGCCATCAACGGTTTCCTGCTGACATCACTGGACACGGCAACAAGGCTTGCGCGCTATCAGATCCAGGAACTTTCAGGAAACAGGATCGGGAAATACTTTGCCACAATTATAGCGATAGCAGTAGCTCTCGGACTCGTATACGTCAAGACGACGGATGCATCAGGAAAGGTCGTCGCGGCATGGGCAATGATATGGCCGGTATTCGGCGCCTCCAACCAGCTGGTAGCAGCATTGGCACTTTTGGGAGTGGCAGTATGGATAATCAGGGGCCTTAAGAAAAAGGCGACGTTCCTTATCGTACCCTTCTGGTTCATGTTGGCGACAAGCATGACTGCTCTCGTTGTTGAGATCAAAACCACGCTTTCCAGCCCGACTCCGAATTATGCTCTTGCGCTGATATCTTCAGTATTGCTCATTCTGGCGATACTTATGGTCCGTGAGGGGCTCAATGCTCTGAAACTGGACAAGAAGTAAGGGCGTTGAAATCAAACATTTATTAAAAAGGGGCGGCCCCTTTTCGAACCGTCCCTTTTTCATTCTTACTTCCGTAAGCAACATAGCCGGATTTCTTCAGTATCGAACATCGGCCTCAGAATGTGCCTTGCTGGGTTGCCCGTGTAAACTCCCCGGGACCACCTCGGGATCCATCCCAGGATGGCTCCCTCCGGAGTCTTTTCTGTTCCAATATCTCTTCCAACGTGCTAAACTTTCAATTATTCCATCAAAATTTTAAAATAGTTACAAAAGACTGTCCACGGAGGGATAACGAATGCAGCTTGAACGTTTCAACGGGAACCTGGAAGACGCTGATTTTGTCAACTTATTGATGGTGGATATTTCCGGAAACATCAGAAGCGTATCTCTCCCGCACACATATGTGAGCGAAAAGGTGATGAAGGAAGGCATTGGTTTTGACGCTTCCAACTACGGATACGCCAAGGTCAGCAACTCTGACATGGTGGCTGTCCCCGACATGTCAACCGCCTTCTTCGAGGTAAGGGGCGATTACAGGATGCTCCATGTGCTCTGCGATGTGGTATCTACAGAGAGGGAGGTATTCGATCAGTATCCGAGGAACATCGTGAAAAAGACAAAGGAATTCCTCAAAAAAGAGGGTATAGCAGACAATGCGAAGCTCCTGGTCGAACTTGAGTACTACGCCTTTGAGGATGTAGAGTACTCGACCGGGATCGACCACGCCTCGTACAGAGTGACCTCAGCCGAAGGCATGGGGGACGGCTTTTCTTCGGCTCCCAGGACAGACCCGCACAAGGCATATCACAGGATGCCTCCGGAGGACAGGTATATGGACTTCCGCAGTGAGACCGTCCGCCTGATGGAGATAGCAGGAATACCTGTCAAGTACCACCATCATGAAGTAGCCATATCACAGCTTGAGATAGAACTTGACTTCATGGATATCGACAAGGCCGGCGACCAGGTCTCCCTGGCCAAGTGGATCATCAGGCAGGTAGCCGATGAGATGGGCCTTTATGTGACATTCATGCCTAAACCTCTATATAAGATGCCGGGAAACGGCATGCACGTACACCAGTTCCTTGAGAAAAAGAAGAAGTCCACCTTTCCCGGCAAAAAGCTTTTCAACCTGTCGGAAGCCGGACTCTCCTATACTGCCGGAATACTGAAGCACAGCCTTTCAGGCAGCCTCCTGGCTTTCGCATGCCCGAGCACCAACAGCTACAGGCGCCTGGTACACGGTTATGAGGCCCCGGTAAGCGCCACCTTCGCAAAGGGATCGCGCGCGGCGGCTGTGAGGATACCCGGATACGTAAGCAAGGAAGAGACACGCATAGAGTACCGCACCGGCGATGCCTCCGCCAACATCTACTTCTTCCTTGCGGCAATGGTCCTTGCCGGAGCTGACGGGATACTGAAGGGATACGATCCAGTGGATATGGGCTACCAGTCACAGGACGTTAAGGATGAACTGACCTTCCCGCTTGATCTCAATTCTGTCCTCAGGGGACTTGAAAACGACAGGGAATACCTCGCCCCCGTTTTCCCGGATAAGCTTATAGAACTATGGGTAAAGGCAAAAAAGGCTGAGGCCGAGTATGTTTATAATGCACCTACCGCACAGGAGTACGAACTCTACTTCTAAGATGCACTGCGCAGGCAAAAAGAGAGGGAGCTTCTCAGGAAGCCCCCTCTCTTTCTTTAACTATACAGTTCCCGGTCAGGTGATCCCTCTTAAAATGCCGGGACTATCCCCTTCGGAACGAGCTCAGTCTCTATGTACTTTTTTACTTCTTTTGAATTAGCAGCCTTGACGAGAGCCTTTATTGCGGGGCTGTTTTTGTCGGCTGCCCTGACTGCTATCACATTGGCATAGGGGGACTCCTTGCCTTCGATCACTATCGCGTCCCTTGCGGGGATCAGCTTAGCCTCAACTGCAAAATTAGTGTTGATGACAGACGCATCAACGTCAGGAAGCGTTCTGGGGAGCTGCGCCGCTTCGATCTCCCTTATTTTTATCTTTTTGGGGTTTTCTGTAATATCCCTCGCGGTGACAAGTTCCCCCGCCCTGACCTTTATCAGTCCGTTTTTCTCAAGCAGGCGGAGCGCCCTTGAGCAGTTTGTTGCATCGTTTGGGATCGCTATCTGAGCTCCGTTCTTTAGTTCGCTCAGCTTCTTGATCTTGTTCGAATAGAGGCCGAGGGGCTCGATGTGGACCTTTGCAACCCATACGAGATCCAGCTTCTTTTCCCTGTTTGTGTTTTCCAGATATGGTACGTGCTGGAAAAAGTTTGCGTCGAGACTTCCCTCTGCCAGTGCGGTATTGGGAGTCACATAGTCTGTGAATTCCTTTATTTTCAGTTCATAACCATCCTTTTTGAGAAGGTCCTTGACTATGACCATTATGTCCTTGTGGGGAAATGGGGTCACCCCGACAGTAATGCTCCTGTCAGCCGCAAAAAGAGCAGCAGGGATGATAAGGGTCAGCAGGAGAGCCAATGCAATTTTCTTCATATTGAACACATTCCTTTCTTCTTAAGGGGCAGAGCCCCGCATGCAGTTACCGCTTCAGGAGCGCGCGGTTTCCTCTCTCTCTCTTTACGCATGCCGCACATGTCGCTTCCATTATCTATAGGCTCCACCTCCTTGAAAGAGATCTCACACATTTTGAGACCGGAAATTTTATTTGATTTTTTCGTAGATCCTGTTGCCTGCGGACTGTATCAGCTGAACTATGACTATGAGTATCGCAACAGAATAGATCATCACATCTGTCTGGAACCTGTTGTATCCATACTTGATGGCAAGGTCTCCCAAGCCTCCTCCGCCGACCACTCCTGCCATCGCGGAGTAGCCAAGGAGGTTGATAGCTACCACTGCCCAGTTGAGTACTATGGACGGCATAGCCTCCTTTACCATAACTCCGAAGACGATCTGCATGTCGCCCGCCCCGAATGACTTTGCTGCTTCTACCACACCGGGATCGACCTCGAGAAGGCTCCCCTCCATCAACCTTGCCACAAAGGGGGTAGCAGCTATTGTGAGCGGGACGATCGATGCGGTGCTCCCGATCGACGTCCCGGCGATCAGCCTTGTAAGGGGTATGATCGCTATCATAAGGATTATGAAGGGAAATGAGCGAAGGAGATTGACAGCTGCATTAAGCACGGAATAGACGGCCCTGTTCGGCCTTAGTCCGTTTGTTCCCGTAAGTATCATCACTATAGCTACGGCAAATCCCAATATGCCCGAGAAAAGGGTGGAAAGTGCCACCATGTATATGGTTTCCCAAAGTGCGAACATAATTTCACTAAACATTTTTCATTACCTCCCAGAACATCCCTTTTTCCCTGAGCCAGCCAATCACCCTGTTAAGATCTGAATCGGAGACATTTATTATAAGGAAACCCATTACAGTCTCCCGATACCTTTCTATCCTTCCTCCGACGACCGAGAAGTCTGTGTCCAGTTCCCTTGCCATGCTTGTGATGATGCTCTCGTTCGCTATCTCCCGGGGGAACATGAGCCTTATGTTGGTCCCTGAAGGGATGACGGCATAATCGTCTGTGACAAGCTTGCGAAGCTCTTCACCCGGAGCGAGGAAGAGGCTGTCCGTTTCTCCTGATGCGACGATCCTTCCGCCGTCGAGTATCACAACTTTGTTGCAGACCATCTTGACTACTTCCATCTGGTGAGTGACCACTATTATTGTGACATCCAGTTTTTTGTTTATGTCCATGAGCAGTTCCAGGATGGATATGGTCGTTTTGGGGTCAAGGGCCGATGTTGCTTCGTCGCACAAAAGGATCTTAGGTTCAAGCGCCAGAGCCCTCGCTATACCTATCCGCTGCTTCTGGCCTCCGCTCAGGTTTCGTATCTTCTCGTTTTTTTTCTCTGTCAGCCCTACGAGATCCAGCAGGTCAAGGACTCTCTTCTCCGCATCTTTTTTTGGAACTCCCCAGACTTCCAGCGGGAACATTATATTTTCATAAACATTCTTCCTGTTCATAAGGCTGAAATTCTGGAATATCATACCCATATCCTTGCGAAGTTCCTTAAGGCTGTGGTCATCAAGCTCGCAGACTTCCTGTCCCATAACTTTTACCGAGCCGCGGCTGTAGCCCTCAAGGCCGTTCAGGCAGCGAAGCAGCGTTGACTTGCCCGCTCCGGAGTGTCCAACGATCCCGAATACATCACCTCTCTCTACAATTAAAGAGATGTCATCAAGGACCTGCAGTTCACCGAAATTTTTACCCAGACCATTTACTTCGATCATGCTCTTTACCTTCCCTTTCCCATGCTTTTAGCAACAAAAAACCGGGCCCTGAAGGCCCGGTCTCGCTGATCTTTGCAATGGACGCACTAAGCGCCCGCCAAATCAGGAGAGGAGCCTTCAGTGCAAGCGCACATCATCATGTTGTTGCGGGAGCTGATTTTTAACATGGCGGTTCCTCCTTCCCGAAAATATCTGACAACGGGCATTATAGCATCCATACACTTTTTGTCAAATGAGTCAGAATAGGGGCGTACATAGAGGACTCCAAAAATATTTACGCCTTCTTGGAAGCAGACATGTGAGGACTTGGACAATTTTTTGGGGATAAATATCAAAAAATTGTTCCTTTGTTCGTTATTTGGGTGTAAAATGACTGGACATTGGGGGGCTGTATTTTGACTAAACATTTAAAAATGAATCCTAAATTGAAAATTTTGATACCCGTTGTC
>DAITML010000059.1:0-7380 GCA_036835165.1 Synergistaceae bacterium | reverse complement strand
CAAGATATTCCGTCATAGTTCCGTCATTGTCAGGGTATGAAATTACCCTGAATATTCCTGACGAGGTAAAGCTCTCGATAAGCTGCCGGCTTTGCACGCTTCTGTCGCTGTCTGTTACGGCCGTCTTGATAAGGTTGACATCTGTCGTAACAGCGTATCCGAATATCAGAAGCTGGATCACGGGAAGCACAAAGATCATCGCCTTCATGCGCGGATCCCTCAGGACCTGTATAAATTCTTTTATCATAAGGCGTAAAATCCTTTCTCCCATGACCGGCCTACCCCATGTTCTTTTTGAATTTTTTTATTGCTGCAGTAAGTACGATCGCTGCAAATGCACAGAGAAAAAGTATTTCTTTTATCAAAACCGAAGGATGGTTCCCTTTGAGAAAAATATCTTTCAGAATGGTGACAAAATAACGGGACTGAACTGCATATGTAATTTTCTGTATGAATACCGGCATGTTTTCAATGGAATAGAGGAATCCCGACAGCATAAATGCCGGCAGAAGGGTGAGTACGAATGCCGCCTGGCTTGCTACAAGCTGTGATTTGGCGGCCGTTGAAATGAGGATCCCGAGACTGAGCCCACCGACCAGAAACAGCGACGATACAACAAGCAGGAAAATGAAGCTGCCCCTGAGCGGTACTCCGAAGATCCAGACACCCACAGCTACTGAGATCAAAACATCGATCATTCCGATAAGGAAATATGGCGTAATCTTTCCCAGAAAAAGCTCCACCGGATGTATAGGAGTGGATAGAAGCTGTTCCATAGTGCCCTGTTCCCATTCTCTGGAGACAGTCAGCGATGTCAGAAGCGCGCTTATCACACCCATTATGATCGCTATCAGGCCGGGAATGATGAACCAGCGGCTTTTGAGTTCCGGATTGTACCAGACGCGAAGCCTGAGGTCGATCTGCCCCGAGGGATCCTTTGCACCTTTCGACTGAGAATATCTGGAAGTAATGGCCTCAGTATAACCCATCGCTATTGAGGTAGTGTTGGCATCGCTGCCATCGTAAACGGCCTGTATGTCAACAGGTTCTCCTCTCTTAACTGATCCTCCGAACCCTTCGGGAACAACGAGTACCATATGGGCGATATTTCTGTCTATAAGGCGGTCTGTTTCTTTCGTGCTTTCAACTGTACCGACGATGTCAAAATAGCCTGAAGCCCGGAATCTTTCTACAAGTCCCCTGCTTTCGGCTGTCTTATCCAGGTCATAAACGCCCATGTTGATACTCTTGATATCCAGGGTTATACCGTAACCGAAAATAAAAAGAAGGATCACAGGCATTAGGAACGCCATTGCCAGGCTTCTGGTATCCCTGAATATGTGTATGAACTCTTTTTTAATGACCGCCGTCAGCCTGCGCGGAGATACCCTTCCCTTTCTCCCATACTTCATCTAATTGTTCCCCCTGACGATATGTCCTCTTTTTCTATCAGATGTACGAATACATCTTCGAGTGAGGGTCTGGCCCGGTCCATCGAATAGATCCCAAAACCTTTTTCAGTGAGGTATTTTTTGATCTTTTCATCATCAGAAGTCCCCTTTTCAACAGTTAAATGAAGCCCGTCGCCGAAAATAGCGGCAGCCTTGACCAGTCCGGAATTTTCAAGTATTTCCAGTGCTTCGAACGGGTCATTCAGAGAAAGCTCGATCAGCCCCGAAGGGATAGACTCTTCCCTGATCGAAGACGGGGTACCCTTAGCAATTATCTTCCCTTTGTATATGAGGGCAAGCTCGTCACAGTATTCCGCCTCTTCCATGTAGTGTGTGGTAACAAATACAGTAGTCCCTCCGCTTGCTATATCTGAAATAAGATTCCAGAAACGCCTTCTCGATATAGGGTCAACTCCTGAAGTTGGTTCATCCAGAAATACTATGGGAGGCTGATGTATAAGTGCACATCCGAGCGCCAGCCGCTGCTTCCATCCTCCGGCAAGAGAGCGGGTCATGCGGGAAATGTGTTCAGTAAGATCTGACATCTCAAGTATCCAGGACTTTCTTTCGGATCTGATGGATTTGGGTACCCTATAAATCCCAGCATAGAAATCTATGTTTTCTTCAACGGTCAGGTCGTCATAAAGAGAGAATTTTTGAGACATGTAGCCTATCTTTTCTTTGATTTCCTCCGTGCCTTTCAGGATATCGGATCCCGCGACCGTTCCCTCTCCCGAGGTTGGGAGCAGAAGGCCGCACAGCATTTTTATCGTTGTCGATTTCCCGGCACCGTTTGGTCCGAGAAAACCGAAGATCCTGCCTTTAAGGACTTTCAGGTCAATATGGTCAACTGCAGTGAAGTTTCCAAAGACTCTTGTCAGTCCCTTTACGTTAACTGCGAAAATTTCACTCATTGCACATCAACCCTCATTGCCCGGCTAACGAAGACATCTTCGAGAGTCGGCTGGGCCTCTTTTATCGTGAGATCATCAAGACCCATTATTTTTATTTCGTCTTTGATCTTTTCTACAGAAGAGTTCTCAGGAAGCCTGAATCTTATTACGCCGGAAACCAGATCAGAACTTAATTTTCCGTATCTCTTCCTCAATTCACGAAGTGTTTTCACAGGATCTGCGGAGAGGATCTCCAAAATAGTTCCTGATATAGTTTTTTTAAGCGCCCGGGGGTTGTCACACATTGTCAGCCGCCCCTCCTGAATCATTCCTACGCGCCCGCATCTTTCCGCTTCATCCAGATATGATGTCGAAACGAAAACGGTCACTCCCTCTTTGACCATCTCGTGTAGGATCTTCCAGAAATCCCTTCTGGAGACCGGATCGACTCCATTTGTCGGTTCATCCAGCAGAAGCACACTGGGCCTGTGCACCAGTGAACAGGCCAGCCCCAGTTTTTGTTTCATCCCGCCTGACAGGTCCCTGGCTTTCCTGTTTTTGAATGGCGTAAGGTTACTGAAGCCGAGAAGCCTCTCTTCCTCTGCCGTCCTTTCCTTTTCCGATATTTCATAAAGATCTCCGTAGAATCTCAGGTTTTCCAGTACGGTAAGGTCTCCGTAAAGTCCGAACCTCTGCGACATATACCCGATCCTTATCTTCACCTTTTCGGGGTCTGATACGACGGAGTGTCCGTCTATTACTATGTCTCCCTCGGAAGGGATCAGGACTCCGGCCGCCATCCGCATTACAGTCGTCTTTCCAGCACCGTCGGGTCCCACCAGTCCGAAGATCTCACCTCTGCCGACAGAAAGATCGACCTGCCGGACGGCCCAGAAGCTGCCGAAAGCTCTGCCGAGACCTGTTATTTCGATGGATCTTCCCTTGGTTTTGTTGTCATTCATGTTTAAGGTCTATGTTTACGTCAGCGGGCATTCCCGGCTTGAGCAGTCCTTCTGACGTTTCAGCTGTAACTTCCACGGCAAAGACAAGCTTCACCCTCTCTTCCGCCGTCTGAACAGTCTTGGGGGTAAATTCAGCTTCAGGTGAAATGAAAGTCACAGAAGCAGCAAATTTTTTATCCGGAAAGGAATCGACTGTAATGTCAGCTTTCTGACCCAGCATGACCCTTCCTATCCTGTATTCGGGAATGTATACCTTGACCCGGGGTCTTTCAAGGCTTGTCAGTGTAAGCACCGGTTTTCCCATAGATATCATCTCTCCGGGTTCTGCATAAACTTTTGAGACTACTCCGTCCATAGGACTTTTCAGTATGTGGTTGGATACTATTACCTCTGCTGCCTGCATTGCGGCTTCAGACTCTTTAAGCTGATTCGCGGCGGTATCTATGCTTTTCTCTCTGAATCCCGAACGGAGAAGCTCAAGCTTTTTCTGAGCTGCGTTAAGCTGAGAAGCGGCGACTTCGGCTGCTGTAATGTCCCGGTCCAGCCTCTGTCTGCTTATCGCCCCGCCGCTGAAAAGCTTTTCAGATCTTTCTGCTTCATTTTTCAGGTTATTCCAGTTCGACCTGAACTGAGCTGCCTGAGCTTCGGCCTCTGCTATCTCCTGGCTTCTGTAGCCGCTGCTGAGATCTTTTAACCTCGAACGTGCGGTTTCGACTGCGGCGGCGTTCTGACGAAGCCTTGCCTCGGCCTCTCTCTTGTCCAGTTCCGCGATAAGTTCGCCACGGTGTACAGTGTCGCCCTCATTGACCTTCCGATCCTTCAAGATGCCGTTCGCCAAAAATGACATGTCTGCCTCCGTTGTTTCTATCGTTCCTGAGGCGAATATTTTATCAGGATCTTCCCCTTTCTCTTTTAAAAAGAGAGTGTATGCCGCAAGAAGAGCTGCAGCGGCGATTATGATCAAAGGTATTATTTTTTTATCAATTTTCTTTTCCATTACCTCACGACCTCATCTTTCTCTGACTTTTTTTCATTGTTGGTCTTATCAGGGGAAAATCGCATCATTTCAGGGGAAAGTCTCCCAAGCAGTCTCAAAACATTAGCTTCGGAAGCGATCTTCTCATAGTAAGCTTTGCTGAGGCTGGCATCCGCTGACCATAGTCCCGATTCGGCACTCAGCAGATCGGTGATCGTGCTTTCCCCTGTTTCATATCTGAGCTGTTCTATCCTAAATGCCTCTCTTGCCTCTTTGAGCTGTATGGAAGCCGTTTCGATCTTCGATACCGCTTCCTTCAGGGATCCGGAGGCCTCTCTTGCATCGTTGAGAGTCTGGTTTCGCGTCTGTTCCAAATCAAACCTTGCTTTTTCAATATCCAGCAAAGATTTTTTTAACCTGTTTTTACTGACATACCCGTCCCACATTTTTATAGTTACCTGAAGTCCGGCCTGCCAGTCGTCATATACTTCCGAACCTCCTCCAATACTGCCTGTACCTCTGCCGAAGAAAGATATCTGAGGCATGGTCTCTCCCTTGATAGCTTCTGATCTGGCATAGTAGGCTTCCGTGAGAAGAGAGGATTTTTTGACAGCATGGCTGCTCTCAAGGACGTCGCTTTTTTCAATTTTATCCAATTCATCCGGTCGAGCATCGAAAGGTATGGCCGCAACGGATCCAATGGGAAATTCGTTTCCGGTAAGTGTGCCCAACAGAGAGAGCGCGTCTTTTTCAGCCTGGTCAAGGACAATGTGGTCATGCCTGGCCTGGGAAAGCTGAGTTTGCAGCCGGAGCAGGTCAAGTTTGGGTATACGTCCTTCGCTGAGCAGAAGCGTCAGGGATCGTTCCCTGTCTTCAAGTGCACCGATCCTCTTTTCGGATGCATCTTTCATATCCCGAAAATAGAGTGACCGAGAGAAGACGGATACCACGCTGTAGAGCAGATCTTGTCTTTGCTGCTTGTGATCTTCGGAAACTGCTTCAGATGTTTTTTGCGCCGACACTTTTTCAGCCTCCAGCTTTCCTCCCGTGTAGATAGGGATGTTCAGCTCGATCCCAAAACGAGTGATGTACGTGTCGAGGGGTGGAAAAACTCCCGCTTCCCTTATGGGCACCACGGTAGAAGGGTACCCTGAAAGGGTGGTATTGGCCCACAGGTCGATCTTTGGCAACTTCATCCCCTCTGCGATCTTTACGTCTATGCCGCTCTTTTCTCTTTCAATATTGCTGCCTTTAAGGACGGGGTTATTTTTTTCGGCCATTAGCATGGCTTCCCACAGTTCGACAGGTTTCGTACCTGTACCTTCCGGAACACTGGCGCACGCTTTCCCTGAAATCAGCAGGAGTGAGAGCAGCAGGATCTTGATGATCGTTATCTTTAGTCCCATAGATCTTCTTCCTTCCTTGGCATAGTGCAAAGACTTATCGTCCGTCGTTTTCATTATCTTTTCGGATCGCTCTTTCTATGTAACTCCAGGCCAATTCCGCCAAATTGCTCATGTCGATTTTGCCGTCGCTGAGGTTGGAAATAAGTCCGACATGCTGGGCGAAGCTGACCATAGAAAATGCTACAGCTTCAGACGAAATGTCGTTCATCAGATCTCCTTCTCTTATGCCTTTTTCGGCAATTTCTTTAAGCTTGTTCATGTAATTTCTGACTATAAAAATGACTTTTTTCTTCCGTTCAGGAGACCCAAAGACGGCCGCGTCAGAAAAGACAAGTTTGGGTATACCCGGATTTTTTCTTATAAATTCGATGTGCAGGAGAAAAAGGCTCCTCAAATTCTTGCTTGCCCCGGACGATTCCATGGATATTTTCCTGACATTTTCAAAAAGAATACTATGTGTGCGGTCAAGCAGAGCGTCGATAAGGGCGTCCTTATTTTCGAAATGGCGATATAGTGCGGAAGGGACTATGCCTATGCGCT
The DNA here is from genome assembly GCA_036835165.1 of Synergistaceae bacterium. Taxonomy (GTDB): domain Bacteria; phylum Synergistota; class Synergistia; order Synergistales; family Synergistaceae; genus Caenicola. Next base: position 1,152 of record DAITML010000059.1, on the reverse strand, counting down.
GTGCTATCTCTGATGTATTGACTCCGGCAAGCCCCTTTTCGGCGATTATTTCTAACGTTGTATCGAGTATCTGTTCCTGTCTCATTGTTGAAGTCAACCGTTTTCTTGGCATAAACAACACCTCTTAATGAAAGTGAATTCACTTTCACAAAAGTATAGTGGTTAGAGGGTTGAGATGTCAATATGGAATTGTGTTCAAATTTCTTTCTTATTCGGTCTTATCTATTAAAGAAAAACAACCCGGCGAGGCAAAGCGCGATCCCTATTATTTGGTTGGTTGAAAGGTGCTCCCTGTAGAAGATCAGGCCTATGAATATAAGAAGGATCGAAATGGCTGCGTTGGTAAGAAGAGATGCTGCACTTATGTTCCAGCCCGCGCGGTACATTTTGATGAAACCGAGCTCAATGCCAAAAACACCTACACCAAGCAGTATGCTTGTCCAGTTAAGGGATTTCATGTCCAACAGGATGCCCTTGTTCTGAACGGAAAAAAGATAAAAAGCAATGCTTGAAGCAGTTGCAACAAGATATGTGACAATTAGCGACATGAACATATTTGCGTCGCGCGGAGTGGATTTTGAGCAAATGTGGTAAAGGGTGTTGGAGAAGATCACGATTATGACAGGCATATAGTAGTTCCACATTTTTAGATACTCTGACCTCCCGGACCGTTAAAATCTAAACCTCGGATCAGGCCTTGAAATACCCTTCTCTAGTCGTTACTATACATCACGGGAGAACAAAAATAAACTATATATTGACATACATCTATGTAATATAGTATATTTCCAAATTAAGAGAAAACACAAATAAACAATGAAGGTTGGGATGAAAAATGAGGATGCTTGAACAGTTTTTCCCTGAATTTACCCAAAAACTTGACGAGATAGATGCTATCTATAAAGAGAAGATGCCGATCGATGAAAAAACATACCAGTTTTTGTGCTTCGCCCTCTCAATAAAGGGCCGCAGCAAACCCTGTGTGCTGAAGCACTTCAAAGGCGCCCTTGAAGCCGGGGCGACGGTCGAGGAACTGAGCTATATCTTTGCGCTCACCATGAGAGAATCCGCAGGAGCTGACGACTGCTGGACCCATGATGTCATAGGAGACTGGAAGGAGATACTCGCAGGAAACATCAAATGCTCCTGTGC
>DAITML010000058.1:0-7852 GCA_036835165.1 Synergistaceae bacterium | reverse complement strand
AGGGGGTTTCCGGAAATTGCCGGGAACCCCTTTTTCTTATGTTCGTGACCAAGATAATGCCCAATATTTTATTTGGCAGCCTCTCCCTCCCTGTCCTTAGCTCGATCAGTTATGATCCTTTTGGCCGAATTTAAATATATCTTTAGGACCGAAATAATTATATATACAGACCAACTGCTCATAAATCAATGTGATCCGCACATAAAAAATATATACAATGCCGCTGATCTTATGAGATAATTTAATTAGTTAAACATATTACCAAGAAGGGGGTTTGGGAATGAAAAAAAGAGCGCTTGCTTTTGTCGTTTTACTTATTGCAATATTCATGCTGTGCGGCACTGCAATGGCTGCAGGAGAAAAATTTATACGCGTATACAGGGACAACAGTTATGACATGTATGTGAACAGAGTCAGCATCATCCAAAATCAGGGGGTAATTTCCTTCTGGGTCAAAAGCGTATATTCAGATACAGGTAAAGCACTGGTAAGAAAAGAGCTCCCTAAAAAACACCAGAAAGCGCCTTTCAAATACGGTCTGGATTATTTTGTTTTTGACACCAAAAAGGGAAAATATAATATAAAGCTGGCCTCGGTTTATGCCAATGACAAAGAGATATTCCGGCAGGGCAGCAAGAAATGGCTTACCGTAAAAGAGGGAACTATTGCGGCTGTGCTGATAAACGAAGTAAACAAAGTCCTCCGCGAAAAAAATAACTGACAGGAAGGAGATGTAAGTACAATATGAAAAAGCTGCTAAATACGTTGTTTTATATTTTTATCTTTTCACTTGCCTTAACGTCTTTGTCTTCTTTTGCAGAAGCAGCACTTTCTTCAAAGTATGAATCGCCTGCCACAGGAGGAAATTCTTCTGCTCCTGCTTCCTTATCAAAATCGGCTTCGTCAGCAACTGTAAAAACAGGACTACAGGCAAAAAACAATAAGCAAACCACAGTCCAGGCTAAGGGAGCGGAAGAGATAACTACTTATAAACTCCCAAAGAAATATCTTGAAGCTATTAATAAAGAACACGCACGCTTCTGCAAGGCAGCCGTTGATGCCGAGATGGGAATGCGCTATTTCTTCAAGACAGGATATGACGCGACAAGAGGGAAAAGAGCTCCCAGCCAGGAACAGATAAAGGCAATGCGCTTTGAGATCCAGCTGCTGATGCGTGATCTCAAGTCCAGCGCAAAAAGGTATTCAAGAAACATTGCCTTTGCAAGAGCTGCTCTGGACAAGATGTCTGAAGAAGAACGCACATTTTTTGCGATAATCTTCAGGCACATCACGGCTGCACCCGCTTTTGCCGCCGGTCAGTCGCTCTCTTCCTCAATGGCCGCCTTCGAGGCTAATCTCAACAGCGTGGCAGTAAAATCTGACACTGTTGATGTTGGGATCAACAACTTAAATCCGTCAGATTTTTCCAAGATACCTGACGCAATGCCGGAGACCGCAAGCGCCTGGGAAAAGTTTGCAAGCAGCAGAGGAGCTCAGATCGGCGCTGCAGGCGCAAAGCTCCTTGCAGGAACTGCGCTGACTCTTGGTACGATATTCGGAGGTGCTGCGATAGTCTCGACCGCTCCGGTCACAGGAGGAGTTATGGTGATAGGCGGCATACTTGCGGGTGGTTTTGAATTCGTTAGCGCAACGATAGGTTTTGTAGACGCAGTTCAAGGAAAAGAGACCGATGAAAAGAATTTAAAATCAATAGAGACAGCTTCGAAATATATCAATCTTCCCATCCTCATCGTTAATCCGGGCAAGGGTGTCGTTGAAGGCGTCACAACCGTTGTGGAAGGGACAAAGGACTTCTGGATACCATGGATGACAGAGTCGGACGATCCCGAAAATCCGGGCAATGACGGCGCAGAAGCAGTGAAAAAAGCTGCTGAATCATCAGGCGGCTCCGGTGGCGGCGGTGGCGGCGGCGGTGGCGGTGGCGGTGGCGGCGGTGGCGGCGGCTGCGGCGGCGGCTGCTGATCAGTCTTATCTCATAACTGACAACACTTGGATAAGGGCGGCCAAAGGCCGCCCTTTTTCATTACTTCTTATCTCGGTCAGATGTCATTCCTTATTGCTGTACGGAGTATCTTTGAGCGGCAGTGAAGTCCTGAATTTCCCGTCCCTGTTGTAGTATGCAAGCTGTATAGCGGGTGCACCGGGGATCGCGGCTATTTCCCCTATTCCCTTTGCCCCTGCTGCAAAACCGTCTTTTGCCTTGCCGATCACTATGCTTTCTATCTCAGGAACCATGTCGGCTCTGAAAAGCCCCAGAGTACCGAATTTGGCTTGGGGGATACACTCCCTGAGCGGGAAATTTTCTGTAAGGGCATAACCCATGCTCATAACAACCCCACCCTCGATCTGTCCCTCGACGCTTTTAGGGTTTATCGCCCTGCCTACATCGTGGGCAGCTGTGATCTTTTTTATCTTTCCATCTTCATCCAGTATGACAAGATGGGCGGCATATCCATATGATATGTGACTTACAGGATGTGGCTTGTCAGAGCCCATTTTGTCGGTAACGCTCTCAAATTCCGCATAATACTCGCGTCCTTCGAGTTTCTGAAGGGTATTTACTTCCAGCTCCTCTTTCAGTTGGGCTGCGGCTTTTCTTGCAGCTTCACCGGTTATCACAGTCTGCCTGGACGCGGTCGTATTTCCGGAGTCAGGGGTAAGGAAGGTATCTGCAGGGTCATGAACGACAAGCTCCGGGGAAAGTCCCGTAACGTCACATACCATCTGCGTGACAACAGTACCCAGTCCCTGCCCTATGCACGAGGCGCTGGTGGCTATATGGACCTTGCCGGCCCTTATCATCAGCCTGCATCTTCCAAAATCAGGGACCCCCACTCCCAGGCCTGCATTTTTCATAGCGCATGAGATGCCAGCTTTGGGGTTCCTCTCATATTCATCCCTGAGAGCAAGGAGAGCCTCTTCGAGCGCTGTCGTATCATCGGCTATCTGACCGTTGGGAAGTTCATCGCCCGGCCTTATCGCATTTTTGAATCGGAACTCCCATGGTGAGAGTCCGGTTTTTTCTGCAAGAAGGTTAATGTTGCACTCTGCAGCAAAGCAGCTCTGAGTGACCCCGAACCCCCTGAAAGCACCCGCAGGTGGGTTGTTGGTGTAGACTGCTGTCCCACTGATGTCGATATTCTGGTAGTTGTAGGGGCCTGCAGCATGGGTGCAGGCCCTTTGCAGGACAGGCCCTCCAAGCGATGCATACGCCCCGGTGTCGGAGACGATCACCGCTTTCATTGCCGTAAGCCTTCCTTCACCGTCACAGGCGGTGGTCATCTCAATTTCCATCGCGTGCCTTTTAGGATGTACTTTGATGCTCTCCGCCCTGGTAAGCGAGACTTTTACAGGACGGCCGGTAAGGTATGCAAGCAGGGCCGCGTGATGCTGGACGCTCATGTCTTCCTTGCCGCCGAAGCCTCCGCCTATGATCGCAGCAGTCACCCTTACCTTCTCATGAGGCAGGCCCAGAGCTTCAGAACACTCCTTCATCGTCTGGTAGACTCCCTGGTCGGCAGAATAGATCCTTACTACCTCGTTATCTTCCATCAGGGCCACAGCCGTTTCCGGTTCAAGGAAGGCGTGTTCGGTAAACGGGAGTGAATATTTTTTCGTAACGGCATATTTTGAATTTTTTATGACCTCATCGGCATTGCCCCTCTTAAGCTCCACTCTTGACATTACATTTCCGCCTTCGTGGATCATGGGAGCTCCGTCTGCAAGGGCTTCAGACGGTGATTTAAGAGGCTTCAGGATCTCATATTCTACCCTTATCAGCTTTTTTGCCTCTTCCAATAACTCAGGCGTCTCCGCGGCGACAAGGGCAAGCGCATCTCCGACATATCTTGTGGAGCTTCCGGCAGGGATCATCACATCCCAGTCCTTCACAAGATGGCCGATCTTCTTTTTGCCGGGGATGTCATCCGCAGTGAATACTCCAACGACACCATTTAATTTTTTAGCTTCTGACGTATCGATAGATCTTATTATCGCCCTCGGGTATTCACTCCTGAGAGCAGAACCGTATATCATGCCTCCAATTTTGATGTCGGCGACATATTGGGCAGTTCCAATTACCTTAGCAACGGCATCTGTGCGGGGAATATTCTCCCCGACTTTTCCGGTGTAATGTCCCTCGGGCACAGGAATATCTTCCCTGAACATCTTAGCTGCCAGAAGGATCGCTTCTTCTATCTTTTTGTAACCGGTACAGCGGCAAATGTTATTTTTGATGGCATCCCTGACATCTCCCGGGGCAGGATCCTGATCCCTGTCAAGCAGAGCCTTGGCGCTTATAACCATTCCGGGTATGCAGAATCCGCACTGGACGGCCCCTGAGACAGAAAATGAGTATGAATAAACATCCTTTTCCCTTACGCTCAGCCCTTCCACCGTGAGGATCCTTTTTCCGGCGAGGTTTTTCAGTTCCCGGACACAGGCCTTGCATGGCTTTCCGTCGATGAGGACCATGCATGTCCCGCAGGCTCCTTCCTTGCACCCGTTCTTGACAGATGTAAGCGAAAGGTCGTCCCTCAGGAAATCAATAAGCTTTTTGTTTGATACAGCTTTGTGCCTGCTGCCATTTACAATGATTTCGAACACAAAGATCCCTCCCTCAGATCGGGATACTCTTCATGGCCGCTTTAATTAAAGCTGCGATGTCTGCGGGCAGTTTATTGTCTTCTGGATCAAGTTCGGACGTAAAGATTCTGCCTTCCAGGCGTATTTTAAATTTGTCTTTTCCCAAGGTGAAAAAACCGCTGTTGCGGCTTTCATAAAAATCTTTTTCTTTCAAAAAAAACGTGAATTTGTCTTTGTAGGGGGATCCTGCCCACGGACAAAAAGTGGAACAGTTTCCGCACTCGTTGCAGAGAGTGTCTATGTGAACTACCTGTGGTGAAGAGGCCCCTTCCGGCAAGACTGAAATGTTGGCCCTGTTGGGACACACGTCTACGCAATTCTCACAAAGCACGCCGCACTCAAGGCAGCGGTCGGGCTCTTTGCCAAGTGACCGGTAAAATACCAGCTCGCCTTTCTTTGCACGGAGAGTTTTCAGGTCATGATCACCCTTATGGCCGTTCTCTATTAAATTGAGTCCTTCCTTCAGTGCTATCTCGTCGGCAACGTGCCTTGCGTCGGCTATGGCTTCAACAACTGTTTTCGGGCCTAGCCTTGCGTCGCCGGCCACATAAACACCTTTGATGTTTGTCTCATAGCTTTTCCTGTCTGTCAACGGACGACCCTTATGATCCACAAATATATTATTGTCAGTGAAGAAGTCTGAATCAATGTTTTCTCCGACTGCTTCTATAAGAGTATCGGCCGGGATACTTACTGTCTGCCCGGTTGGCACCGGCGAGCTGCGTCCGGACTGATCAACGGGTCCCAAAGTCATGACGGCACAGGTAATTCTCCCATCCTCATGGGAAAGAGGCTGGAGCAGTTCCCGGAAGATGATCCCGTCTTCCACTGCAAGCCTGAGTTCCTCTTCCTCTGCAGGCATAAACATTGCTGTCCGCCTATAAACTATGCTTACCGTCCTGACTCCCTTTATTCTTTTAGCTGCCCTGGCAGAGTCCATTGCTGTGTTGCCCCCGCCTATGACGATCACATTTTTGCCTAATTTTATTTTTGCCGGCTCCTTTTTGAATGAGGCCAGAAAATTCAGCGCATTGACCTTCATATCGCTTTTTACGCCGAGCTCTTCGTGCTTCCACGCACCGCCTGCAATAATAATATATTTGTAACCGCTGTTCCTGAGTTCCTCCAGCGAAGAGACACCCGCACCAAGGACCAGCTCAGCACCTGTTTTCTTTATGATCTCAATGTCTCTTTCCACTGCGGAAAGTCCTATTCTGAAATCAGGTATGACATGCCGAACAACTCCTCCGGCTTCAGCCTGACGTTCAAATATCACAGTTTTTAAGCCATACCTTTGGAGAAAATATGCAGAGGCAAGACCTGCCGGCCCTCCGCCTATCACTGCAGCTTTTGCTTTCGTCCTCAGTTCGGCCGGCCTTATTTTATCTATTACTTCCCTGAAACCCTTCTCTGCCGCCTTCAGCTTGACATCCCTTATCCTGACAGGCTCTTCGTAATGGTTTCTGGTGCAGCAGGCCATACATTTGTGGGTACAGATGGTACCTGTTATGAAGGGAAGCGGGTTTTTATCCAGTATTAGTTCCAATGCTTCGCCGAACTTATGCTCTCCCACAAGGGAAATGTAGCCCGGCACATCCTGACCGATCGGACATCCCTCACTGCAGGGGGCAATGAAGCAGTCCGTCAGCGGCAGCTTTTCCTTTTCCGGAAACAGCCTATCCTGTTTGAGCGGCTTTCTGTACCACTCTTCGGTACCAGCCTTGGCAATGATCTCCCTGATCCCTTCGAGGGATATTCTCGAAAGAAGCTCCGGAGCTGAAGAATAAAAAAGCTCAGCCATCTGTTTGAGCCTGTTATAGCCGCCGGGCTTGAGCAGCGTCGTAGCCATGGTAACCGGGAATATCCCAGCCTTGACCAGGCTGATGACGTTTGTCATATCCGCACCGCCGGACCATGAAAGCGGCAGCCTGCCGTCGAACTCTTCCGCGAGAAGACCTGCAGTTATTGCCGTCAGCGGGAAGAGCGCACGTCCAGACATATACATCTCTCCGCCGGACATAACATCGCCTGGGTTGTTCACCGGGAGCGTGTTTGTAAGTTTGGCTCCAAAGACAAGACCCTTCTTTTCTGCCACAGCGGATAGCCTGCTTATCATTTGGACGGCATCACTGTACTGCAGATCTTCCCTGAAGTGACGGTCATCAAAGGAAAGAGAGCCGAACCCAAGGTTGTCCAGGGTCTCTCTTGCTCTTTCGTATCCTATGAGGGTAGGGTTGATTTTTACAAATGTATTAAGGCCTTTTTTGCTCAGAAGGTAGTGTGCTATCTTCTCTATCTCATGAGATGGACAGCCGTGAAGTGTCGAAAGCGTTATTGAAGAGCAAACACGCGGCGATATGCTTTCAATATCTTGAATACCGACATTCCTGAAACGCCACGCGTTTTCTGATGCCCATCCGAGGCATTCCCTCCATATTTTGCTTGAAGATGCATCTTTCAGCCCTTCGATAAAGGAGTCGATCTTTGGCGAACTTATCCCTTCATAGTCATAGCCGACGCTCATGTTGAACATGAAGCCACCAGGATCCCCAAGCCCATATTCCTTTGAGATCAGCCTGATGGCTGCCCAGGCCTTTACATATTCATCAAAGGCGTTGCCAACGGTAAGCTCCGTTGACCATTCAACATTGTAGCATTCATCCCTTGCGTCGATGCACGGCTTGGAAACCTGTATGTTTTCTCCGTCAAAAGTCTGGACTGTTTTCAGTTCGAAAAAACGTGCTCCGGCTGCATATGCGGATATTATGTTCTGAGCAAGCTGCGTGTGGGGGCCGGCAGCAGGCCCGAACGGGTTCTCAAGATCTTGCCCAAGAAATTTGAAAGACCCGCCTTTGTGCCGGTAGATGGAGCTGACGCTGAAAATCGTCCCTCTGCTCTCCATTTCGTTGAGTATCCATTTCATAAGTACGGAAAATGGCAGCGGTCTCATCCTGTCGCTCAAGTCATAACCCCCTCATCTGTCTGCAAATAAGCAATATTCTAATATTATATATCCATAAGCGGCCATAACAATGGTGAAACTGCGACAAAAGCTGTCGCGTGAAGCAATGGCTAAGCAGTTGCCAGAATCTGAAGCTTAAGCCCGGGGAATTTGCAGCCTTTGGCTGCGGAGAATTCGCGAACTGAGAACCATGTTCGCTGGAGAATTTGCTCGCTTCGCATCGCG
>DAITML010000057.1:0-7949 GCA_036835165.1 Synergistaceae bacterium | reverse complement strand
AGCAATTGTTGAAAGCTGGCGGGGACTGCATCTGCGGGGGAATTCGCGTCCTTTGGCCGCTGGAGAATTTGCCGGAAGACCCACCCGGCGGTGAATGAAAGTCTTTTATATCGTCGTCCCCGAATGGATCAGTCGGGGATCCAGTGTCTTTGGGTTTAGTCTATGAGAGCTTTTTCTGGGACATAAACAAAAGCCGCTGGATTCCCGACACAGGCATTCGGGAACGACGGAAGGGCTGGTTTCCCGGTAGATCTAACGACTGCTAAGCAACCGCTCAGCCATGTTTTTAAAAACAACATCTTTCCGCCGGCTGTTCCGGCTCTTCTCGGCGGCAATATCGCCACTTCCCGCGGCATCTTCACGCCGCACTTCTCCGTACCTACGACCGCTCGCCTATTGCTTGCCCACGCTTGCCTACTGCTTGACGCCGGTGTTCTTCCGGCAGCTTCACAATTGTGACCTTGGTCATCTCCCCTTAAAGACAGGCTTTACCTTTTTGAAAAAGGCATCGACCGCATTTTTGTGGTCCTCGGTCTGTATGCACTGTGCCTGGAGCAGGGCTTCCTGTTCCATCAGCTGATCCAGTGTCATTGCGTCTGATGAATTAATGAGGATCTTTGCCATTCTGTGAGCAAATGAAGGACCTTCAGCGATTTTTTTTGCCAATTCAAGAGAATCTTCAAAAAGTCTTTCCGGGGACGTTATCTTGTTGACTATGCCGATCTCTTTTGCTTCGGAGGCGCTGATATTCCTGCCTGTGAATACCAGTTCTTTTGCCTTCTGGAGCCCGACCAGCCTCGGAAGGGCATAAAGTCCTCCAAGATCCGGAATAAGGCCGACATTCGCAAATGCCATGCCAAACTTCGCATCCTCAGAAGCAACTATCATATCCGCGTGAAGGGCAATGCAAAAACCTGCTCCGACAGCATATCCATTCACAGCAGCTATAGTTGGTTTTTCCATGTCGGCAAACTGTTTGACCCATGGAGCAAATCTTCTCATGTAAAAATAGCCTTCGTTTGCTTCAAACCCGTCTGAAAACCTCTTAAGGTCTCCACCGGCGCAGAAAGCCCTGCCTGTGCCGGTGAGTATCACGGCCCTGACAGAACCGTCCCGCTCAATATCAGCAGTTGCATCGCACAGTTCCTCAAAGAGAAGGCTTTCAAGCGCATTCATAGTCTCCGGGGAATTCATCCTTATAACTGCTACGTTATGATCTTTAATAATTTCTATCTTTTTATATCCGGACATGTCATCACTCCTTGAAACCAGGGACATCACGGCTGACGTTCCGGTAAACTACGCCGAAAAAATGCTGAGATACTTGTCTCCGCGGTCAGGCTGCACAGTGACCACAATGGTATCTTCAGGATGTTTTTTTGCTTCCTGCAGTGCAGCCCATACGTTTGCGCCGGTTGATATTCCGCTGAAAAGCCCCTCTTCCGATGCCAGCCATTTTGCCGTTACCAGTGCGTCCTCGTCGCTGACTCTTTCAAATGTTGTAACAACATCCCTGTCCAGATTTTTTGGCACAAAGTTGGCCCCTATCCCCTGAACCTTGTGGGGGCCTGCCCTTCCTTCCGTGAGAAGCGGGCTCGAAAGTGGTTCAACAGCAATTATTCTGACATCGGGAAATTCCCTTCGAAGGACTTTCCCCACACCGCTTACCGTACCGCCTGTTCCAAACCCTGCCACAAAAGCAGCGATTTTTTTGTTTTTTGGAATCTGTCTCAGGATCTCAGGGCCGGTCGTCATTTCATGTGCCCAAGGATTGCCCCCGTTTGAAAACTGGTCCAGCATCAGGGCTTTCTTTTCTTTTGAGAGGAAATCGCATGCGGCATCAACGGCCCCCTGCATTCCTTTCGATGCGGGGGTAAGGAGCAGTTCCGCCCCGAAGGATGATAGTATCGTTCTTCTCTCGACCGACATCGATTCCGGCATTGTGAGGACGACCCTGAGCCCCATAGCCCTTCCGAGCAGCGCCAGCCCGATGCCTGTATTGCCGCTTGTAGGCTCTACAAGGACGGTATCGTTCTTCAGGTCGCCTTTAAGTTCCGCCTTTTTCAGCATTCCCCAGACAGCCCTGTCTTTGATCGAACCCCCGGGGTTGGAGCCTTCCAGCTTTATCCAGACATCTGCCCCTCCTGTATCCGTTTTAAGCTTATATAGCGGTGTGTTGCCTATAAGGCTCAATATTTCAATATCGTCAATTTTCATCCGGACCCTTCCTGTCTTTTCAGATTTCTTATTCAGCTGCTTTTTTAAAGACATCCCTTACCTTATCCTCGTCCACTTTTCCCTCATGTACCTTTTCGTCTCCCACAAAAAAGCATGGCACGTAGAAGTAATCACACTTATCCGCCTCTTCCGGCTGCAATTTTTCGTCGATCATCACAAACGGTATTTTTTTATATTCGGGGTTGGAGTCAAGAAGCGACGATATGATCTTTCTGGCTTTTGCACAGTGAGGACAGCTTTCAAACATGAACATTTTAATTTCTTTCATTGTGAGACCTCCTAATATGGGTTTAAAAAATTGTCGGTCAGTTGTGTATGACTATGTATAAATTGAGCCAGAAGGCAAAGCATCCCCAAAGGATGTAGGGTAACAGGAGGAATGCTGCTATCCTGTCGTGTTTCCTGAATTCAGCCGCAGTCCACAGTACAGCAAAGACCAAAAGCAAAATATTCACCAGACCTGCGGAAGGCTGTCTGAAGTAAAAGAAGACCCAGCTCCATGTGAGGTTAAGTGCAAGCTGGACAGCATATGGGATGAGAGCGCCGATATTCGCCCTCTTTGCCACCCTGTATGCCGAATACCCCATCAGTGCGTAGAGGAATGTCCATACTATCGGAAATGCAATATTGGGAGGCGTAAGTGATGATCTTGAAAGTTCACTGTACCAGAGCATAGAACTCTCACTCATGGCCCTGCCGCCAATAAATGCAACCGCGAATGAAAGGCCCTCCCAAAATAAAAGTGAATGGAACATCTTCTTCATCATCCTTTATCACCATTTCCTTCTGACAACTCAATGAGACGCCTCTTGCTTATTTCGTCTGCAACGAAGTATGCAACGGACTCAAGCACGTACATGTCACCCTTGTACCTTCTGGGCGAGTCTACGCCCAAAAATCCCCAAAACTGCCCGCGTATGGTTATTGGTATCGCATACATAGCCTCTATCCCCTGCACGGCAAGCCTTTCATATTCTTCCGGTTCAGTTTCTTTGAATATTGATATGTCCGAGATGAAAACTGATTCCTGTTTTGTGAATGCCATGTGCCAGATCGGAGATCGATCAAGTTGAAAATTCTGGAGGTTTCCGATCTCCGGTGCGACCCCATCTCCAAGCCACTCATTTGTCATGCTTATGGTCTGCCCGCTTTCGTTGATCCTCATTATGTAGCTCCTGTCCGCGTTGTACAGATCTCCTACACATCGAAGGATCGCTTTTATCGACTCTTTCAGGTTTACGGCATAAGCCATCTCACCGATACCGCCGAGAAGCGCCTTTTCGATCTTCAGCCTCGAAGAGAGCTTCTTTTGCTGTTCCTGTTTCTCTGTCAGGTTGATCGCCCATTCTATCCTGGCAAGCCTCCCGTTCCAGTCAAGAAGTTTGTCTTTCAGCATGTAATGGTTTCCCGAATTTTGGTCTGTGCGCTCCCAAATATAATATTTATCCTTTGAAAGGAGGTCCATAGTGCAGAAAGAGCAGGGCTTATCGGTCCCAAAGAAAAACTCGTGGCATTTCCGTCCCCTGAACTCTCTTCCGTTGATCCAAGGCAGTTCCCTTCCGGCCTTGTTCAGATAGATCAGGTCATAATTTTCAGCATCACTTACGTAGACCACGTCATCGGTCTCATCAAGCACTACTTCCCAGTTTTTCATCTGGGATACTTTCTCATTGTAAAGGGCATGTTCTCTGGCCCTCAGTACAAAGAGACTTATTGTGTCAGATATGGTCCTGATCGTCTCCTTTTCTTCCTTTGTGAAGATATGCTTCTCCTTTAAATATTCAAATGCAAGGACGGCCTTTCTCTTTCCCTTTTCAACGATATAGCAAAGCATTGTAGATTTGACACCGCGTATCTTCATGTGGTCGTTCTCAAGATAATCGGGGATGCCAATATCTGCGTTCTGACAAAGCAGTATGTCGTTATCATCAAGCTGGGCCTTTATTGAGGACCACTCATCCGCGGGAAATTTCTTTCCCTCTTTCTTCAGCGGAGAGACACCCTCGTCGCACCATTCATAGAGTATCTCGTAGTAGGTATCGTCCTCCGAAAATACAGAGACATCCATGCGCCCCATCTTGAAGGAGTTGCCTACGAATTCAAGGAGTATCGGGACTGCCGTATCTACATCATCGTACTGATAAAAGAGTTTGAGAATATACTCGGCAACGTTCTCCCTGAAGTTTTTCTGTACAAACCCATGAGGGACTGCTATCTCAGTCGTGCCCCTTGTTTCACCCAAAGCAAAGACACCGCAGCTTTCGACATCATCTGAGTAGAGGGTACACTGATCCTTGCCCCTGCTCTTAGAGAAGTAAAGGGAACTGTCAGCCTTCTGCATCAGTTCATCGTAAGTGCTGCCGTGGCTGGGGTATATTGATACACCTATGCTGCAGGAAATTCCCTGTTCTGCATTTTCTGTCCTGAAGGAGCGCTTGAAGGCACTGAGTATCCTTTCCGCCTTGGTCCGGATCACAGCAAGCTCGTTTATGTTCGTCATGAAAACCACGAACTCATCTCCTCCGACTCTGCCTATGATATCGGAATCCCTGAAAAGGGACTTAAGAGTATGCGCCAGCTCGCTGAGCACGGCATCTCCGTAGAGATGTCCCAGTGTGTCGTTCACACGCTTGAAGTTGTCGATATCAAGCATCATAAATGCACCCTGGTTCTTATTCGTATCTAAATATTCCTCAATAAGAGCTTTTGTGGAAACTTTATTGTAGAGCTGTGTGAGGGGATCTTTCATTGCAGTCTCTTCGGCAGTCAGGAGCTTACGTTTCTGTTCGTCTATGTCAGAGAGTATCCCGACTACCTTTAGAGGCCGGCCTGAGTCATCAAGTATGGCAGACATAGAGGCCTTGTACCATCGCGATTCGCCATGCCTGTTGACCGCCCTGAATTCAGCATCGCTTTTGGCAAGTCCATGCCTGAACTTTTCAAAGAGGGTGATCAGGCTTTCGGCATCTTCCTGTGAAAAGGCTCTGTAACCCTTCAGGCTATATGGAAAACCTTCATAACTGTCGAGCGGATAAAAGAAATCAAGAAAATTGGACGAGTGTGAGACAGTGCCTGTTTCTACGTCCCATTCAAAGAAAATAACATTTGTGAGTCTCTTAACGATATCGAACTGTTCCTTGCTTATATACAGCTCCTGATCGGCAGCCTTGATCCCCGTTATGTCAGAAAAAATGGCCACGGCTTCCTTGGTCTCGTCGTCATTCCTGACATAGTCGATGCTCATGCAGACCCATTTGGGGACGCCGCTCCAGCTCATCAGCTTCAGTTCAGTCTCGAAAGTTTCCTTATTGTCTATCTTGGACCAGAATTCCTCACTTGCTTCACGCGTCATCGGTTCTGAGAGCATCTTAAAAATATTGCCTTCGTATTTTTTTTCAAACTCATCTTTTGAACAGCCAATAAGCTTGTAAAAGCCGTCGTTCGCTGATTTAATCCTCCATTTTTGGTTCTCAAGTATGTAATTAACTATCCCTCCGGGCATGCTTTCATAGATCAGCGAGAGTTCCCTGTTGGCACTTTCTATGATCCTGGAATTTTTACGGATAGTTTTGAAAAAAAAGAGCATAAATCCTCCGAAGACAGCAATTGATATTATAACAAATGCCATCCCCTTGAAAAAATATCCCGAGGCAGCAGAATATACCACATTTTCCGGCACAGAAGTGAGCAGATAGAGGTCGGCCATTCCTACCGGTATATAACTGACAACTTTATGCCCTTCCTTGGTGGGAAATATAATCTCGCCTGACAGGCCTTTATGCATTGCTCCGGCTACAGTCGCACAGTACTCGCTTCCATCGTCACCGCCTGAAACTGAAGAAAACAGGTCGGGTAGCGCAACCGCGTCCTTGTTGACCATCGGGTTGTCAGACCTCGCAATAATTGCCCCGTCTTTTGAAAGCAGATAGCAGTAGCCGCCCTGCCCAAAGATGTCGAAAGTGACCAGCGCGTTGAGTCTGTGACGGTAAAATCTGGCAGAGAGGACTCCGATCGCTTCGTTTCCGTTATTTATCACCGAGTTGATCGTAAGATATCCGCCCTTGCCCGACCCTGAGATCCTTATGTTGGAATGCATCCGGTTTTTCGAAATTATCCCCTTAAAATACTCCTGTTCCGCTTTGCTTAAGGGATTGCCAAAATACACACTCCCATCCCTGTTTATAAGGGAGAGCGCGCCAAAACCTGTGAAACGGTTCTGCTCCCTTAAGAACCTGATGGCTTCGGGAGAGTTTAGTTCGGGTGCAAGCCTTCCGATCGTCATTGATATGCTTGTTACAAAATCCTTGTTTATGATAAGGTTTTGCCTTAACAGAGCTATGTTTCTGCTTTCAACATCGCGGATGGAGGCAATAATTTCTTCCTTTGCATTATTGTATGTGTTGTTCATAAATATCAGCGCAGAGAGTATAAATATAAAGCCGGCGGCATAGGCAGCAAAAACTGTTTTTTTTCTGTCCTGTAACTCGTTTATGCCCAAAATTCAAACCTCCTCCCATGCAAATTTTAATGAGGCAAATGATCTGAATACTCGCGAAAAGGGCAATTTCCTTATTGTAAAGTCGACCCATACCGCTAAGTCAATAATAGAACCAAACGGTTTTGGATAAATGTTATCAAATTAGAACGTTTACAGTATATATTAAAAAATACATTTATTGTAATTCAATTATTGTAATTCAATAATAAATATACATGAAAATGGTACAAAATCAATTTCGCATAAACTATGCCGGGAAAACAGCAGGCGGCGACAGTGACCATAATGCAGCTTGCAGTCATTGCTCTATGTAATGAGTCCCAAGTGATGCCTTTCTCCGGAGGGCTCCCTCCGCAACAGCAGCAACAGTATCGATAAGACCTCTCATTTCAAGTGCCAGGAGCATCTCTGTCGGGCTCTCGATCCGCATCTGTCTTTCACTGATATCCCTTGCCTTATCCTGTGCAATCCTGATGCTTTTTTCACTCCTGATCGGACCGAGATTTTCCCACACGGCTTTCTGCAGTTCAGACCTTAATTTGGAAGGTTCTTCTCCTGCCCCGGAGCTTGCAACAGGGTTATATCTTTCTGGCTCATTGTTTAGCCTTGTCTCCCACAGCCCGTCTCCTGCAGCGTTACGTCCTGCAATCATCCCGAAAGTCACAATGTTGGAAAGCGCGTTTCCGCCGATCCTGTTTGCTCCGTCTACCCCGCCTGTGGCTTCGCCGCATGCGTAAAGCCCTGAAATGCCCGTCCTGCATCCGCCGTCGATCCTTATGCCCCCGGACATATAGTGCTGTATCGGAGAAACTCTGACCGGACGCCTGAACTCATCAAAAAATCTGTAGTCGACCGTAAGAGAATAGCGCAACCCACTATCCTCCCATTTATCTGCAGGAACATCTTCGAGGTGAGCCATGACCCGTCCTGTCCGCTCCTTCTGGGCCATAAGGACAGAACAGCGGTCCCTCGCAAATAAGTTAGCCTCTGCTCCGTTTTTATAACCCCACTCGTTTATAGCCTTTTTGAAGAATTCGTCTCCCGCTTCATCCGTTATCCTGAGGTAGTCTACAAGCCCGGTATCAGCCATCCATTGGGGAAGGCCGGGTTCGTTCCACCCTATTGGGTAAAACTGGACAAATTCCATATCTATCAAATCAAGCCCGGACCTCTTTGCCAAAGAATAGCCGTCTCCGGTCATCCTTGCCGGGTT
>DAITML010000056.1:2901-8211 GCA_036835165.1 Synergistaceae bacterium | reverse complement strand
CCGGTCTCAAATGTCTCTCTTGGTTCCCAGCCAAGCTCCTTCTTTATCTTTGATGCATCTATGGCATAGCGCAGGTCGTGTCCGGGCCGGTCTTTGACAAATGTTATCTTCTCATCGTATTTTGTTCCGTCATCTTTGGGCTTCATTTCATCAAGTATGGAACAGATGGTCCTTACGATCCCGATGTTGGTCTTCTCGCAGTTTCCTCCGATGTTGTATGTCTCACCGGGCCTTCCAGCCATCATCACAGTGAAGAGAGCATGGCAGTGGTCATCGACATATAGCCAGTCCCTGACGTTTTTGCCGTCCCCGTAAACGGGAAGCCCCTTGCCTGCAAGGGCGCTGCTGATAATGAGAGGGATGAGCTTTTCCGGGAACTGCCTGGGTCCGTAGTTGTTCGAGCAGTTCGTCGTCAGCACGGGCAGTCCGTATGTATGGTGCCAGGCTCTTACCAGATGGTCCGAAGCAGCCTTTGACGCGGAGTAGGGCGAGTTCGGGGCGTAGGGGGTCTCTTCTGTGAAGAAGCCGATATCTCCGAGGCTGCCGTAAACCTCATCGGTGGAGACGTGGAGGAAACGGAAAAGACTTTTGTGAAGCTGAGGGGAAGCATCCTGCGTGAAGCTGTTGTGAAGCGATGGTGAAGCGGTTGTTGAGTATCCTGGGAGAGATTCGTAATATTTTCTTGCTGCTGTAAGCATTGAAAAAGTTCCTTTTATGTTTGTATTTATGAAATCCGCCGGGCCATCGATCGAGCGGTCGACATGGCTTTCCGCGGCCAGGTGGAATATCCCGGCTGGTCCGGTTTCAAATATGAGCTTTGAAACAGCATCTGTATCACAAATATCAATTTGTTCGAACCGCAGCATTTCCTGAGAGATCCCTGCAAGCGAGGCTTTGTTGCCGGCGTATGTAAGTTTGTCTATCACAACTGCCCTGTGGCCCAGGGAGACAAGATAATGGACGAGGTTGCTTCCAATGAACCCTGCTCCGCCTGTCACAAGATAGGTCCTCTTCTCTTTCGGCTCTGTCATTGTGAGATTTCCCCCCTTTTGCAGGGCTGCCTGCCATGCCCCCCGTTCGGGCACGGTCCGGATTGCTTTTACTTAGTATTATAACTAAATAACTGTCAATTATGTATCCGGCCGTGAGCAGACCGGGCATAAAAAATTTGCAGGGGCAAGCGTAAATCATCTGAATTAAGGTAAAATATCATTGCGTGGAATATCTTTGCGGCCATGGGTATCTTAAATGAAGGAGGCGTGTCTCTCACGGACGGACAGATGAAAGAGAGAGGCGGATACTTTGGACTTGAGCAGCTTGTAAACAGGGAGTATTATGCGGGGCTTACCGCATTGAACACCTGCAGGAATGCCCTTTTGTATATCCTTAGGGCCAGGCGGGCGAAAAAGCTCTATATACCTCGCTGGCTGTGTGCTTCTGTCAGCAGCATGTGCGCAAAAAACGGCTTTTTTTATGATTTTTATCAGGTCAATGAAAACTTTTTGCCTGTCCTTGAAAAAGTCCCTTCAGATGATGAATATGTGCTGATCGTTAATTATTTTGGACAGATCGGCAATGAGGTGGTTCCTGAATTTAAGGACAGATATAAAAATATCATATTTGACTGCTCACAGGCATTTTTCCAGAAGCCTCCGGAAAATACGGATACCTTGTATTCATGCAGAAAATTTTTTGGCGTTCCTGACGGTGCCTACCTGTCGACAAATATCCGCCTGGATGAAGAGCTTGAAACTGATGTTTCGATGGACCGTATGTCCCATGTGCTGGGAAGGTTCGAGGGGAGGGCATCAGACTACTACGCAAAATTCAGGGAAACTGAGGCTGCTTTTGAAGCCTTGCCTCTTAGAAAAATGTCACTTCTTACGAAAAACATCCTGGGTGCCGTCGACTATGAAAAGGTCAGGAGCAGGAGAAATGAAAACTTTAAATGGCTGCATGAAAAGCTTGGCGGCAGAAATGCGCTTGAGCTGAAAGAGCCTGACGGAGCCTTTGCTTACCCTTTCTATTGCCGCAAGGGCATAGAGGCAAGAAAGAGACTTGAAAAGGACAATATATACGTGCCGGTCTTATGGCCCAACGTCCTGGCGGAGAACAGCGAAAAGAGCAGGGAATATGACCTGGCTTCCAATATTTTGCCTTTGCCCTGCGACCAGAGATACGGTGAGGAAGATATGGAGTACATTGCTGAAATGGCCATTCTTGCTGCAGAAAGCCGGGGATCATTATGAGGCCTGACACAACGTGCAAAAATCAGGGCAAAAAGCTGATGATACTCGGAGGCGCCCGGAAATCGCTCCCGCTCATCGAATATGCCGTTGAAAAGGGATACCGCACAATTTTGTGCGATTATCTGCCGGACAACCCCGGCCGGCTTTTGGCAGATGAATATTACAGCATAAGCGCTGCGGATAAGGACCTGGTACTTGAACTGGCCCGAGAGAAAAATATCGATGGCATCGTCTCATACTCTTCTGACCTGCTGGCTAAAACCGCGGCATTTGTCGGGAACATGCTCGGCCTACCTTCCAACCCATACGGATCAGTCCTGACCCTGACAAGAAAAGACCTCTTCAGGAATTTTCTGAAAACAAACGGCTTTGATTGCCCCAGGTCATATGTTTTTGGATCTTTTGCCGAGGCAGGAGCTCAGATAGGCGATGACATGTTTCCCGTTATGGTAAAACCCGTAGATTCGGCCGGCAGTGCCGGGGTAACGAAAGTTGACAGTCTTTCCCGCCTTGAAGAAGCATTTGAAAAGGCAATGGAGATATCAGGAGAAAATAAGGTCATAGTTGAAGAATATATACAAATGGATCATGAATGCATGATAGGGGGGGACATATTCGTCCTTGACGGGAAGATAACCTTTTACGGGCTGCTCAACAGCCACCGCGGAGCTGAATTCAGCCCCTTTGTGCCGACAGGGACAAGTTATCCCATTTTCCTATGCAAAAAGCGTACAGAAGAAGTGCACCGCACCCTACAAAGGGCGGTGGACCTGCTTGGGATGAGGCTTGGAGGCTTTAATGTAGAGCTGATGTACGACAGCAGAGGAAAATTGTATATAGTGGAGATAGCTCCGAGGAACGGGGGGAATTTGATCCCGGAACTGCTCAAGACCGCAACGGGAGCTGACCTTACAGCCGCTCTGGCTGACGCTTCAATGGGTGTTGAGGAGATAGGTTTCGGTTATGCCCGTCCGTGCAGGTACTATTCGACTTATGTCATACATTCCGAAACTGATGGGATCCTCAGGCAGATAGAATATAAAGGGGATATCCGGGACAACATTATCCGGGAAGAGCTTTATGTCCGGCATGGACAAAAGGTCAGCAGATTCGACAGTGCAAAAAAAGCTCTGGGAATAATTTTTCTGAAGTTCAGGGATCAGGAAGAAGAAGTGTACAAGATGAGGAACATGAAAAAATTCATTGATATAGAACTTGAGCCCGATGCATAGTTATATTTAGGCATCTGTCCATCTGCAGCACCATAAAAAGCACTGGCCTCAAAATGGCCCTGCTGTACCCAAGGGGTCATATCTTCGTTCGTGTGTTGATCTTAAGCAATAGAGAGGAGATATTGCCCGTACTCCGTATTTTCGTAATGCCTGCCCAATGATTTGAGCTGTTCTGTGGTTATGAATCCCCTTCTCCATGCTATCTCCTCTATGCATGCAATGTAAAAGCCCTGGCGTGACTGGACAGCCTCCACATATTGCGACGCGTTGAGCATGCCCTGCGGAGTTCCAGTATCAAGCCACGCCATTCCCCTGCCGAGAAGCTGGACATTAAGCTCTTTCATCTCGAGATATTTGTTGTTTATTGAGGTTATCTCCAGTTCGCCCCTTGCCGACGGCAGGATGTCCCCTGCAATGGATGTTACTTTGTTGTCATAGAAATAGAGGCCGGGTACAGCGTAGTTGGATTTTGGCCAGGCAGGCTTCTCTTCGATCGAGATGACCCTGCCGTTTGTGTCAAATTCGACTACGCCGAAGGATCTTGCATCTTTGACAGGGTATCCGAAGATCGTCGCTCCCTTCAGTTCCTTTACTGCTTTTTTCAGCACCTTGGTAAGGTCCTGGCCATAGAATATGTTGTCTCCGAGGATAAGGCAGACATCCTCCCGGCCTATGAACTCAGCTCCCAGAACAAATGCCTCGGCAATTCCCCGCGGCGTCCTCTGCTCACAGTAGGTGAAAGAGAGGCCGAGCTGAGTTCCGTCGCCAAGGAGGCGCCTATATGAAGGGATGTCTTCAGAAGTTGAAATTATCAGTATTTCCCTTATCCCGGCAAGCATGAGCACAGAAAGTGGATAATAGATCAGAGGCTTGTCATAGATGGGAAGAAGCTGTTTTGAAACAGCCTTTGTTATCGGATAGAGTCTGGTGCCTTTCCCTCCTGCAAGTATTATACCTTTCATCAGACATCTCCTCCCGTATCAGTCAGTCTTAATGTTTTCTTGCCAGTTATTCTTCTTTAACAACGGAACTGTTTAATGGACTGTGTTTCCTCAGAAGCAGTGGAGATCGGGAAAAATCAATTGTGGCGGAGGATGATCGAACATATCCTCTCTACGTCATCCAGTGAGAGCTCAGGGTAAATCGGAAGGGTCAGCACCCTTTCGGACAGGTGTTTTGCAACTGGCGTAGCGTTGGGGTCAAACCTTCCCATGTAGCAGTCGAAAGCGCTGGTAATGGGATAGAAATATTTTCTTGGGAAAATATTTTCTGCGTTTAGTATATCAATGACTTCATCGCGGGAATGCATGTATCCGTCAAATACGACGGGGACGTATGCGTAGTTGCTTTTTACATCTTCGGGAACAGTCGGCAGGATGATCCCGGGTGTCCCTGAAAGCAGTTCACAGTATTTTTCAAATATTATTTTCCGCGCTTCGACAACTGCATTTGTATAACGAAGGTTACAAATGCCCATTGCAGCCTGGAACTCATTCATCTTTGAATTCCCGCCCACATATTCAACGATGCCCGGGAATGTTATCCCGAAATTCTTAAGCCCGTTCAGCGGAGCGCTGAGGTTTGGATCCCTGAAGGCCACAGCACCGCCTTCTATAGTATGAAACATTTTTGTGGCATGGAAGCTGAACATTGCCCCGTGGCCGAAAGTTCCGATGCCTCTCCCGTTTTTTGTAACACCGAAGGCATGGGCTGCGTCATATATGACCTTAAGTCCGTATTTATCTGCGATCCTGTCGAGAGCTTCGGTATTGCATAAATGGCCGTAAATGTGGACAGGTATGACGGCAGAAGTTTTGTCTGTGACAAGG
>DAITML010000056.1:0-2801 GCA_036835165.1 Synergistaceae bacterium | reverse complement strand
GCCTCATCCCTTTCTGTGGCTGGTCTGGTACCGGTGAATTGCGGAGCAAACCACCGCGGTGAATTTGCAGCTTAGTTGCAAAGGCTACGCCTGAGTAACGTCTAAGCCTGGAGAATTTACAGGACTTTGTCCTGTGGTGAATTCGCGACTTAAGAACCATGTCGCTGGAGAATTTGCGACTTGATTACGTCGCGGAGAATTAAATCTTAAAGACTTAGGGTCCAATTCACCGCGGCCCTTGGCCGCAATTCTCCGCGATGCGAAACGAGCAAATTCACCGTGGCGCGATCCATGCCGCAAATTCTCCGCGGCACGCTTCCCGCCGCAAATCCCCTAGTTTAGTAATTCTCCACAAGGCCGATTTCAGCGGGGGTCAGCCTATACAGTTTTGCGACTGCCCGGTTTACTTTTCTTTCATTCTCGAGAATTTCTTCATTTGTCCTGTCGCTTCTATCCGATTCTCTTGTCGAACATAGCTTTGACAGGGCCATCGCCCCTTTTTCGATCTCGGTCATAAGATCGACATGGAAGCTGTTAGTAGGGCTTATCCGCTTGATAGGAAGGGAAGATAGGTTTGCGGGTTTGACCTCGTAGTGTCCGTTGAGAAGTTCTGTGCAGATCCTCCTCATGTAAAAGTCCATGAGACGTGAGTTCAGAACTCCAAGGAGATAGAAGTCGTCTGAGGCGATTATGCTTGTCTTGTCGTTTGAGAAGAGCCCGTTGGTCTCAATAGTGGCAGAAATGTGCCTGACTATTGTTGGGCATATTATCTTTGTTTTTTCAAATTCATCGTAGTACCTGCAGGAACGGAGTTCCCACCAGTAGTCGCCCCTGTCCCTCCGCTTTGATGCCTTTTCCTGGTACTGCGCCAGATGTTCTGCGATCGCAGGGTATTCCGAGCAGAGCCACTCTTCAGGTTCGAGAACGCCCCTCATCCTGTCCGTAGTTCCCTTAGGGAGGAAAATGAGATATTTCTTCACATCAGGGACAGCGTACCTTTTTACGTTTCTGCCGGAAAGGAAGGGCCTGAGTATTTTTGAGCTGTTTGAGTCTTTTTCGATAAGTTTTTCAGCAGCCGTCCTGTCAGGTGCGAATGCTTCGTTAAGCCCGGTCAGTATGCCGCGGTATATCCTCTCCTCGACGTACTTTCCGAGAGGAGTTCCGATATCGTTCAATTTGTTCATCAATGCGGCTGTTTCTTCGGCATCGAATACCCATCCGCCGTCCCGCAGGGAGGAGATGTCCAGGCTGGCCTTTTCTTCCTCCACATAAAGGGAGATGTTCTCATAGTCTGCATCTTCTACGACGGTGACCCTTAGCTCCTCTGAAGGCGGCTCGTTTGATCCCGCAACGATAGACAGTGGGGTAGATATTCCCTTTACGGGAGGAATATTGGAATAGTCGACGATCTCAGTGATGTTTTTATTTGAGAAGAACGTGCGGAGGCCCGTCCCGTATCCGGAGCGCATCCATCTGTTGGACATCAGGATCCCGACACCGCCGCCCCCGGCAGCAAGGCCGAAGGCCCTCTCTGCATAGTAACAGTATAGGTCTGTGTTGTAGGAGAAGGATGCGAAGGACTCAAGTTTTTCTTTGATGAAAGAAAACTCGTCCTTTTTCATGTGGGGGGGATTGGAAGCTATGACATCAAAGAGCATTCCCTCGAATAGGTCCTCGGTCAGGATGTTTCCCCAGACGAATTTCCTGTCGTCGATCTTCTTCTCTGTCTCCATCCGCAGCCTTGTCTTGAGTATCTCAAGCGCACCGGCGTTGAAGTCTGAGGCGTACAGGGAGTGGATCACGAACATTTCAAAGAAGTTTTTCTCGGTGCGGTCAGAATTGCATCCCAGGTATTTGTTCAGCCCTGAGCGCAGTTTAACGACCAGCGATGCCATGGCCAATATCATCTGTCCCGAACCTGCTGCAATGTCGCAGAATTTCAAATATCGGAGCGACTTGTCTATCTCTTTTGCCTTTGCCCTTATGACTGTATCATCGAAGAGTGCATATCCCATTGAGAAAAATCCATCGACAGCAGCGTCGCTGAGTCCGCATGTCTTCCTGATATGTATCTTTAAGGCCCCTGAGCAAGTGTGGGTGAGGATGTCCTCCGGTATTTCAATATAGCCGTGGACGGGTGAAATTATGAAAAAGGTGCGCCACCCCTCTCCTGTAGAGGGAACAAGGGCAACAAAGGCCGCATCGGTCTTCGATCTGCTCAGGTGTTCGCCTATGAAGGCTGAGCAGTCGGACATCGCCTCTGATATCGATATGCCGATCTGGGACTTGACCAGGAGTACCTCGATCCTGGCATGCCCGACCGTTGGGGTCTGGCTTCCGAAGAGGCGATAGGAGGAAATTGAGGGCTTGTATTTATCCCCGATGTGTATCCCCGAGCGGATCCAGGAGTCATCTTCATTTAATGAGGGCAGGTATTTCCTGACCTCAGAAAGATAATCATTAAAGTCGATCAGATCATCAGAAGCCCGCAACTGGATCATATTGGATTTGGTTTTAAGGGGCATAAATATCACCGCCGATCGTTATGATGTCAATGGCATATATAGTATATGACAATATGTAAGTTTTAGCCATAAACTGCCCTAGAAGGGCGGAGAATTTGCAGCCTTTGGCTGCGGAGAATTCGCGGCTGTACCGGCCGCTGGAGAATTTGCATCGCTTCGCATCGCGGAGAATTTGCCGGACACCCCATCCGGCGGAGAATTCAAGATTTATTATTTATGGGCCAATTCACCGCTGAATGATCTATTCAGCAAATTCACCAGCGATGATCCTCGCGA
>DAITML010000055.1:0-8483 GCA_036835165.1 Synergistaceae bacterium | reverse complement strand
CAGAGGCTGCCGGGACATAATCCTTCGCGAGCTCTCCAAGGCAACAGGCAAACCAGTAGCAGAACTTCTGCCTGGAGTTATCAGGCCTCCGGTGAAACCGGTCAAAGCCAAACTATTGGCCGAAGATAACGAATAGGAGGTAGGGTGCTATGACTGTAAAAACAGCTGATGTAATTGTTGTAGGCGGAGGAGTTCACGGAGCATCCACCGCGTATGAACTGGCAAAAGCCGGCGTAAATGTAGTCCTTTTTGAGAAGGAATATCTTGGCTCTGGCGGCTCCGGCCGTTCCGCGGCCGGTCTGCGCCAGCATTTCGGAACTGAAGTCAACCTTCACATGGCCAAGTACAACCTCCAGGTCTTCCCGACACTCGAAGAAGAGCTTGATACAGGTATGCCGCTTGAGTTCACTCAGTGGGGATATATGTGGGTAGCCTATGCAGACAGCGTTCTTGCACAGCTTCAGAAGAACGTAGACCTTCAGAGAAGTCTGGATATCCCTTCTGTTATGATGAAGCCCGATGAAGTAAAAGCCCGTTGGCCGTATCTCGGCATGGACGGCATCATCGGAGTCGCATTCTGCGGTGATGACGGTCACATAAACCCGCAGACGCTGACCCTTTCATATGGCCATGCAGCACGCAGGCTTGGTGCAACGGTAAAGACATATTGCCCTGTAGTTAAGCTTCTTGCAGAGAATGGCAAGATCAAGGGCGTAGTGACTGAAGACGGAGAAGAGTGGCATGCACCCAGAGTCCTTCTCTCTGCCGGCCCGTGGTCAACACCCCTGGCCGCGACGGTAGGCGTAGAGCTTCCGGTATACGCTGAACGTCATAATCTTCTCATAACCGAGCCTGTTGAAGTTTTTGACTGTCCGATGGTGCTCTGCCTTGACGACGGCGCATACTTCAAGCAGTGCCCGAACGGGACCTTCATGTTCGGACGCGATGATCAGGACGAACCTCATACAACTGAGTGCTCAAACAGCGCAAAATTCCTTGAGGGCGTAACGAAGAGCGTTCTGAAGAGAATACCTGCACTTAGCGGAGTAAGGGTAGTGCGCCAGTGGTCAGGTCCTTACGACAACACTCCGGACCACAACGCAATAATCGACTGGACTCCGGTCGAAGGCCTGCTTGTTGACTGTGGCTGGAGCGGCCACGGACTTCAGTTCGGGCCCTCAGGCGGACGAGTCTGCAAAGAACTTCTAATGGGAGAAAAACCATTTGTAGATCTTCATCGCTTCCGTCTTTCAAGGTTTGCCGAGAACGATCTTTTCTTCGAACCGGCATTCATTTAAAAACAGTCATACAAAATCTACTTTGAGGGCGGATGCAGATTTCCGCCCTCTTTTTGTTGCAGCGCCTAAAATTATTATGAGAGTAAAAGATTTCTAAACCCTTGCCGCCGTGTCAGTTATGATGGTATCCTACAACGCACTTGCCGGCGAGATACTCAGAATATATAAAAAATTTTTGGACCGGAGCGGCCCTCATTAAGGAAACTCAGGAAGTTGCTCCTCTCAATATGGTCAAACCAGATAGAAAATTACCGAATAGGCGGAGGGAATACAAATGGCTATGAATTTGAAAAGAGCGGAATCTGTTTTGAAGAAGGCTGTATTAAAGGCTGAGGAAATGAGCTTGCACGTGGCGATTGCAATTTTTGACTCTGAGCATGATCTTGTGTTGTTTCAAAAGATGGATAATACTCCGGACCTATGCGTAAAACTGTCACAGGCTAAGGCATTAACTGCTTTAAAATTAATGAATGATACAGATAAATTTTCTTATCTGGTAACCAAAAATACCGGTATTTTGTCTGAAATCCGTTACGAAGGATCTATTTCATTAATAGGAGGCGGTAAAATAATTTTAGAGAACGGGTCGGTCATCGGCGCGCTTGGAATAAGCGGCGGTACAGAGGAACAGGATGTCGAAGTAGCGGCATTCGCAATATCTGACGGTGTCTAGGATCATAACAATAATTTATGGACAGCTTTGATGAAGGGAAATAACAAAGAGTTTTTTTAATTATTATTTCCAAGATCCATGGTCAGGCACCGGTTCGGAAATGTTCACGGAAAAATTAAGGCACTGCCTTTTTATGAATGGTGATTGATGTCTTGCATTCTTTTTCACAAAGTGGTATAACGTCTTCCGTATCCGTGTGGATATCAAATGGTAATATTTCTTATTGGCAGCGGCGGTGATAAATGTTCCCGTCTGCCTTATGAGGGGCAAAAAGAGCAATGTACTGCAAAAGCTTCAATGTTTTTGTTAATAAAATACTGCTCGTTTTTATGATCGGCTTATTTGTCCTTTTATCATTCTCCGCGCCCTCTCTTCATGCATTTTGGGCCGTTGCCAACGGCCATGATGCGGGCCTGACTAGGTCGGATACTGCTTCGTTCACGATCGGAACATCAGAAACCACGGATGGACCTTTGTCCCCAGATCCGGCCGAAGAAGAGCTTCCAGCAGCGCTGAGAAGCTCATGTGAAGCGTTCGGGAACCCTGTGCAGCTTGGCGGCAGGACAAGGAATAAAACGGTATCCAGGACTGCTGAGACGGCTTCTCCGTACAGCGCATATGACGCACTCTGTTCGTCTTCTGCCGGAGTTCTCCTGTACAGACCGGACGATGTTTATGTAAAATCCTTTTCAAACTCGATAACGACACGCAAACTGGAATAAGTATCTCCCATCATATCTGACTCAGCCATCCGATATCAGGCATTTGCCCCGGCAGTAACAGCCGGAATTTTCTCTCTGTTGTTCCACTTGCAAGAAGTTGAAAGCAAACTTCCGGGAAAATGTCTGCATCCCTTTGCCTGTATTTATACGTCGATATCAGGAGGTAATATATATGTCTGCAGTAGCTTCGATGAGCGAACATTTTACCGGCCCCTCCGGTGCTTTGGTAATGTCATTAATAGCAATGAGTATAGTTTTCCTTGTCATTATAGGATTGATGATGGTCATGGTGGCCACTCATAAGTTGATCAATGCTTCTCTTGCTGCAAAGTCTTCAAAAACTATGCAGAAGGAGAACAATTAAAATGGAACTCTACATAACTGCGCTTAAGGGTGTAGTAGACCAGTCCGGGATCATTGCGCTCAGCGGGGGGAACATGGTAATGCTTTTTGTATCCTTTGTTCTCCTCTACCTTGCTGTGGCTAAGGGTTTTGAACCGCTTCTCCTTCTTCCGATCGCATTTGGATGCCTGCTTGTCAATCTTCCCCTTTCCGGAATTATTGACGAGGGGGGATTCCTGTATTTTGTCAAATTCGGAATAGACCATGAACTCTACCCGATAATAATATTCATGGGGATAGGGGCGCTCACTGATTTTGGGCCTCTCCTTGCGAACCCAATAACATTCCTGCTCGGAGCAGCTGCCCAACTGGGGGTCTTTGTTGCGGTAATAGGTGCGATGACCATGGGATTTACCATCCAGGAAGCGGCAGGCATAGGAATAATCGGAGGAGCTGATGGTCCGACCGCAATCTATCTGTGTGCAAAACTTGCAAAGGACATCCTCCCTGCCGTTGCCGTCGCTGCATATAGTTATATGTCTTTGGTCCCGCTGATACAGCCGCCCGTTATAAAGCTTCTGACAACAAAAGAGGACAGGGCTATAAAAATGGAACAGCTGCGCCCCGTCTCAAGAAACGAGAGGATATTATTCCCCATAGTATCAACGATTGCATGCGGACTTATACTGCCCGCATCCGTACCGCTAATTGGGATGCTCATGTTCGGCAACCTCCTCCGCGAATGCGGATGCACGGAGAGGCTGAGCCTTGCTGCCCAGAACGAGGTCCTCAATGCGACTACTATTTTCCTGGGGATATCTGTC
The DNA here is from genome assembly GCA_036835165.1 of Synergistaceae bacterium. Taxonomy (GTDB): domain Bacteria; phylum Synergistota; class Synergistia; order Synergistales; family Synergistaceae; genus Caenicola. The sequence goes on along the minus strand of DAITML010000055.1, from coordinate 4,624 downwards.
GGAGCAACAATGAATGCGGATACCTTCCTCAGGGTCCAGACGATAATGATAATATGCCTGGGATTGGCAGCATTTATTTTTAGTACCGCGGGCGGAGTAATATTCGGTCAGGCCATGAAAGTAATGACGAAGGGAAAAGTCAATCCGATCATAGGCGCAGCCGGAGTCTCAGCAGTGCCTATGGCAGCAAGGGTCTGCCAGAAGGTCGTTCAGAAAGAATTTCCGGGATCATACGTACTCATGCATGCAATGGGTCCGAACGTGGCAGGAGTAATAGGAACTGCAGTGGCAGCCGGCGCAATGCTTACGCTGCTTGCCGGATAACACGGTTTTCAATGAGGTTGGTCGAAATAATGCTCTCCAGTGCCGCGGCGCTTGGCCTCTCCTTTTTAGCTTCGTGGATAATTCATCTGCAGGTTGGCGGAGAGAAAAAAGAGAGAGGGCAGATCTGAATTTTTCAAATGGCTCCCGGCAAGCATTGTTTCCTTAAGGGAAAACAGGCCTGCCGGGAATTGTTGTCCGGTGACCAGACTCCATGCAGCTTAAAGGAGATAAAATTATCTTATAATTGCTTGCATAATGAAGAGATTGGAATTATAGTGCAAAAAGCGACTTAATCCTTTTGTTGGAGTGAGAGCCGATGCACGAAAAAGGGATCGAAACTTTTTTGGCTGTTTCTATGTCAAGGACTCTTGGGAAAGCTGCTGAACTGCTTAATGTCACTCAATCCACAGTCAGCTACAATCTCAGTGAACTTGAAAGCGAAATGGGAATGATGCTTGTCGATCGTCAGAAAGGGATGAAATCTATAAGCCTTACTCCTGCAGGAGAGAGTTTTCTTCCTCTCGCACTGAAGTGGCAGGAGGTAAGCAGGGAGATCGCAAACGCCAGGAACCCCGGATCAGCCTACTCTCTTGCAATTGGCGGATCAGAGACGGTCAATTACAGACTTCTTCCGAAAATATACAAAGACCTCCTGGAACATGAACCTCCCGTCTACCTAAGGCTGCTGACAGACCCTACCGACCAGATGTACCAGGCCGTTGAAAGCCGTGCAATAGACCTTGCGATAGTGCTTCATGAGGAAACCACAAGATATGTTCAGATAGACCAATTTTTTAAGGAGAGCCTTGTCGTAGCGCGGATACCAATGGATGAAGAGATGGCGTCAGATGTCATCAAACCGGAGGACCTGATGCCCGAACTGGAATACTATATTGAGTGGAGCAGCAGTTACAGGCTCTGGCATGATCATATATGGGATCCTATCAGGACCGCTAAAATGCGCCTCGACTCAGTCAACCTGGTAGGTTCGTTTATGGACAATCAGGGTCAGTGGTGCATGGTCCCATGTTCTGCAGTGGAAGAACTCAAACTGGTAAATGATAGGATAGTATTTCAAAGAATATCTGAGGATCCGCCCGACCTTGTCTATTACAAGATAACCCACAGATATCCCAGAACAAGCGCTCTTCCGGGACTTTCCATTTTCGACGAAGTTGTAAAAAAGCACGGATTTGGATCAATATAGGAGTGGTAAAATTGGAGCTGGCATCGTTCATAGATCACACGAATCTTGATCCTGCAGCCACAAGGGAGGACATCGTAAAACTTTGCCATGAGGCGGCAGAATGGGGATTTGCTTCTGTATGCGTAAATCCCTGTTATGTGGCACTTGCCTCGAAAATATTAAGAGAAAAGGAAGTAAAGGTCTGCTCTGTGGTAGATTTTCCGCTTGGAGCGGGCACATCTTCATCAAAAGCTTACGAAGCAGCAGGAGCATGCCGTGATGGAGCGGAAGAAATTGATATGGTCATGAATATTTCACATGCAAAAAACGGTGATTATGATCTGCTCGGACAAGATATTGAGGAAGTGGTAAAGGCTGTTCCCGGATGTAAAGTCAAAGTTATCCTTGAAACATTTTTGCTGGAGGACGATGAAATAATCAAAGCATGCAATGAGGCTGTAAAAGCAGGAGCGCATTTTGTCAAAACATCTACCGGATTCTCCGGAGGAGGCGCAACAGTCAGGCATGTAGAACTTATGAGGATGAGCGTTCCGTCATCTATGGGTGTCAAAGCATCAGGAGGGATAAGGGACAGGGAAAGCGCGGAAGCGATGATAAAAGCAGGGGCGAACAGACTTGGAACTTCACGTTCAGTTTTGATATGCGAAAACAGTAACAGTGTAGATAGTTAAAATTTTAAATATTCAAAAATCTTAGAAATACCTTGACAAATTTTAGTGAATAAACGATTATTGAAGGTGTTTTCGCATAATGAATGGCTTATGCAAAGTCTCCACAAGGGAGGAATTTATAGTGAGTGAAACAGAAATTAAAACAGCGGTGCCGTTGCAGGAAGGAGATCAGAAGATCGACCTTGACGATCTTATGCGCAAGTACGACACTGAAGCGCGATTCAGGGCACTCGAAGGATGGCAGTCAAAACTTGTAACTTTGATAGCTATAGCTATGTCGTGCTTCCATTTCTATACTTCCGGTTTCGGACTTCTTCTTGCTCAGAAACAGGGAGCGGTACACCTTGCCTTTACCCTTTGCCTTGTCTTCCTTCTCTACCCGGCGACATCCAAACAGTCAAAGACAAGCGGCATCCCCTTCTATGATTTTATCCTCGGCGCAGTAGGCGTAGCCTCGGCAATGTATCTGGTCGTCTTCTTCAACGAACTGACTACAAGAGCCGGGCTTCCGACACAGACTGACCTTGTTATGGGATTCCTTCTTATCGTGACATTGCTGGAGGCTACCAGGAGGATTTCGAACCCGGTATTGCCATGTCTTGCTGTTGCAGCGCTCCTATACTGCTATTTCGGGCGCTCACTTCCAGATATGATTGCACACAGAGGATTCTCTGTCCCCCGTATCGTCAACCACATGTATCTTGGAACAGAGGGAATATTTGGCACGCCGTTGGAAGTATCTTCGACCTTTGTATTTATGTTTATACTTTTCGGTTCTGTGCTTGAAAAGACGGGACTCGGCAAGTTCATCATCGATCTTTCAATGGCCCTTGCGGGCTGGTCTACAGGCGGTCCTGCGAAGGTCGCGGTAGTCAGTTCGGGGCTTATGGGCACGGTTTCGGGATCATCAGTAGCTAACGTTTGTACCACGGGTATGTTCACAATACCGCTGATGAAGAGCGTCGGATACGAGCCGCATTTCGCAGGTGCAGTTGAAGCAGTTGCATCCACAGGGGGACAGATCATGCCTCCTGTAATGGGGGCAGGCGCTTTCATTATGGCACAGTTCCTTGGAGTGCCATACTTAGAAGTGGCTCTTGCTGCCGTAGTGCCCGCACTTCTCTATTACTTTGCAGTCATGGTCCAGGTGCACTTTGAAGCCACGAGACTCGGACTTAAAGGTATTCCTTGGGCGCAGCTTCCTCCGCTCTGGCCGCTGCTTAAATCGAAAGGGTTCCTTCTTATACCGTTGGTAGCAATAATCTATTTTCTTATCGCCGGATATACTCCGCTAAGAGCAGCATTCAACGGCATCATTGTAAGCTTCGTGCTTTCGTGGCTCAACAAGGAGACCCGTCTGACCCCGCCCCGCATAATGGAGGCATTTGAGTCAGGTGCAAGAGGAGCGATCGGAGTTGCGTGCGCATGTGCAACTGTCGGGATGGTCGTCGGTATGGGAACGCTTACCGGGCTTGCACTTCGTATTGCGAACGCTATAGTCACCCTTGCGGGCGGAAGCAAGATACTTACACTATTCTACACAATGCTTGCCAGTATTGTCCTCGGAACAGGACTTCCAACCACGGCAAACTTCATAGTCACGAGCACGATGGCCGCTCCTGCGCTCTTCAAGCTCGGTGTTCCGGCCAAGGCTGCTTACATGTTCGTATTCTACTTCGGAATAGCCGCGGACCTTACTCCGCCTGTCGCCCTTGCGGCTTACGCAGGTTCGGGCATTGCAGGGTCTGACCCGATGAAGACCGGGGTAACGGCTTTCAAGCTTGCGCTGGCCGGATTCCTGGTTCCTTATGTATATGTCTATAATCCGATGCTGCTATTTATTGACGTGGTTCCGATGCAGATGATACAGGCGATATTCACCGCACTCCTGGGCGTCTTCCTGTTGGCGATGTTCACCATCGGATACTTCAAAGCTCCGATAGCGTGGTATTTGCGCCTGCTGGCCTTTGGCGGAGCGCTTGCACTGCTGGTCCCGGGTACGATGTCTGATGCAGGCGGAATTGCTGTTCTGGTGCTTATTTATTTAATCCAGACAGCAAAGGCCAAACGCATAGCTAAGAAGAGAGCGGCTGAGGCAGTTGCAGAAGAGACAGATAAGTCGGAATAGTTGATGAAATCAGCTATAATATGTATTAAATACTGATTCTTAAAGGTGTGTTTTGTTCTAGAATCTGGTTGTATTTGGATCTCAAGAGATCCGTCCAACAAACATAAAAATATTATAAGGAGGAACATGGAATGAAGAAAGTCATCATCGTAACACTTGTCGCGCTTCTCGCAGCATTTTCATTTACAGCAGTTGCTTCGGCAGCAACTTATATGTCTGTTGCCACAGGCGGAACATCGGGTACCTACTATGCAGTAGGCGGAGCCCTTGCGGCAGCGGTAACAAAAGACGGTA
>DAITML010000054.1:0-8738 GCA_036835165.1 Synergistaceae bacterium | reverse complement strand
GCGTTTCTGGGGACATCTTTAAGCACCGCACTGTTAGCTCCGATCCGGGAGTTTGCCCCGATCGTTATAGGTCCCAGTATTTTGGCGCCGCTTCCTACAAAGACGTTTGACTCAAGCGTAGGATGCCTCTTGGCCCCCTTGTCGTTTCCGGTGCCGCCAAGAGTGACTCCCTGGTAGAGGGTAACGTTGTCCCCTACCTCAGCCGTTTCTCCTATGACAACTCCTGCCCCATGGTCTATAAAGAAACCCTTGCCTATCTTTGCCCCCGGGTGTATCTCGATCCCTGTCCACCATCTCACGATCAGCGAGAGGAAACGTGGAAGCACCGGGATATGAAGAGTCGAATGCATGAAGTGGAATGCCCTGTGGAATGTTATCGCCAAAAAGCCAGGAGTACAGAGCACGACCTCAAGAATCCCCCTTATTCCCTTTGGTATCGCAGGGTCGTTGCGCATAGCTGCTTCAAAATCACTCTTGATATATTCCCAAGCTGACATCCATATCACCCTTTTCAAGTCGGTTTGTCCCATATTTTATTGTAATAAAAAAGACCTGCCGAAGCAGGTCTTTATTTTTGCTGATCAAAGTTATGTTGCCTGCTGTTAAGTCTATGACCGCAACAGCCGGACTAAGGCAGCGCGGATCAGTCAGCGGAGCCCTCCATACAACAGCAGTATACAGATACAAAATGAGAAGCCGTAATTTTTATCATGGCAGATATTCTAGCAGGGATATGTGATAAAAGCAACATTATAGGATCCTTTGCTCATGTGAGTTATTAAGCGCCTTCCGGAGAGCAAGGGCAAACATCTGATTTCCGGCCGATCACGTCTCCGGAACTGAAGTGGGGCTAAAACCTTTATTTTTTGAATTGCATGTCTGGGGGGATCTGATGGACAAGTTGCATGTATACTTGATACATTATTATCTGATCATTTAAGGGGGTAATAGAATGTCTCTGATCAGCGTAGGTACCTTCAACGTGAATTCTGTAAAAAGCAGGATCCCCATCCTTGAAAAATTCCTTGCCTCGGAAACCGCTCCGGACATTCTCTGTCTTCAGGAAACCAAATGCCGGGACGAAGAATTCCCCGTAGAGTTTTTTGAAGCTCTTGGCTACCATTGTCTCTTCAAGGGAATGAAATCATACAACGGCGTTGCCATGGTCTCCAGGATCGAACCCGATGAGGCGATATTTGGCCTTGATGACGGTTCTGCGGAACCTGAAAAGGAAGAATCGGAACAGGCGAGGGTAATACTTGCAAAATATGGTGACCTGAATATCCTGAACACATACATACCCCAGGGCAAAGAAATTGACAACCCTGATTACGGCTATAAACTCAAATTTTTTCGTAGAGTCAAGGAGCTCTTTGAGAGGAAGTTTGTCCCCGGTGATAAGCTTTTGTGGCTTGGCGACCTTAACGTAGCCCCAACGGACCTTGATGTGGCAAACCCAAAAAACAAAATGAACCATGTCTGCTTCCACAGGGATGTCAAAGAGGCATTTGCTGATGTGCTGTCGTGGGGCTTGGTTGATATTTTCAGGAAGCATCTTAAGGGTGACGGGGAGTACTCTTTCTGGGACTACAGGATAAAGGACTCCCTTTCAAGAAATATTGGCTGGAGGATAGACCACATAATAGGAACGGAAATTATGTCCGAGGCAAGCAGGAAGGTTTGGGTCGAGAGGCCGCTGAGAGCGATGGAACGGCCATCCGATCACACTGCGGTAATGGGTTCTTTTGAGATATGACTGAAATAAATGCTTCCAGAAACATGGCTGCGGCCGCGCCCCTTGGGGTGCGGCCGCAGCCATGCGCATAAAAGTTCAATATCCTTTAGGTCAGAATCCCGTTTTTTCAGAATGGCTCTGAAGCATCGCCATATTTTTGTTTACTTTTTTCAGGTAGGATACGGATATCCCTCCGTAGTACCTGTTGAGAGCCTTTTGGACGGTCCCGTAAGCACTGATGTAGCGCGAAAGGAGCAGTACGCCGGCTTCCACACCCCGCTCCGGATCGAACATATGATCCCTGGTGGTCGCGATGCCCCTGGCGCTCAGCATTCCGCGGTGTACTTTCCACATTACCTGCATTACGCCCATAGCTCCCTTGCTGCTCATTGCACTGGGATTAAAACGGCTTTCGGCTTTTGCTATGCCAACCGAGAGGTCTGTCGGAACGTTGTATTTCGCACTGTAGTAAACAAGGGCGGATGCTTCCCTCCATGCTATCATGGGCGGGATCTTTTGGTTTATCGACCTTATAAAGGTGGCTATGTTTGCTACCTTGCGCTGTCTGCCGACAGTCATTTTTGCGAGTTCTTTCAAGGTCGAATCCGGATGGTTTCCAGTCCAGCTGTCGATATGCTGGAGGGTAAGGCCCATTCTGCCCAGGGCGTTTACTACCGAGGCATCAAGTCCTCCATACGATCTTTCAGTCAGGGAATCTTTGCCTGCGGCGGCATGTGAATGAGCGGTCTCTTTCTTTTTTACCGAAGATGTAGTTTTTACTACCAGCTTGCCCTCGTCATCCTTTGTTTCATAGGTTGTAGTGATGACAGCTCCTTCAGCAGAGGTGGTGCTTAGTGTTTTGTTTGCCTGCACGCTGCATATTCCCCTTGCGGGAGAAAGAGCTACTATTGTAAGGACTGCCAACAGCGCTGCGGCCTGCGGAATGAAGATCCTCCGCATTTTCCATATCTTTCGCATGATTACCTCCTTGCGTTTCGGGGACTGTAAGGGTAAAAATTTTCTGAATATTCACCCAAACAGGGACTCTTTGCGCACCGATTATAATAACCGAGAGGTCATATAAGTCAAGCGATTTTCCACCATATCAATAAAAAATAAATTATTTACATATTGACATAGATATTATTTATTGTTTTAGTGGTGAAAATAATCATAAAAATTTAAAAAAGAAGGCGTTTTTATTTGTTCTTGTCACAGGCAAGAATGATTATGCCGCTAAAAAGGATAAATACTCCAATAGATCCGATAAGGGAGAGCTTCTCTCCCAGGAGGAGGGCAGAAAGCATCCAGGCGGTCATAGGTTCCGAAAGAGAGAGAGTGTAAGCCTTCCCGAGGGTTATTTTTCCTATGCCTTTTGCGAAGAGAGAGAAGGGAAGTATAGTAGTAAGCACAGACAAAAAGAAAATGCAGATCATCCCGCGGAGGCTGAATATCCATGAAATGTCTCCTGTGATCAGCCATGGAAGTGCCATCGCAGCGCTCACGACCGAAATGAGAGAGACAGTTTCGATCGGATCCCTTGCCCCTATCAGCCTGAGTCCGGCTCCCTCAAGGGCGTAGGAAAGTGCGGCCCCGAATGCGAGCATGGTTCCTGTCACGCTTGCGGAGCTGAAATTGCTGTTTCCCGCCGTGACAAGCAGAAAACATCCCGTTATCGCGAGCAGTGTGGATATAAACCATCTTGATGAGAGACATTCTTTAAAAAAAACCCTGCCCAGTATCCCGGCGAGGACAGGAGCCGATCCTATCGCCACCATTGTTCCTATAGCGACTCCGGTCAGCTTTACCGCGGAAAAGAAAGCAAACTGATATGCGGTCAGCCCGGACGCGGCTAAAAGGATCCCGGTCAAGTCCCACTTTTTTCCTCTCAGAATCCCTCTGCGGCGGAAGAGGATCCATATCAGCAACAGGGATCCGGCGCCGAATACTCTTGCAGAACCGATCGTAAGGGATGTAGCGTTTTCAGGCGCCAGAGCCTGGATGGTTCCGGTCATGCCCCAGCACATTCCTGCCGCAACGACCAAAAGGCCTCCCTTAAGCTCTTCGCTGTTGAATTTCATTATCTCAAACGTCCTCCCTGCTCTTTAAGGCAGAAGTATTTTAACAGAAAGAGGATGATATTTATCATTTATAATCAGTCCTTAGGCAATAATCGCACCAATACCATATAATGTGTTTGATATTTTTCGAAAATGCGAAAGGATCAAGAAATTTCGACAGGAGGTCATAATAATGATTCCGACAAAAAAACTGGTAATGATCCCGGGTCCCGTGCCTGTTTCCGCAAGCGTGCTGAGCAAGCTTGGAAGCGAGGTCAAGGCGCACACTGACCCGGATTTTGTGGCAGAGTTCCAGGGGCTTCTGGCAGAGCTGAGATCAATAACCAACTGTGACGGAATTGCCTTCCTGGTTGCCGGCTCGGGAACAATGGGCATGGAAATGGCGATAGCAAATATCGCAAACGAGAAGGACAGATTGTTGGTCTGTTCAAACGGACATTTCGGAGATCGTTACATCTCAATATGCAAAAACAGGGGGCTTGATATGGCAACCCTTGAAGCAGAATGGGGCATGTCTGTTACTCCCGAGGAAGTGGACAGGAAACTCTCGGAAGGGGGCTATACAGTCGCGGTCGTCACCCATGTGGAGACATCCACAGGCGTTGAGCTTCCCCTTAAGGAGATGGCCTGCATGATGAAAGAGAAGCACCCAGAAGTGCTCTTTGTCGTCGACGGAGTCGCCGCAGGGGGAGGTGTAGAGGTGGATATGGCCTGGGGGATAGATGTCTACTTTACCTGCACACAGAAGGCCCTTTGCTGTGTCCCGGGGATGTCAGTGATCTGGACGGGCAGCAGGGCCCTGAAAAAACGCGAGGATATGGGGTCGATACGTGAGTCCTATGTCGACTACGCGCGCTGGATCCCGGTAATGACAGATACAAAGAAGTACTGGGGGACACCCGCTGTCAACAACATCTCCGCGCTCAAAGAATCTGTAAGGATAATGCTGGAAGAGGGGCTTGATGAGAGATACCGCCGCCACAGGGAGCATGCCTGCCTCATAGGGGAAGCGATGGCAGCTTTGGGCTTCAGGACCCTTGCAAAGGAGGGGTACCGCTCTCCGACCCTTTCGATATTCCTCTATCCAGAAAAGATGCCCGTTGACGATGCCTGCTTCCGCGCCGCCTGTGCCGAAGAGGGAGCTCTTGTTGCGGCGTGCCTGGGTGAATACGCTGGAAAGGGCTTCAGAATGGGGCATATGGGCAATCTTGACAAACACATGCTCATCTCGGGAGTGGCCGCGATAGAGAGAGCTGCCATATCATGCGGGCTGGGTGCAGCGCCGGGTGCCGCACTGGCCGTAATGCAGCGCGGCCTGGCAGGTAAATAGTCCGGTCTCATCTCTCAGAGCGGGCGGTTTTTTGCTGTTGTCCCTCCTGAATACAGATAAAAATATGGGGCGGAAGCAGAAACTTCCGCCCCATATTTTTACCAGGGAAGCTTGACAACGATCTTTCGTATGCGTGAGGGGGATGCTCCGACCCTGATGCCGGGCCGGTGACCATCGCTTGGTGAGAGGAGGATCATCATTCCCTTTCCTAGTTTCAGCATCTGACCGTTGCCGGAATAAAACGCAATATCGTCTGTCCCGTCATATTCTGATACCATTACCAGGGAGCTGAGCGGAGCATATCCAATGAGTTCTTCGCCTTCCATAACGACCTGTAAATCCCAAAAGATCCTGTGAGCCTCAAAGGGCACCTCATCTTCGCTCCTTGTCTCATACTCCCCGAACCTGAGGTCAAGTCCTCCAAAGTCCATCTCCCGGATCTCATCGAAAGTCCTTGAAGCCGCAGCATTGAGAAAGCGGATAAGTTCCTTCGGTCCGGGCAGGATGTCCGGAGCATACTTAATATAATTTTCTATGCTGTCATAAATCATTTATGATGCCTCCGGCAAGTTCAATTCTTATTGTATCGACTCTAATTCCGCCGCAAGTTCTTCCCAGATCGGGTAGTTATCACCCAGGCGTCTTTCTGTCTCTTTCAGTTCGATCATCAGGGACTGAACTTTGTCAGAATTTCCGAGTATTTCCGGGTCGCAGAGCAGCTCAGATATCTCAGCCCTGCGCTTTTCGTCCATCTCGATCATTTTTTCAACTGGCGAGATCTTTTCCTCTATTTTCTTCCTCGCCCTGTAGATCCTGTTCCGATCTTCGGCCTCGAGCCTCTTTTGTTCTTTTGATCTCTCCGCCTGGGAATTGTCAGTCTTTTCGGAGGCCCTCTCTCCGTTGCCGGAGAGCAGCTGCTCCGACCTTTTCTCTATAAACCAGGAGTAGTTGCCGGGATAGTCGAAGATCCGCCCGTCCCTTATCTCAATGACCCTCTCCACAAGATCATCCAAAAATGCCCTGTCGTGCGAGACTATTATTATCGTACCGCCGTACTCAAGCAGGGCTTTCTGGAAAAGTTCCCTGGTAGCATAGTCAAGATGGTTGGTCGGTTCGTCAAGGATCAGGAGGTTCGATTCTGAGAGCAGCATTTTAAGCAGGCCTACCCTGGATTTTTCTCCTCCGGAGAGCACCGGTATGGGTTTATGTATATCTTCGCCGGAAAAGAGGAAGGCTCCCAGAAGATTCCGTTTCTCCCCTTCGAGCATCTTAGATCCGGTATTGTTTACCTCCTGCCATATCGTCCTGCCGTAGTCCAAATTCTGTGCGCTCTCCTGCGAAAAATAGGCCTTCTTTACGTTGAGGCCGTAGGATACGGTCCCCTCGGTGGGTTCCTCAGACCTGTTGAGAAGGCGAAGGAGGGTGGATTTTCCAGCTCCGTTGATGCCTACAAGAGCTGTACGCTCACCCCTCTGAAGGGTTAGGTCGATTCCCTCAAATACCCTCTTCTCTCCGTATTTTTTGCCGAGACCCGAGCACTTCAGGACCTCGAGGCCGCTTCTGGGGGCCTCGGGAAACTTGAAGCTGACGCTCTTGGACGGACCCTCGAGTTCGGTTATCTCCATCTTTTCGAGCTGCCTTATCCTGCTCTGGACCTGTGTGGCCTTTGTCGCCTTATACCTGAACCTCTCTACGAAGCGCTGGATGTTCTCTATTTTTTCCCTCTGCTGTTCCCACTCAGCCTCCAGCCGTTCCCGGCGCTCTTCGCGCTCGCGCAGGAATTTTTCGTATCCGCAGGAGTAGAGGTTTATTTTTCCTCCGGAGAGCTCGGCTACAGATGTCACCATTTTGTCGAGGAACCTCCGGTCATGGGATACCGCCAGTATGGTGCCCCTGAAGTCTTTCAGCCAGCCCTCAAGCCACTCCATGCTTTCTGTGTCAAGGTGGTTTGTCGGCTCGTCGAGAAGGAGAATGTCAGGTCTCGAAAGAAGCAATGCAGCAAGGGCGATCCTCATCTTCCATCCGCCGGAAAATTCAGAGGTCATTCTTTCCGCGTCCTCTTCCGGACGGAAACCAAGCCCCTTCAGGACCTGCTTTGCCTCAACGTCGAAACCGAAGCCCCCGCTTGCCTCGAATTCCCTCTGCAGGCGCTCGTGTTCGCGAAGCATTGGCCTCAGTTCATGTGAACCCTCTCCAAGGGAGGCCATCTCATGCTCGGTATCCGAGAGTTTCGCGGCAAGCGCCTCCAGCCCGGCTTTCCTTTTAAGGTAGCCAAGCAGGGGCATCTCATCGATCTCGATCAGATCCTGCGGCAGATAGCCTATCTTATGGTCCCTCGGTATGGTGAGACTTCCCCCATCATACTCCGCCTCACCTGCAATGACCCGGAGCAGCGTGGTCTTTCCCGCTCCGTTGTCCCCTACAAGTCCGACCCTGCTCTTCGGGGTAATGAACCAGTTGATCCTGTCCAGGACAGTATTATCTTTGAAATTTACCTGAAGTTCCTTGATCTCTATCAGTTTCTGCTACCTCCCGGATCATGAGTGAACATCGGATATTATATAGTAATAATCAGCACTGAAGAAATTATCAGGATAAATGTTTATCCAGCGCCTTTTTGTGGTGATCAGCCGATCCTTCTGAAAAGCAGACCAGCCTCACCTCATCGAGCGAACCATCTTCCTGCAGGAACGATATTATCGTCCTGACTGCAATATCGGCGGCTAGTTCCGGCGGGAAACGGTAGACGCCTGTCGAGATCGCAGGGAACGCGATACTTTTCGCACCTGCCCGGACCGCTTCCCTTAGACTGTTCCGGTATGCATTTTCAAGGATCTTCTCTTCGTTCGAATTCCCGCCGCGCCATATCGGACCGACTGTATGGATTACGAATTTTGCCGGCAGCCTGTAGCCTTTGGTGGTTTTTGCCTCCCCGGGCTCGCATCCTCCAAGTCCCGCGCACTCAGTAAGAAGGTCAGGCCCGGCGGCCCTGTGGATCGCCCCGTCAACTCCTCCCCCTCCCAGCAGGGAGCTGTTTGCGGCGTTGACTATTGCATCGGCAGCTTCCTTTGTTATATCTCCCACCTTTAGAATGATCCTGGATCTTATATCAGCCATAATTATCCCACCTTCCTTCCTTCTATTATATATAGCCTGAAATGATAAGTATATCGACACGAAAGAGCATAATTACAATAGGGCATCAGATGAGGAGGAATATTTAGAGGATTTTATTGAAATATGCATAACAACATATTCTTATGCGTTTATGTTGTAAAAATTAAATTTTAAGCAGAAAAATACGCTTGTATAGTTGCTTAAAAAATGATATAAAGTCACAGTGATTCAATTATTTCTATGTTTTGGAGGTGCGTCGGATGCAGGAAGCTAAAGAATTTCCCAAAATGAGAGAGATCTACGGGTCGCTTGTCTTCGATCAGAAGGCAATGAAACAGCGCCTTCCCAGGGATGTCTACGAAAACCTTGTCGGTGCCATCGAAGGCCGCCAGAAGCTAGATTCAGGCATAGCCGATACTGTGGCTCTTGCAATGAAGGACTGGGCAGTGAGCAAGGGGGCAAGCCACTGGGCGCA
>DAITML010000053.1:0-8858 GCA_036835165.1 Synergistaceae bacterium | reverse complement strand
TCGGATACCCTGTCATACCGCTGTGTCGCCATTCCGGTGCTTTCTGCAATGATCTTAAGCGTTATCTCGCTCCCGCCGCCAAGCGCGACGGATGAAGCGGCAGCCTCAAGCCTTGTGAGGGCCTGCCTCGCATCTCCTCCGGCAAGTGCGGCAAGCTTCCCTATTACGGACTTTTCTGCCCTAACTTCAAGCATGCCAAGTCCACGCACCCTGTCTGACAGCGCCCTTTCGATCAGCGATACGAGGTCTTCCTCTTCAAGGGGTTTGAGCGTATAGACGACCATCCTTGAAAGAAGGGTCTTGTTTATTTCGAACCATGGGTTTTCAGTCGTTGTCCCGACCAGGATGATGTCTCCGGTCTCAACTGAGGGCAGCAGCACATTCTGCTGTTTTGTGTTGAAATGGTAGATCTCGTCGACAAATGCTATAGCTGATCTGCCTGTTATCCTTTTGGATGACTTTGCATTATCAACAAGAGCACGAAGTGTCTCTACCTTCGCGCTCACTGCGTTTATTTCAAGGAGTTCCCTTCCGGTAGCCTTCGACATTATCCGGACAAGCGTGGTCTTCCCGACCCCTGGCGGACCGTAGAGGATGCAGCTGGGGACCTTGCCCCCTTCAAGCATTACACGCAAAGGTCTTCCGGGACCGAGTATGTGCTCCTGCCCGGCGTAATCGTCCAATGTTTCCGGCCGCATACGTTCAGCAAGGGGGATCTCATAAAGTGTCGCCTTATGGTCATTTTCCCGGCTGAAAAGGCTGCCTTCTTCCATTTAGAAGATCTTTCTCTCTATGAACCTCGTCAGGTCAAGCGAGTTTTTGGGTGCCTTGATACCTTCTCCCTCGGTGGCCACAGTGACCATGGGATAGCGGGATGCAAGGTACTTCTTGGCTATGGAGGACATGGTCAGGCCCATGAAGTATGGCTCAAATGACTGGTTGTTCTTCCATTCGGAGGGGCCCAGGACAAAATCGTTGGATATGGTTATGGTGCCGACACAGAGAGCGGCAGCCCTCACGAGCCAGCAGTCGAAAGTAGGCGATGTAGTATCGGGAAGTTCAAGTGAAAGTTCATATGCGGCATTGAGCCACTTGTCTCCGCGCTTTGAATGTATTTCCCTGTATTCCCACGGGATAAGGGGCTTCGGGTCATCGAGGTCAGCAAGGAGATCTGTCATTCTGGGATAAACGGCGTCAGCCCATACATCCCATTCCGGTTCATCCCTCTCGACAAAGACCGCTCTCATTCCGGCCCTTCTTGCGCCCTGAAGGTCATAGAGGAAGTCTCCTACAAGCACGCAGTCGGCAGGCTCCAGCCCGATAGAACGGGCCGCCTCTGCAAGTGAGCGGGGATGCGGCTTTACTCTTTTCTGGTCATCCCTGCCCCACACCTTATCGGGAAGCTCGAGACCCATTGTCTTTGCAGCCAGTTCTATGGATCCGCGGCAATTCCTTGAGACGATCGTATAGGGAATTTTTTGTGCTTTAAGGCGTGCAATGAGCTCAAATGCCCCCGGAATGGGACGGGCTTTTGCAGCGCCCTCCATTTCCAGGTCGCACAGTTCTTGCATGAATGAGGCCTGTTCTTCAGGAGAAAGTGACGATGCATCTTCAAGCAGCATAGCCCGGCGTCCTCCGTAGTAACGCTCCCTCAATCCGGAGAAATCAAGCTTCGTATCTGCTATAACACCATCCCAGTCAAGAATGAAGCCTCTTGAGGCTGATGGGTGCCAAAATGGTGGTTTGATGTTCATGACTTTGCTCCTTATCTTAGTTTTCAGAGAGGCTAAAAATACCCCGCAAGAGCCGTGTACGGTAGGTCTTGACCCGCTCCTTAGAAAGGATTAGAACCCAACCCGCAAAGCTTGGTCGACCGACGAGGTCTCCGCCGCTAACGGGAAAAAAGTTCAGCCGGGATTTGTTGTTGGCTCAAGACACAACCCGTATTCCACGCACTCCGCAGGGTCGATTTTAAAGTTACAGTTAAATTATATCGTTAAGGACAAAAAAAACAAGAGTATCAGTGCGTAGAGACATAGTGCGGCTTTGGTGCCATGGAAATTGCCGCTTATCATAGTATAATCATATTGCCGGAATGACCGGCGCAACCATTCGGAGGTGATAGTCAGTTGTTCAATATCGCTGTTCATGGACACTTCTACCAACCGCCGCGCGAAGATCCATGGTCAAACGCGGTTTTAAAGGATCCGACGGCAGCCCCCGCCCATGACTGGAACCAAAGAATAGCCAACGAATGCTACAGGCCCAACTGCGCGGCAAAGATACTGGGACCTGACGGCCGTATAGCATCTGTCATCAACAATTATTCACATCTGAGCTTTAACTTCGGCCCTACGCTCCACAGATGGATAGAGCGTGAGGACCCGGCACTTGACCTTATTTTGAGGGAGTCGGGGAAAAAAGCGATAGCGCAGTGCTACAGCCATATGATAATGCCGCTCGCTTCGGAAGAGGACAAACGAACTCAGACGATATGGGGCATCAGGGATTTTGAATACAGGTTCAAAAAAAGACCAAAGGGAATGTGGCTTCCCGAGACTGCAGTCGATACCGCAACGCTCGAAGTCCTCAGTGAAAACGGAATAGCCTTTACCATACTGGCCCCGAGACAGTGCGAGGCTGTAATTGCTGATGGAGTCACAAAAGAGACACCCGACGGCAGGGGGCTTGATGTCACCCTTCCGTACCTATGCAGGCTTCCTTCAGGAAGGACAATAACCGTTGTCTTTTACCACGGCGGACTTGCACATGACATAGCTTTCGGAAAACTTCTGGAGAACGGTGACAGGTTCAGGGACGCACTGGTGGGAGCGGTAAAGGTCCGCTCTGAAGAGAGGCTCCTGGTGGTAGCAACTGACGGCGAAACCTACGGTCACCACCATAAATTCGGAGAGATGGCACTAGCCCGTCTTTTTGAAAGGCTGAGAACAGACAATGAAGTCGGCCTCCCGGATATCGGCACTTTTCTTGAGGATCACCCCGCAAAATTTGAGTGCAGGATAAAGGAGAATACATCATGGTCATGCGTACACGGCATTGAGCGCTGGCGCAGCGACTGCGGATGCAGCACGGGAGGAAGGCCCGGATGGAAACAGGGATGGAGGGGGCCTCTGAGGAAGGCTTTCGACAGGCTGGCAGAAAGGGTCGACGGGGTATTTTACGATACAGTCTCGCCATATTTTGATCCGTGGGAACTCAGAAACCTTTCTATAGAACACTTCCGCTCAGCAAAATACGGCAAAAAAGAGGAATACGAAGCAGGAATGGAGTTCCTTTCAACATATCTGGGAAGCGTCGGCGAAAAGGAGGGCGCTTCGATCCTCTCTGCGCTTGAGGCCGAACGCATGCGGATGTTCATGTATACTTCCTGCGGATGGTTCTTCAACGACATTTCCGGGGTCGAGACAAAACAGGTGACCTCTTTCGCCGTCAGGGCTGCCGAACTGACCGGGAATCTTTCAGACTGCAACATAATGTCAGATCTGCTGAGAGACCTGGAGAAGGCAGAGGGCAACAGAAAGGAATACCCCAACGCAAGGGTGACGGCCGAGCGCGAAATAATGTCCGGGGTCCACTGCAACGGAAACGGCAGGAATGGGAAGTACACCAACGGAGCGGCCCTTTTGGTCCCCGATCTTGAAAGCACCGGATTTGGAGGGGAAATAATGACAGATATGAATTATGGCGGCAACCTGGCCCAGTCGATCCTTTCGACTCTTGAAAGAGATCCCGCATTCAGGAACATCGCCTATTTTTCAATGGAGATAGGTCTCACGCCTGAGATCCCGACATATTCGGGAGGGCTTGGAATACTTGCCGGAGACATCCTTAAGAGCGGGGCAGACCTTGGGGTGCCGATGGTGGGCATAACACTCCTTTACAAGAAAGGCTATTTTGCACAAAAGATAAACGAGCAGGGAAGACAGACGGAGAGGCCTGTGGACTGGGATCCTTCCAAACTGCTCACTTCCCTCCCGAACAGGGTCAGCATCATGATGAACCACAGGGAGGTAAAGGTCGGAGTATGGTCTTACACGATAATCGGAAATTCGGGACACCCTATCCCAATCCTCTTCCTTGATACCGACCTTCCGGAAAACACGCCTGAAGACAGGGCGCTGACAGACGAACTCTACGGCGGCGACAACAGGTACAGGCTCTGCCAGGAGCTGATACTAGGGATAGGCGGCCTCAGGATCCTCCGCGACCTCGGGTACAGGAATGTCAAAACCTTCCATCTCAACGAGGGGCATGCGGGCTTCATAACGCTTGAACTCCTGAGGGAACAGGGTTATCCCGATCTTCAGAAAGTCCGCAACCAGGTCGTATTCACGACCCATACTCCGGTGGAAGCCGGTCATGACTTCTTCTCATACGACCTTATAAAGGAAGTGATCGAAAGCACCTTCATAGAGAAACTCAGGAACACAGTCGGGGGAAGCGGCCTTTCGATGACTGACCTTGCGCTGAAGTTCAGCAGGTATGTGAACGGGGTATCCCGAAAACACGCAGAGGTGAGCAGGGCAATGTTCAACAATGACTCCATTGACTGGGTCACAAATGGAGTCCACTCGACCACATGGACCTGTGAATCATTCGCAGCGCTCTATGACAGGTATATTCAGGGGTGGCGCACGAACACAAGCAGGCTTTTGGAGGCTATACAGATACCGAACGAGGAGATATGGGAGGCACATCAGACCGCAAAACGCAAACTCCTTGATATGGTCTATGAGGAGACTGGACAGAAGCTTGATCCTGAGATCCTGACGATAGGCTTTGCAAGGAGAGCTGCCACATACAAGAGGGCAGACCTTGTCTTTTCCGACATAAAGAGGCTGCTTGAGATAGGCGCGGGAAAAATTCAGTTTGTATTCTCCGGGAAAGCCCATCCGCACGACGAACCCGGGAAGGATATCCTTCAGAAGATCCACAATATATCGAAGGAACTGGGGATGACCATGCCGGTCGTATTTATAGAAAATTACAACATAGCCCCTGCAAAGCTGATCACCTCGGGGGTAGACCTCTGGCTCAATACACCGGTGAGACCGAGGGAGGCCTCCGGGACCAGCGGCATGAAATGCGTGCACAACGGCATAATGAACTTCTCCGTACTGGACGGCTGGTGGATAGAGGGGTGCCTTGAAGGCCATACCGGATGGTCCATAGGGCCGGATCCGGGACCGAATGACATCAAAGGTTACGACGAGTCGCAGGATGCGGATGACCTTTACAGAAAACTTCAGAATAAGATACTGCCGCTATATTACAACAACAGACCGAGGTGGATAAGGATGATGAAGCTGGCTATATCGATAAACGCAAGCTACTTCAACACTCACAGGGTCGTAAGGGAATATTGCGAGAAAGCATACGGAACAGTCTTCAGAGGACTATAAGAGATGATAGCCTATAAACAATTTACGCTCAAAGTGCTCCACATAGCTCCAGAATGCTCTCCTCTGGCAAAAAAAGGAGGACTGGGGGATGTTGTAGGCACTCTTCCGAAGGCTCTCAAGAAACAGGGCATAGATGCCAGGGTCCTGCTCCCGGCCTGGCCGGGCGTGATCGAGAGGGCACAGGAAATGGGCAGGCTCAAAAAAGAGCCTATCGGGGAGATAAGCGTCGCACTGAACTGGCGCGCATACACCGCATCGGTCCTTGAGGCCGAGGTCAACGGGACACATATATACCTGCTGGACCAGCCGGAACTATTTTCAGACCCGTGCATATACCCTGAAAAGCTCGATGCCTCGACCGTGCTTCCTTTCATTTTCCTCTCTTTTGCGCCCTTCGAGCTGCTGAGGCTTACAGGATGGAAACCGCAGTTCCTGCACGCACATGACTGGACCACGGCCCCGGTATCGGCGGCGCTTAAATGGCACAGGTACTATTCATACTTCAACGGTGACTACGACACGGTCTTCACGATCCACAACCTCGCATTTCAGGGAATAATAGACCCTTATGTGCTTGAGGGCTGGGGATTCAGCCCCAAAGCTTTTTCAAACCTTGACATGGACAGCATGGAATATTTCGGGCAGGTCAACATGATGAAGGGCGCCATTACTACAACTGAGGCCTTCACTACCGTAAGCCCCAGCTACTCCTGGGACATCCAGACCCCCAACGGCGGCCTGGGGCTTGACGGTGTGATAGTGACCCACAGAAACAAGCTGCGCGGAATAATAAACGGAATAGACTATGACGTATGGGACCCTGAAAAGGACACACTTCTGCCTGCCAATTTCAGCATCGCTGACATGAGCGGCAAAGCGGAGTGCAGGAAGGCACTGCTGAAGGAATGCGGCTGGAAAGAGGACAAGCGGCCTCTCCTTATCTTTGTCGGAAGGCTGACGGAGCAGAAGGGAATAGACATAATGCTCGATGCCGTGAGGCCATTTTTGGCAAAAAAGGCAAGATGCGTGATAGTCGGCTCCGGAAGCGACCTCTACACCAGAAAGGTCACTGAGTTCCGGAAGGAATACCCCGACTCGGTGTATACGATTTTGGAATTCAACGAGGCAAAGGCCCATCTAACATACGCCGGCGGCGACATACTCCTGATGCCGTCGCTTTTCGAGCCGTGCGGTCTTTCACAGCTGATAGCTTTTGCATACGGCACCATCCCTGTTGCAAGGGCCACTGGCGGACTCGCAGACACGGTGATAGATGCAGACAGTTCGTCTGACGGCACCGGATTCCTCTTCAAGGACTTCTCCCATGAAGAACTGGGAAAGGCCATCGAAAGGGCGATCTCTGCAAAAACAGACGCGCTCAGGTGGGAAAGCATCATAAGGAACGCGATGAATTCGGATTTTTCATGGGAAAATTCGGCAAAGGCATACGCGGAACTGTACAGGGAAATCCTTACGTCAGACTGACCTTTTTACATTTTTGCAACAGAGGCTTTACGTTTTCCTGACCAAAACTGAATATAATAAAAACAGTTTTAACAATTGCAGAAAAGATCCCGATTATGGATTTTTATAGGCTATAATCGTCATATAACATCGGTGGTCCATCTTTGATCCTTAACACTGCGCGATCTCAAAATGACTGACTTTTGTCCAAAAATGACAAGGCATCATCAAAAAGATTATTAAGGAGGGGTTAAGATGATCCATGGCAAATACGGACGCGTCCTCGGCATGGTACTGGCGGGAGGTAAGGGCGAACGGCTGATGCCACTTACAAAATACAGGGCCAAACCGGCTGTCCCTTTCGCGGCTAAGTACAGGATCATAGATTTCGCACTTTCCAACATGGTCAACAGCGGACTTTTTTCAATATATTGCCTTATTCAGTTTAAAAGCCAGTCGCTGCATGAACACATCGGCAAGGGGTGGCAGTTCGGCAGCGCACTCCGTGGAAGAGACTTTTTCGTGAACGTAGTCCCGGCGCAGATGTGGGACGGGGAACGCTGGTATGAAGGTACCGCGGATGCGATATTTCAGAACCTCCACCTGGTTACCCTCTTCAACGCTGACAGAATATGCATATTCGCAGCTGATCACGTCTATAAGATGGACGTGGAGCAGATGCTGCAGTACCATATGGACAACAAGGCAGATGTTACAGTGGCGGCTTACGTGGTTCCCTCTTCGGAGGCAAGCCAGTTCGGATGCATAGCAACGGACGAAGGCGGAAGGATCATCGACTTTATAGAAAAACCTGCCGTGCCGCCTGAGATACCGGGAAGACCCGGCTTCAGCTTCGTCTCGATGGGAAACTATATTTTTGAAAGAGAGACACTCGAAGAATCTGTACTTTCGGACAATGAGATCAGAGAGAGCTCTCACGATTTCGGAAGGGATATCATCCCATCGCTCTATAAATCGCAAAAGGTAATGGCCTATGACTTCTCCACTAACGTTCTACCGGGCGGAGACAGGCCATACTGGAAAGACGTAGGAAGCATAAAAGCCTACTGGGAGGCCCAGATGGACCTTCTGAAACACCCTTCCGAGCTGAGCCTTTACAACCAGCAGTGGCCTATAAGGACTGTATCCTTTTCTGATCCGCCGGGGTTCACATATCCCGCATCGGACCACTCATGCTCGGTCGACGGGTGCCTTAGGGCTGAAGCAAGCCGTGTCCTCGGGGCATACGTAAGGAAGAGCGTGCTTTCCAGGAACTGCGTCATCATGCCCGGCGCAGTGGTCGAAGAATCGATCATAGGACAAAATGTCCAGGTCGGGGAAAACTGCAGGCTCCGCAGAGTGATAGTGGACGCGCACAACATAATCCCCCCGGGGACCTCGATAGGTTTCGACCCTGTTGAGGATGCTCAGAAGTATCATCTTGACCCCGCATCCGGCGTTGTAGTGTTGGGAATGCCCAAGATACAGCTCAGGAAAAAGCTGATCATCCCGGGAAGCTATGAGCAGCTCTTCCGTTCACCGGATGAAACGGGCTTCTGAGGATCTGCCTGAAGCTCCGCATCAAAGTGCGGAAGAGGGCGGGATCATCCAAAAAGCTCTTGAAAGAGCTCTTAGTGAAGGGAAACGTTATACGAAGACAGGGAAGGTAGCGACCTACATCCCCGAGCTTTCCAAGGCTGACCCCGAACTTCTGGGAGCTTGTGTGAAGACCGTCAGCGGCGAGACCTATTCTGTCGGTGACTGGCAGGTGCCCTTCACGATGCAGAGCATATCGAAGACAATATCGCTTGCTCTGGCATTACAGACAGCAGGATATGACAAGGTCTTCAGCAAGGTTGGGCTCGAGCCGACGGGAGATTCCTTCAATTCCATAGTCAAACTTGAGACAAGGACTCCCCACCCGCTCAACCCGATGATAAACGCCGGCGCCATCGCCACCGCAAGCTGCAT
>DAITML010000052.1:0-9078 GCA_036835165.1 Synergistaceae bacterium | reverse complement strand
TCTCTCAACCATATATCTACTTTTGCTTTTCCCTTTATTCAACTGTCATGGTGCGGTCTCAGCCGACTTGCGCCGGAGAGTGCAAGAGGTATTCTATAGATGAATGCTGCTGATGTCAACAAATACAATTAGACATTTTTATCTATTTATATTTATCCGTTGTATTCAAAATCAAACATACAATTATAAATTCTATTTATTGTCTTGTATGTACCTTACAAATATTTGATTTTTAAATAAAACCTGGTGTTCCATTTTTTAGGGAACACCAGGTTTTATAATGACAGATTATTTTTTCAGTGAATATACTTAACGGTCAAATAAACAGCAATTATTGATACTTTTGTTTATTCATCCTCGGTAATGTCCAGCTTTAAAACTCCTTCTTCCAAAAGGGATTCCACAGAATCTTCAACGCTTCCCGGAAGAGGTTCGTCTTCCTCGGCAACTGGTTCGTCAAGGAGACCAAGACCCTCTGCAACCTTATGGAGAACATCCTTGGTTATCTCGTCCATAAGTTCCGGGTGTTCATCCATATATGCGGCGACTCCCTCCTTACCCTGCCCAAGCGTCTCACCTTTGTAAGCTAGCCATGAGCCTTTCCTCTTCACAACTTCTCTGTCTATGGCCATATCCAGGACTGACATAGCCTTGGGTACACCCTTGCCGTATATCAGTGTAGTGTGTGCGGTGCGAAATGGCGGAGCCTGTTTATTTTTGACGACCTTGATCCAAAGTTCGTGACCTATTACGTTCTCTCCCTGTGTGACCTGTTTGCCCCTTTTTACCTCGATCCTGACCGAACTGTAGAACTTCAACGCTCGGCCTCCCGTTGTAGTTTCCGTGGGTCCGGCTCCGTAGCCTGTACTGATCTGTGCACGCAGCTGGTTAATGAATATCACAGTGGTGTTGCTTTTTGAGATCGCCGCAGTGAGCCTCCTCAATGCATAAGACATAAGCCTGGCATGAAGCCCCATTTGATTGCTTCCCTCGCCCATCTTCCCGTCGATTTCAGCCTGGGGAGTCAATGCAGCAACGGAGTCAACGACTACAACGTCAAACGCACCGCTTCGGACCAGTGTGTCAAGTATGTAAAATGCCTGCTCTCCACTGTCAGGCTGTGACATATAAAGATTGGCAGTATCGACTCCCACTGAAGCCGCAAGGCGGGGATCAAGGGCATGTTCCGCATCTATAAACGCAGCCAGCCCTCCCTTTCTCTGTGCCTCAGCAAGCACATGAAGGGCAATTGTTGTCTTGCCGCCGCCTTCCGGGCCAAATATTTCGACCACCCTGCCTCTTGGGATCCCGCCGATCCCAAGCGCTACGTCAAGAGGAAGTATGCCGCTGGGGATAACCTCTGCAACACGCTGAACCTCATCGCCCAGTCTCATTATCGCCCCGTCGCCGAACTTGCTTCTTATCTCTATCAAAGCCTGCTCAAGTATGTCTTCCCTGGTTACCGAATCTTTCTTCTTGGCCATCCGATTGCCTCCCCGTATCTATTTAGCACTATTTGATTACAAATATATTATATACAGTATGTCATATTTTGAAAAGACCCAGCGGGGTGTACCTCGGCCCGATAGGGGAGAGCTCACTTTTCATAAGGATCATCTCGCTTACCGTCCATGGCCCTGTGAGCGGTTGAGTCCTCTGCATAAGGGAGGATACCTCTTCGGGAAGGATACGGTTGGAATCTCTGCGTCCAAGTGTAATGTGTGGGGTATACTTCTTATTTTCCCTGGGAATGGATGCCCTTAGGGCAGCTTTTTCAACTTCGTTCCTGACAGCAGAAAGGGCTTCAGTTTCACCGCCGATGCCAGCCCATAGTACTTTAGGCCTGATAAGGTCTGGAAATCCTCCTATACCCTCAATTTGTATATCAAAGGGTCCATTGCTCCTGATGTTTTTTAAATTTTCCGAAAGCAGGGAAACTGTTTCAGCAGGTCTTTCCCCGCAGAACTTAAGGGTTATGTGCATTATCTGGGGAGAGGCCCACCTGAACTCATGCGACTCACGCCTTCTTGCTGACAACCAGTCTGAAAGGATCTTTAGCTGAGGCTTGGGGATCTTTATACAGACAAATGTCCTCAGGAGCACTCCTGAAAAAGAGGGGATTCACCCTACCATTTTTACTGCATCCTTTCCAAAAGGGAGGATAGTGCTTCCATTACCGCAGAACGCCTTATGTCAGACCGCTCCCCGTTAAATTTTTTCTTAAAGGTATATGTGGCATTTTCTATTGATATGCCAAACCAGACTGTCCCGACAGGTTTCTCTTTACTGCCGCCGTCAGGGCCTGCGACCCCCGTCACACTTAAGGCCATGTCAGAGCCGAATATCCTCCTTGCCCCTTCTGCCATCTTTTCTGCACACATTGCACTCACCGCGCCATGCTCCGCCATTACACTTACATCGACTCCAAGGATATCTCTCTTTGCCTCATTGCTGTACGTCACGGCGGACCCAAGAAACACTCCGGATGCTCCCGGGATATCTGTCACTGAAGCAGCTATCAGGCCACCGGTGCATGATTCTGCAAAGGAGATCTTAAGACCCCTTGAAGACGCCTCTGCAACCAGTCTTTCTGCAAGCTTCCTTGGATCGTCGTTCATTTCCCCACCAGCCCCAGGACCGTTTCCATGCCTCCGCTGAAAAAGAACCAGGTCATGCCTCTGAGAAGCAGGTTTGCCATTATGCCTCCGGCAATATCGTCCGCCATTATTCCGATGCCGCCTGGCAGCCTTTCTGTTTCTTTTACTGGGAAAGGCTTGGTAATATCTATGATCCTGAAAAGGAAGAGGCCCACTATTGCATAGGTCGGCTCAAATCCCCAACATGCAGTCCAACAGCCTGCGACCTCATCAATTACGACTTCAGGAGGATCTTCCCTATCCACAGCCTTTTCGTACTTGTCTGCAGCTATGGTTCCGATAACCGCCACTGCTGCGATGGCCCATATCGGCAGTCCCCCAAAAGCTATCCAGACTACACATGCCGCCATAGACCCAAGTGTCCCGGGCATCTTGCTGAACCTGCCCAGTGTGCCTAGCGTAGAGATCATTCCGTACCATGTTTTCATTTCAGGCATAAGTATCATTGCATCAACTCTTCTCCAACCATATCGTGGGGCATCGACTCTGTCATCCTAACTTTGACGATGTCTCCCTCCTTAATTTTACTGCTGATACTCCTTATCTCCACGATCCCGTCGACTTCAGGAGCCTCCCTGTAACTCCGTCCTTCAGCAAGAGAGGCCTCGCTGTCCACCTTCTCTACAAGTACATCCATGACCTTTCCCACAAACATCCTCTGGCGTTCTGCAGATATATCTTCCTGAAGTGACATCAGTTTTTTCAGCCGTTTTTGCTTGACTGCATCAGATACCCGGCCTTCCATCTTTTCAGCCTCTGTTCCTTCTTCGGGATAAAATGCGAAGGCACCCATCCTGTCAAAGTGAGTTGCCGAAATAAAAGCAAGCAGGTTGTCAAAATGACGTTTTTTTTCGCCCGGGAAACCTACCATGCAGGTGGTCCTAAGGGCAAAATCAGCATTTATGCTCCTGGCTGTATTAAATATCGAGGCAAGCTCCTCGGGCAATATCTTCCTGTTCATTGCCGAAAGGATCTCGGGGTCTGCATGCTGTATTGGTATATCAAGGTAAGGAAGCACCTGTCTGCCAGAGGCCACGCGTTCCAGCAGCCTCGTTGTGATCCTGCTTGGGTGGAGGTAGAGGAGCCTTATCCAGATGTTTTTCGGGAGGGCTCTTTCCAGCTCGTCCAACAGATCTGTCAGCGACTCCCTGCCATAGATGTCTGTCCCGTAGACCGTGAGATCCTGCCCTACAACACAAAGTTCAGCGGCTCCCTCTTTTACAAGCTGATCTGCTTCCCGGATCAGGGTGTCCATGGGCAGGCTCCGCAGTCCTCCCCTTATCCCCGGAATGGCGCAGTATGTGCATTTATTTTCGCATCCTTCGCTGATTTTCAGATATCTGGTGAATTTGGACGATGAAGGAAGACTGCTCCTGCATCGGCTCATTTCAGGAATACCGCCCAGACTTTTGACAACAGCAGCCCAATCTTCGCTCCTTGCCCAAAAGTCAACGGATGGGATCTCTTTTGTCAGATCGTCTGAATACCTGTTTACGAGGCATCCAACTACGCCTATTTTTATTAATTTTCCCTCTTTTTTTAGCTGCTCCAGATCCAATATAGCCGCAATGCTCTCTTCGGAAGCGGGCTGTATGAATCCGCATGTATTGACTATGCCGACATCCGCAAACATCACATCATCAACAAGAATATGACCGGCACGTTCAAGCTCTCCGGCCAGACACTCACTGTCTACCCTGTTTTTTGCACATCCCAGGCTGAGGCAATAAACCTTCATTTATACAGAAGCTGAGAATCTTCGCTCACAGGCTGATTAAGCATATAGAGGCTCAGCCCCTGTTCCGTCAGTCCGGCGGCTATCCCAAGGGCCATTTTGATCCTTGCCTGGTAAGGATTAAGTTTTCCTCCTGACATTACCCCCATTTCGAGCAGTTTCAAATAAGACCCCTCGAAATAGTTCGCCTTTGCTACATGTCCCTGAAAGCACCGTGACACGACCGCGACAGGTATCCTTTTCCTCAAAATGTTCCTGATGTGCGGTATCCATGCCGGAGGAACATTGCCCGTGCCAAACCCGGCAAGCACAAGTCCCTGGATCTCTTTATTGGAGGCAAGGGAGGACATTATCCTTTCTCCCCCTCCCAGAGAAGCATAGACAAGCTCTACCGCGGCAGGGGCTTCAGGTTTTCTTGCAAGGAAACCCGGCCGTCTGACGCTCCGGAAAAACTTGACCTCGTCATTCAGCATTTTGCCCACAGAACCCTTTTCCGGCGACTGGAATGTATTGTCAGCACTTGTAGGATCGACCATTACGGCTTCCGATGCCGCAAATAGTTCTCCGCTTGAGCATATCAGGACACCTTTGTCCTTTGCCTCTTCGGACAGAGCAGCCAGCACTGAACATCTCAGGTTCACAAGGCCCTCTTTGAGCCCCGCACGGCCCTGTACCATGAGATTGGCAAATATCACCGGCTGAGGGTAATTCCAAAGCAGGTCGGTAAGATAGGCCATCTCCTCCATGACTCCGCTTCCCGAGATCACAATGATACCTGTGTACCCGTCCGATACAAGGATCTCGAACATATTCTCCATCTCTGCCGTAAGTTTCATGGAATAATGGTTGCTTGGCTGGCAGCTCCATTCAATTAGCTGACAGCAATCTACGATGTCCTCCGGCAGATAATTTAAAAGCGAGCACGGGTCAGCGTTTTCTTCATCCCCGGAAAAATTGCCGGCGATCACCAAAGCAAGCTTTGTATTTCTTTCCAAATCGATTCCTCCATCCGAATGCCGGGAGAGACTCCCCTCTTTCGAGTGCATTTTATCTCAAAGTCATTCGCCTTACAAACGGAATTATATTTTGTCATTCCGACACGACAGACAACTCAACAAAATACTCGTTGAGTAAAATTTCTGTAGACTTTTGATCTTTTTCAGTTTATCTTACTATCGGCGCGCCTGTTAAAGCAGGGCCGCATCGCAGATGAACAAAATGCACCTGACAACAGGAGGAAATAAAATTTGGAAGCTTTATCCGCACTTTCAGCCATGTTTTCTTCACTTGTAAACTGGCTTGTAGACGTAATAGGACACATGGGTTACCCGGGAATAATAGGCCTCATGTTTCTTGAATCCTCTTTTTTCCCATTCCCAAGCGAAGTCGTTGTCCCTCCGGCGGGGTATCTCGCGTGGAAGGGTGAGATGAACCTGATTCTTGTGATACTGTCAGGCATTGCAGGGAGCATCCTTGGCGGGATCTTCAACTACTGGATAGCAGTCAGATGGGGAAGGCCAATATTTGAAAAATACGGCAAATATTTCTTTGTGACCCATGAATCGCTTGACAAGGCAGAAGTTTTCTTTGCAAAACACGGGCACATAAGTACTTTCACGGGCAGACTGATACCTGTGATCAGGCAGTACATCTCCCTTCCGGCAGGACTTGCAAGGATGCCCATGGGACAATTCTGTCTCTACACAGCTCTGGGTTCCGGAATATGGGTGGTGATATTGGCACTTACAGGTTATTTCCTGGGCAGCAACCAGGATCTTATACACCAGGAAATAAGAAAGATATCATTGTTGCTGATGGCAGCATGCGGACTTCTGACAGCGGTCTACATATGGAAATACAGGAAAAAGGAAGCGGCTAAAAACAACAAATAAAAAGGCGTATCCTCATAAAGGGTAGTGGTGCCGTGTATTATTCAATAGAAAGAAAACTTATAAGGATCCAGGTCGATGCTGAGCCGCCCAGGCCCTTTGTCGGAATACTGACCTCCAATGAATTCGAAGGGGCAATACTCCCCCAGGAATTTAATAAGACAGACATGCCCCGCTATCCTGATCCCCACTTCTGCAAGGCGGAAGTCCACGAGGAAATGCTGTCAGGAACTCTTTCGGTCCCTGACAAAAGGTCATTTGGGAAAGAGATGGCTTTTTCTTACTACATAAACAGCTCGGGCATCATTTTTATTGATGATTCCGGACTTACCGCATACCTGATCGAAAAAGCCGAGAAGAGCGCAGTATGGAAATATCCTTCTGTTGGACATTTTTTCTACACCTTCATGGAGTCCATTGTAGAGAATGACCTCAGATCACTTGAAGCCATCGAGGACAAGCTGGCCAAACTGGAAGCTTCAGTACTCTCTGACAAACTTGCCGGTTTCATGCAATCCATAGTGGCAATAAGAAAAGAGATACTCTCCCGCTCACACTATTATTCACAGCTCTGTGACGTGGCACTGGCGCTTCTCGAAAACGAGAACGACATATTTGAGGAATCTTCGCTTATACTCCTCAAGCATTTTTCGGACAGGGCACACAGGCTTCGCCAGGAAACACAGATGCTCAGAGAATACTCCCTGCAGATCAGCGAGGCATACCAAACACAGATCGATATCAGACAGAATATCGTAATGAAGGTCCTTACCGTTGTAACTGCAATATTCCTTCCCCTATCCCTAATAGCCGGCTGGTACGGCATGAATTTTAATTACATGCCCGAACTTCATTGGCATTACGGATACCTTTACGTCTTCATATTAAGTATCATCGTCGTCATAGGATGCCTCTGGATCTTTAAGAGAAAAAAATTCTTAAAATGATCCGCTGACGCATGAGGCAGTGACCGGAATGTATGGTCATTTCCGGGATATTGCTTAAAAGATGGAAGGGGGATGCCGGAATGAAATGGATCGTTGCCGTTATGGTCCTTACTGTATTGTTTTTTATGGCACTCTCTTATATGCAGAAACCGACAGCAATTGAGGCTGCAGGAAAAATCAAAGCGGCTTCAATGAATGATGGGGGGGCAGACAGTATGGGAACAGCTATTAAGGATGAGACATACAGAAAAGAAGAGGGAACAGGCGTCATTTACCTTGCAGGAGGCTGTTTTTGGGGCCTTGAAAAACTGATGCAGTCCATGCCCGGCGTTATAAGGGCAACAAGCGGATACGCCAATGGAGATCCATCGGTAAAGCCGACATACAGTGAAGTATGCAAGGGAAGGACAGGATACCGCGAGACGGTGCGGGTGGAATATAAAGAGAACAAGATAAGCCTGGATGCAATACTCTTTACATTTTTTGCCGCAATAGATCCGACCGTTAGGAACAGGCAGGGCAACGATATTGGAAGCCAGTACCAGACAGGGATATACTACATTGACGAAGTATCGGGGAAGACTGCAGCTCATGTTGCAGACGTGGTGAGATCCCGCCACAATGAATTCGCCGTAGAGATCGAGCCTCTGGATCAATTTTACGATGCGGAGGAGTACCATCAGGACTATCTGGACAAAAATCCCGGAGGATATTGTCACATAACCCCGGCAGAGATAAAAATGACAGAGAAGATAATAGTCGATCCGGCAAAATACAGAAGACCCTCCAGCGATGAGGTCAAAAAGCGGCTGACAAAAGAACAGTATCATGTTGCGGTCGATTCCGGAACGGAACCCCCTTTCAGAAACGATTTCTGGGATCACAAAGAAAAGGGGATATACGTCGATGTTATTACAGGCGAGCCTCTTTTTTCATCAAAGGACAAATTTAAGAGTACATGCGGCTGGCCTGCCTTTTCAAAAGCCATAGACCCCAACACCGTTGTTTATCTCAAGGACTATTCTTTGGGAATGAGAAGAACAGAGGTGAGAAGCAGGTCCGGG
The DNA here is from genome assembly GCA_036835165.1 of Synergistaceae bacterium. Taxonomy (GTDB): domain Bacteria; phylum Synergistota; class Synergistia; order Synergistales; family Synergistaceae; genus Caenicola. Next base: position 786 of record DAITML010000052.1, on the reverse strand, counting down.
AATACCCATCTGGGGCATGTCTTCTACGGTGACCCTGATTCTCCGAACGGAGTCCGATTCTGCATCAACAGCCTGTCGCTGAGGTTCGTACCTTTTGCGGACATGGATGGGGAGGGATACGGATACCTCAGGAAATACGCGGAGTGATCACCCTGCAGCAGAACTGCACAAAAAAGAGGGTCCCCGGAAATGACCTCCGGGGACCCTCTTTTATCAGCTGATTTTTGCAGCTTAAGGGAGCGGCTGTTCCATTTTTCCTGCCATAAACTCAACAAACTGCCTGGCCGCCCTGCCCGAAAAACCGCCGTGTCTGAGTTCCCATTGAGTGGCCCCCAAAACCAGCTCGTCCTCCGAGGCCTCGACTCCGTACTCTTTCGCAAGAGTCCTGACTATGTTGAGATATTCTTCCTGCTCAGGCGAGAAGTACCTGATCAACAGGCCGAAGCGGTCTACGAGAGACATCCGTTCCTGCATCGTCTCTGACTCATGCATATCCTCATACTTGTCCTCACGGTCCGCCCAGGTCTCCTTCATCAGGTGACGCCTGTTAGAAGTGGCATATATTAGTATGTTGTCCGGCCTCTTTTCGAGTCCTCCTTCAATAAAAGCCTTGAGGAACTTATACTCGACCTCAAAATGTTCGAAGGAAAGATCGTCCATGAAGATAATGAACTTATAGTTGCGGCCCTTTATGATATCCACGATAGCCGACAGGTCTTCGATCTGGTGCTTGTAGACCTCCACCATTCTCAATCCCTGCGGGGCAAAGCGGTTAAGAAGCGCCTT
>DAITML010000051.1:0-9137 GCA_036835165.1 Synergistaceae bacterium | reverse complement strand
GAGATGGCAGTTGTCCACGGGAACGGCCCACAGGTAGGCAATATAACACTTTCCCAGGAAACAGCGGAAAAGATAAATCCCAAGCTTCCGGCAATGCCTTTTGACGTCTGCGGGGCAATGAGCCAGGGCTACATAGGCTACCAGATACAACAGTGCCTCAGGGATGCGCTCAGAAACAGGAACCGCAACGTCCCTGTTGTCACGCTTGTCACACAGGTAATAGTGGATGAACATGACAAGGCATTCCAGAATCCTACTAAACCGATCGGCCCTTTCTATACAGAAGAAGAGGCAAAGAAAATAGCCGAAGAGAAAGGTTACACTGTAAAAGAGGACGCGGGCAGAGGCTGGCGCAGAGTAGTAGCATCACCGACCCCGAAGAGGATAGCCGAGATAGATTCCGTCAAGCGCCTTTGGGATTCCACCATCGTCATTACTGCAGGAGGCGGCGGAATACCAGTTATCGAGAATATGGACGGATCACTGACCGGCGTCCCCGCAGTTATCGACAAAGACCTGGCTGCGGAGAGGCTCGCCGAGGATATGGAGACCGACATCCTTCTCATTCTTACGGAAGTTGACAAGATAAGCCTGAACTTCAAAAAGCCGAACCAGCAGGACTTGTCGCATGTAACTGTTGCAGAAGCGATCAAATACATCGAAGAGGGTCATTTTGCCCCCGGAAGCATGCTTCCGAAAGTAATGGCAGCGATCAAGTTTGCAAGAAGGTTCCCAGGAAAGAAAGCCATTATCACCTCCCTCTACAAGGCAGTCGAAGCTCTTGACGGCAAAGAGGGAACGGTCATAACAATGGCGTAAAGACCCCGGTCAATTACACGAACGCTGCAAAAATAACGGCAGATCACGAAAAGCAAGACTTCGGATCTGCCGTTTTGTTTATACCGGAAGGCGCAGGTCATCTCATTCTGTCCTGCTGCCTTATTGTTAAAAATGACCTGAAAAAATCCCGCGAGATCTTCCTCCTTCTACCCGAACAAGATCTCTCAATTTTTTAATTTTTGTTATCCTTATCCTATAAATATATTTTCAACAAATAATCAGTTATTGTGATTTAATAATGACATAGTAAAAATTTTTAAAAGAATATCATCCGGGGAGGAAATAATATGTACGCCAATGAAAAACTTTGGATAGCAAAGGCAGAACAGCCCATTTACCTTCTTCCGAAAATGGCTAACCGCCACGGACTCATTTCCGGAGCTACAGGCACGGGAAAGACGATCACCCTCAAAGTCATGGCGGAGTCCTTCAGTGACCTGGGGGTCCCGGTCTTCCTCGCGGACATAAAAGGAGACCTTGCGGGAATGTGCCGGCCCGGGATCGACAGCGAAGGCATGCAGAAGCGCATACAGAGATTCGGCCTTGCGGAAGCAAACTTCACATATAAGGACTATCCGACACGTTTTTGGGACATCTTCGGAAAGAACGGACACCCGGTCCGCACCACGGTTTCGGAAATGGGGCCGCTTCTCCTTGGCCGCCTGCTCGGCCTCAATGATACACAGTCAGGGGTTTTGAATATAGTTTTCCGCGTAGCGGATGACAGAGGACTGCTGCTGCTCGACCTAAAAGACCTGAAAGCGATGCTCAGTTATGTTGCAAACAACGCAAAGAGTTTCACCATCGATTACGGAAACATCGCTGCAGCAAGCGTGGGCGCGATACAGAGGGCGATCCTATCTCTTGAAGACCAGGGCGGAGAGCAGTTCTTCGGAGAACCCGAACTTCAGATAACTGACTGGATGAGGACAGGACACGACGGCAGAGGATACATAAATATCCTGCACTGTGTAGATCTTTTCCATTCGCCCGCCCTATATTCGACATTCCTGCTTTGGATGCTCTCAGAACTTTTTGAGACACTCCCCGAAATGGGCGACCTTAAAAAACCGAGAATGGTCTTCTTCTTCGATGAAGCGCATTTGCTTTTCAACGAGGCTCCAAAGGTGCTTCTGCAGAAGATAGAACAGGTCGTAAGGCTTATCAGGTCAAAGGGAGTGGGAGTATATTTCATTACCCAGAGTCCGAAGGACATCCCGGACACCATACTTTCACAGCTTGGGAACAGGGTGCAGCATGCACTCCGTGCATACTCGCCGGCAGAGCAGAAAGTAGTAAGAGCAGCTGCAGAAACTTTCCGTCCCAATCCGGCTTTTGAGACAGAGGAGGCTATAACCCAGCTTGGGACGGGAGAGGCACTCGTCTCATTTTTGGCTGAGGACGGGAGCCCAAGCGTGGTAGAGAGGGCCTTCATACTTCCTCCTCAGAGCCAGATGGGCATAATAGACGAAGGGATACGGAAAGAGGTACTTGCTTTAAGCGATATCGGACCTAAATATGATGTCCTTATCGACAGGGAATCCGCGTACGAATACCTCTCGATGAAAATTAAGAGGGAACAGGCTGAAAAAGAAGAGGAAGAGACCAGGATCAGGGAGCTGAAGGAAGAAAAGGAGCGGGCCAAGGAGGAAAGGGAACTGCAGGCCCTTGAAGAGAAGGAGCGGATCAGGCAGCAAAAGGAATTCGAGCGGGCCGAAAAGGAAAGAATAAAACAAGAGCAGGCAGTCAGGAAGACCTTCTACGGAACCACTACAAAGAGCAAGTACAAAACTCCGATAGAGCACCTGGCCGATACCGCTATGAACACTGTGGGCCGTGAGGTCGGACGCCAGTTCATACGGGGCATACTGGGCATGCTTATAAAAAAATAAGAAGGATACGATCCGGACGGGGGCCGCAGTACGACCCCCGTCTTTTTATATTATCTGCAGCAAATTTGCCCAGAGCGGAATGGACAATATCCCCAGCACAGTCGTAGAGGCCACCAGGTCAGCGGCATATTCGGAGTCCATTTCCATCTCCTTGGCCATTATGAAACAGTTGACGGCCGACGGCATTGAAGAAAGCATTACCGTGACCTTCATAAGAGGTCCCGGAACTGAGAGGCCCAGAAGGATCGCCCAAAGTATCAGCGGATGGACAACAAGCTTTATCAGGCAGTCCTGCCAGGTTCTCCTTATCATTTTAAAAATACTGCTCATTCTGGAAAGATCAAGGGTGCCGCCCAGCGCAAGAAGAGCTATGGCAGTAGCAGCACCGCCCATCAGCTTCATTGTCTCGTCAATGGGCAGAGGGAGAGAACTCAGGCCTGTCAATGCCAGTCCGATCCCAAGCACGCAGGATATTATCAGGGGATTTATGACAAGCCTTTTGAGCATCTCAACTATTCCGGGAAGGTCCGGTTTTCCGTAGAGCGCCACCTCCCCGGACATTATCGATAATATCTGGAAGGTGACAGTGCTGACAGCTATATATATAGATGCATCCCTGAGGCCTGCTTCTCCCATGGCAAGCATTATCACCGGAAAACCAAGATATATGTTGTTAGCCCTTATCGAAGAGAAAACCGATACAGCGATCCGCTCTCTGCTGTCCCTGTGATATATAAAAACAGCCCCTGCAGCCGCGATCGCGATCGTGATGATGTATGAGAGGGTAAGCCCTATAAGCAGGTCCATCTGAGCAAAAACTTCACTGCCTGAAGTGAATGTGGTCCTGATGAGCAGCGGCGGGAGTATGACCCAATAAAGGGTCTTTGTAAGGGTCTTGATGTCGCTTTCATTATAAAATCCCCGGGACCTCAGAAGATTACCCGTTATAATTATTAACATAAGGGGCAAAACCAGAACAAAACCAAACATCGCCTGCATCCTTTCACTGAAAGAGCGTCCAGACGATTATAACCTTATCGCTTGCTTTGGTAAAATAATGGGAGGCTCCATACGAATGGGTCAGGAGAGATGATTTGAACATAGGCATTGTAATGAAAAAATACAGAAAAATATTTATCATGCTCTTTACCCTCCTGGCAATCAGCCTGACCGCTGCAGCGTCGTGGATGGAAAAGCCTGCTGTCAGGGATATAGGAGATAAAATACAGTTCTACGCTTTTGATGTCGGACAGGGCGATTCTTTCCTCTTCATACTCCCAAACAACGAAACGATACTGATCGACGCAGGCCCGGAAGAGGCAGGCAGAAAACTGGTGAGGGAATTAAAAAGACTGGATGTAAAAAAGATCGATCTTCTGGTAGCTACCCACCCTCACTCCGACCACATCGGCGGCATGAGCAGGGTACTCTCGAATTTCCCTGTAGGTAAGGTCTGGGACTCAGGTTTCATCCACGGATCACCCTACCAGAAAAATTTTTACAGCGCGATCCAAAAAAAGAATATTCCTTTCGGCAGGCCCAAAAGGGGCCATTCCGAGAATATGGGCAAAGTCCTGATAGAGGTACTTGCACCTGCCCGGCTCATAAGGGGTACGAAGAGGGATGCAAACAACAACTGTCTGGTGCTGAACATCACATACGGCAGCACCTCTTTTCTCATGCTGGCTGACATGGAAAGGGAAGAGCGTTCGACGATCGGGCCGCTTCCGGGAGCTGCCGTCTTGAAGGCCTCCCACCACGGAAGCAGCAACGGCACAGACATGAGCCTTCTCAAAGAGGTCAGACCTAGTCTCATAATACTCAGCTACGGGAGGAATAATTCATACGGCTATCCGCACCGTGAGGTGGTGGGTGCGGTCTCGGCCATTGGCGCGATAAGGCTGGACACAAAGGACGGAACCTTCAGGATAGTTTCTGACGGAGAAAAATTGATGTGGCCAAAGGAGAGGGAGGCTGGTAAAAATGGCGGTTAGAAGATCAAGGGTCTTTGTAGATTCGATCAATGGGGACATCTGCTCGATTTTGGTCGGAAGGAAAGAAATCCCTGTCACCCTGCCGGTCGCGATCCTGCCAAAAGGCACCTCGGAGGGAGACTGGGTCATAATGACACTGCAAAACTCTGCAAGGCTGACGAGGTCTTCCCGCAAAAAGGCCGCCGCACTTCTGAAAATGCTTGAAAAAAATACCGGCTGTCCTGCCTGACAATAAAGCATTGAATTTTTTCACCATTTTGTATAAAGTTTGAGTGTCATGTTAATGCTGCAGCTGATAATTTTGACTGAGGGAGGGCAACCGTAATGTCATTGCTCCGTATAGCCATTGCGCAGATAGAGATAATCCCCGGAGACAGAAGAGCCAACTACGACAAGGTAGAAAGGTTCCTCAGCTCAAATTGGAGGCCGTCACAAATGCCTACTGCAGTTGTCCTGCCCGAGATATGGGATGTCGGCTATGTGATCGAAGAGTCAGAAAAATATGGAGACAGGGATGCCGCAGAGGCCGCAGAGTTCCTCGGAAGGCTTGCCCTCAAGCATAACTGTTGGTTTACCGGCGGTTCGGTACTTGCCCTTACAGAAAAGGGGGCCTCCAACAGGGCGATGGTGGTAGACCCTTCGGGCAGATACACGGCATATTACGATAAGATCCACCTCATACCCCTCATGGACGAAGAGAAGTATCTGCTTCCGGGGGAGAAAAAGACCCACTTTAATTTAGGCGATATCTCTGCTTCTCTTGCGATCTGTTATGACCTTCGTTTTCCTGAACTGACACGTATGTACGCAACTGAAGGTGCCGAACTACAGTTTTTCTCCGCCGAGTGGCCGGCGTCCCGTATCGACCATTGGTGCGCACTTTTGCAGGCCAGAGCTATTGAAAACATGATGTTCATCGCATCATGCAACAGGGTGGGAACTACCAACGGCACTCTTTTCGGGGGGCATTCAATGGTGGTGGACCCATGGGGCGAAGTGCTTTATCAGGGAGGAATGACGGAGGACTTTGCATTTGTTGAGATCGACATTTCAAAAGTAAAAAAGGCCAGGGATTTTTTAAAAGTCTTTGAGATGAGACGGCCGGATATCTATTGAACTCAGGGCAGCTGACTTTATAGACAACCGAAACCGATGAGGGTACAATCTTCCCAAATATTCATACAATGGGGAGAGTCTCAAGATGAAAACTTCCGACCGCTACAATAAAAACTACCCTGTGTCCTGGGAACAGCTTCACAGGGACTGTAGGGCTCTGTCCTGGAAACTCCTCGACAAGAGGAAGGACTGGAGCAGGATAATAACCGTTGCGAGGGGCGGTCTTGTCCCTGCAGCCATCATAGCTAGGGAACTTAACATACACCTTGTAGATACTATATGCATATCAAGCTACACTATAAAGGAACAGGGCGCTGCGAATATACTGAAGCGTCCGGATCTTGCCGGGGTAGACGAAACATGGCTCCTCATAGATGACCTTGTAGACACAGGCAAGACTGCAAGGATAGTAAGGGAGATGTTTCTAGGGGCCCACTTCGCGACAGTCTATGCCAAACCTGAGGGACGGCCTCTCGTGGATACCTTCATCACGGAAGTAAGCCAGGACACATGGGTGCTCTTTCCATGGGATACTGAGACATCCGCGGCATTCATACCCCCCATTATAGATATGTAGCGACTTTTTGACCTTGCTCCAGCCATAGAAAATTTGACAGATGATAAACAACCTGTATAATCGATAGGTTGTTTATTTTTTTTTGTAAGAGGAGGTGGGATAATGAGCGACAAATTGGTATACATTTCCGGCATGCCGTACTGGATGACGCCGGAAGGACGCTTTGAAGCAGTCGAAATAGAAAACGGACTGCCTGTTGAGCGGACCATGATCATGAGAAGGTCAGCATAGTTCCAGAAATTGCACCACGTCATCTGAGTTTTTTGACAAACGCATTTGAAAGAAGTTTTTTCAGCACAGGTTCAGAAGGGTACAGCCTCTTTAATGAGCACCAAACCTCTGAACCGGTGCCGTGGGGCAAGCAACTGCCAATTCTCAACCTTCTTTTTTCATCTTCAATAATTTACTTAACTGAGCTTTCCTGGATGTTTACAAAATTAGATTTTAAGCTTCTCTTTTTCACTTTTTCTGTATGATCATACATGGTTACCTAAAAACTTGAAATCTCTAAGTCACTGGTTTCCCGCCCAAAGTCATGCGGGAAAGACGGTGGAAAGGATAATTTATTTTGAAAGCATTTTTCTGATCCTTAGTGATGCAGCTTCAAGCATATCCTCAGGAACTGTGCATGCTATCCTAACGTGATCCCCACAGTCGGATCCGAAAGAAGCTCCCGGTATAGTGACAACTTTTGCTTCCCCAAGCGCCCTGTCGGCAAACTCTTCTCCGTCCATGCCTGTTCCTGAAACATCAAGAAAAAGATAAAAGCTCCCTTTCGGCTCGGCTGTCTTTATTCCCGGCAGGTCGTTAAACTTTTCATATGCGAATTTGACCCGTTTTCCGAAAAGTGATGATATTTCCCCTACTGCGTCATCACAGTTGTTGAGTGCAAATTCTGATGCCTTCTGGACCATCGTGTTTACGCTTATGGTCTGAGGCACCCCGGTCAACTGCATCGCTTTCAGAATGAGAGGCGATCCCATCGCATAGCCAATGCGCCAGCCTGTCATGGCATAGCTCTTCGACATGCCGCCTATCGTGATCGTCCTTTCTTTCATTCCCGGAAGCGACACAAAGGGTATATGGGGCACGCCGTATACGAATGCCTCGTAAAGTTCGTCTGATATCACCAGCAGGTCATATTTTGAGCAGATCCGGGAGATCTCATTCAGGAGCTCAAAGGGGAAGACCGCACCCGTCGGGTTACAGGGAGAGTTTATTATTATCGCTTTCGTTTTTCTGCTTATGCTGCTCTCTATCTTTTCGGGGTCGGGAAGAAATCCTTCGTCTGCCCCGCTCATGCAGTATACAGGCACTCCCCCTGCCTGAAGGACCTGCTGTTCATAAAAGGTGAAGAAGGGTTCGAGGATGATCACTTCGTCGCCGGGATCTAAGCATGCCTGCATGGCAAGGTGCGACGCCTGGCTGCCGCCGGTCGTAACAAGTATCTCGTCGGGAGAATATTCTATGCCGTATTTTCTTTTCCAGTAACCGGATATGGCGCTGCGAAGCCCGGAGATGCCCATGCCCGGGGCGTAGTGCGTATCTCCCCGTTTGGCAGCTTCGTATAAGGCATTGCAGATGTTTTCGGGAGTTGGGATGTCCGGCTCTCCCAGGGTAAGGTCTATGCAGCCTTCGATCCCCTCTGCCATCGCAGCCATTTTCATCATCAGAGAGGGCCTGATCTCCCTGCATTTTTCCGAAAGGAATCTTTTCAATGCACTAGCCTCGGGCTTTTTTCGCCGCACGTTCGGCCCGCATGCTTGTCTTCTTTGCATGGGGATCGCCGTGTGCAGGGACTATGCAGAAAAATTCAAGCGGGATATCCGCATCGTTATGGTAGACATGTTTCATTCCACCCGGTATGCGGGTCCAGTATCCCGTCTTCATATCATATCGTTCGCCCTCGACTTCTACATAACCGTCACCGCTTACCGTGTACATAAGATGGTCCCACTCATGCGAATGTTCGGGTATGCTTTTGTGGGCCGGCAGTATGAAGTGACGCATCACCCACCCTTCCCAGAATCTCTCTCCGGGACCGTATACTGTCCTCTTCTCGATCTCCGGAGCCAGTGCTGAGGCGTTCTGAAGAGGAAGGTCATATATGCTTCCAAAGTTCTTTTCCTGATCGGACATAGGATCATTCCTCCTTTCATAATGGAGTGAGGGGCGAATGATCAGCCCCTCACGATATTTTAAATGATTTATGGAAAGATCTGTGCTATTTTTTGAGACCTGCCAGTATCTTGTCGGGTGTTGCAGGTATTGCCTTGATCCTGACTCCGCAGGCGCTCTTTATTGCGTTGCATACCGCGATGTGCGGAGCCGCAAGCGGCATCTCGCCTGTTCCGGAAGCTCCGAAGGGTCCGAGCGGGCGCGGTGTTTCAACGTGCACCAATTTGATGTCGTCGGGAACATCCTTGATGTAGGGCAGGCCCATCGTGACAAAGTTGTTGTATTTGCTCTCGTCAAGGAAGTCTTCCGTCAGCGCCAGCCCGATGCCCTGGGCTATGCCTCCGTACTGCTGCCCGTCGACCACCAGGTAGTTATTGATGACGCCCACGTCCCCTACAAGCACGAATTTTTCGCAGCGTGCCTTGCCTGTCTCTGTGTTTACGGATACCATCGCGAGGTTGACTCCAAACATGTGGAAGCCAAACGGTTTTCCAAGGCCGGTATCTTTGTCGTTGCCGGAACAGACTTCAATGCTTCCGT
>DAITML010000050.1:0-9277 GCA_036835165.1 Synergistaceae bacterium | reverse complement strand
GAACAGATGATAACGACGCAACATGCAGCGGACCCTCGCGAAGGCGTATTAAGCATACGTCGAAGCGAGGGTCCGCAAATGTTGCTAAGTTAGCGCTGTTATATATCCCAATTGCTGCCTGTCTACAAAGCTTGTAGGAATTCCTTCAACCGCCCCATCCCCTCGCGTATGTTCTCCATCGAGCATGCATATGAGAATCTTATAAAACCGGGGGCAAAGAATGCTGTCCCGGGGACTGCGGCGACAAATTTTTCTTCGAGCAGCTTTTCACAGAACTTCATGTCATCGGGGATCGGGCTCTCTCTCACATCGATAAAGATATAGAAAGCTCCCTCGGGATCCCTTACCTTAACATATGGCATATCCCTAACCAGGCCCAGGATCACGCCGCGGCGCTCTTCGAAAGCCTCGCGCATCTTCTCAACATCCGGATCTGCATCCTTTACTGCTCCCCATGCCGCCCACTGTGCAATAGAAGATGCATTGGACGTCAGATGTGTCTGAAGTGTGTTCATCTTTGCGATCAGCGGCTTGGGACCCAGCGCGTATCCGATCCTCCATCCTGTCATTGCATATGCCTTGCTTGCTCCGTTGATAAGGATGACCTTATCCCTGAGGTCGGGTGCAACGTTGAGTATGTTGACATGTTTTGCAGGGCCATAGACGAGCCTTTCATAGATCTCGTCGAAAATGATCCAGAGATCTCTCTCTCGTGCAATGTCAGCGATCATTTTAAGGGTTTCTTCGTTGTATATCGCGCCTGAAGGGTTCGATGGAGAGTTGACTATCATGCCGACTGTCTTTTCGCTCAGAACAGCTTCAAGCGCCTCCTTTGTCGGGATAAGGTCCGTCTTCAGTGTGTCGACTATTACGTCTTTTCCTCCCGCAAGATGTATCTGTTCGACGTAGCTTACCCATGCTGGGGAGAAAAGAAGGACTTCGTCGCCGGGATCTACAAGCATCTGGAGGGCTTCGTAGAGAAGGGGTTTTGCTCCGGAAGCGATAAGCACTTCATCCGGAGTATATTCAAGTCCAAAACGCCTCTTGTAGTAATTGCAGACCTCATTGCGGAGCTCAAGTATTCCTGAATTTAGAGTGTAGTGAGATTCCCCGCGGCCTATGGCTTCTATTGCAGCCTTAGAGGCGCATTCCGGAGAGTTGAAGTCAGGTTCACCGAGACTGAATGATATTATGGGTTTACCCTCAGCTTTCATTGTCTTAGCCTTTGCGGAGATGCTCAAAGTGGCTGACGGCTGGATCTCAAGTATCCTTTTTGACATTTTCATTGCATTTTCCCCTCTTTCATTTTTCTGCTTATCTGAGATTATACCGTAGGCAATTATTGAGTCAATTCAGCTCTTTTTCGAATAGGTAAATATACATATTCCATTAGTTTGAGACCAACAGGATATGATGATACAATTGTTTCAGCAGCAATTAGTATATCCACATCAGTTCGAATGGAGGAGTTGCTATGGAGGTACGTTTTCTTACGCGCAATGTGGAACTGCCGGCAGAGGTCAAAGAATATATGGAGAAAAAAGTCGGAAAGATCGAAAAATTCTTTGACAGGATCATTGACACGCAGGTTGCGTTGAACTTCAAGCGCGGGATGAATGTCGTCGAGATAACCTCCAACGTTAACGGGGTGGTAATGAGGGGCGAAGACTACGCGCCTGACCTCAGGAAGGCCTTTGACAAAGCGCTTAAGAACATCGAGCGCCAGGTCAAGAGGCACAAAGGATATCTTACAGACAAGGCAAGGATGAAGGTACAGGATTTCTCATTCGATATAGACCCTGAACTCATGCCCGCATATCCCGAGAAAGAAGAGATGTCTCGCGAGATAGTTAAAACGAAAAAATTCAATGTTGAAGTCATGACACCGATCGAAGCTACAATGCAAATGGATCTTTTGGGACACAGTTTCTTTATTTTCAAGAATGACCAGTCCGGAGCGATAAATGTCGTCTACCGCAGGCAGGAAGGCGGATACGGCCTGTTGGAGCCAAAGTGATCTCAGGCTGCCCGCATTGCGGATCCTGCGCCACATAGAAAATAATATTTGTGGTTGGTACGATAAGCAGTAATATAGAGGGGCCGAAAGGCCCTTTTTTATATACCGTAATTTGAGACTAAAGGTGATATCAGAAATATGCCGGATAAAATCATAAGCTCTCTCAATCCAAAACAAAAAGAGGCTGTTGTCTGCTGCGACGGACATGAACTGGTCCTTGCAGGTGCGGGCAGCGGAAAGACAAGGGTCCTTACTTCAAAGATAGCCTATCTGATAGGGGTCAAAAAGGTTGCGCCATGGAGGATACTGGCACTTACATTTACCAACAAGGCTGCAAAAGAAATGAAGACAAGGGTAGAAAAGCTCCTCGGATCTGACCTCATGGGTATGGAGGTTTCTACTTTTCATGCTTACGGACTGCGCTTTCTCCACAGGTATTCAGAAGCACTTATGAAACTGGGCTATCCAAAAAGCTTTGTGATATTCGACAGGGGAGACACCAGGAACGTAATAAAAAAAATACTCACACAGCTTGATATCGATCCGAGGATAATGGACGCAGGCGCGGCCATCGAACTCATTTCCAGGGCCAAGACGGAGTCGAATCCGGTTACCGGGGAGCCGGCAATACAGGCAAAGTGGCTTCCTTTATATGAAAAATATCGGCAGCATCTGCTTTTGCAGGGAGCGCTTGACTTTGACGACCTTATGGTCCTGCCTCTGCGTATACTTGCCACTGACAAAGATGTCCGCGAGCGGGAACGTTCGCGTCTGGACTGGATCCTCGTAGACGAATACCAGGATGTCAACAGGCCTCAGTATCTGCTTTTGCGATGCCTCGTTGATTCCGGGAGAAAAATAATGGTGGTCGGGGATCCGGACCAGTCTATATATGGGTGGCGCGGAGCCGACATGAGCATGATAATGAACTTTGCCAATGACTTCAGGGGAGCAAAGATCGTCGTGCTTGACCAGAACTACAGGTCTACCGGCAAGATACTTGAAGGTGCCAACGGCGTTATTCAGAAGAACTCGGACAGGCATCCGAAGGACCTGTGGACTGCCGAGCCGAGGGGGGAGTCTATAAGTATATACAGATCGCGAACAGATAAAGATGAATCTGAATGGATCTCAATGCATATTGAGAGGCTGAAGGACGAAGGATACAGATACTGTGAGATGGCAGTACTCTACAGGATGAACGCACTGAGCCGCGGAATAGAGCAGACCCTTCTTGAAAAGGGTATCCCGTACAGGGTCATAAGGGGGCTTGCCTTCTATGAAAGGCTTGAAGTCAAGGACGTACTTTCAATGCTTCGTCTCGCCGTCAACCCCAGAGACAGCATATCCCTCGCCCGGGTGGCGAATGTTCCCGTCCGCGGAGTAGGCAAGAAGAGCGTGGAATTGCTCTCTGAACAGCTTCAGAAAACTGCCGGTATTGACGCCGAGGTTGTCTGGAGGGAGATGGCAGTCACAGGGGGAGGCCTGAAGGGAAAATCGGGGAACGGCATCAGGGAGCTGGCTAAGAATATGCTTCAGATCCTGGACTTCTCTGCAGATGTCCATGAAGCTGTGAGAACTGTAATTTATTCCCAGGGCTATGAAGAATACCTGAAGGCCAACCACCCGGAAGACTGGGAAGAACGGGTTGAAAACGTCCTTGAAATACTCTCCCTGGTTCCCGAAGACGGCGATATTATTCAGGTCCTTACAGAGATACCGCTGTTCACTGATCAGGATACTGAGGACGATATGGAAGACCGGGTCAACCTTCTTACGCTTCATGCGGCAAAAGGACTTGAGTTTCCTGTGGTATTCATGACGGGGATGGAGGAGGGCATTTTCCCAAGTGCGCGTTCGGTGGAAGGGGAGAGCGACCTCTCGGAAGAACGCAGGCTATGTTACGTGGGGATGACCAGGGCAAAAGAACGTCTATTCATGAGCGGTTCATCTTCGAGACTGCTTTTCGGAGGAGTCCAGAGAAACAGGACTTCAAGATTTATCGGTGAGATACCGACAAGCTCAACTGAGATAAAGGACGATACGGCCGGAGGCGGATATTTTGCTGACAGTAGGACTGACAGGAGACGTTGGCGCTGGTAAGAGCACACTGGCGAGGGTGTGGAAAGAGATGGGGGCGGCAGTGATCGATGCCGACAGTGTAGCGCGTGACATGTGGAAGCTGCCGGATGTTCGGAGGAAGGCGGCAGAAAGGTGGGGCAGGGACTTTTTTGACGGAGACCAGGCAACCGTCTTTTCCAGGATCGCTGCGAAGATCTTCTCCGATGAGCATGAATACGGTTTTGTTTCAGGCCTTCTCCATCCTGCGACTATTGCTGCGATAGAGGAGACCGTACGCAATTCAGAAGGCTGGGTGGTTGTGGAAATACCCCTCCTCTTTGAATTCGGACGTCCCGAGTGGATGGACTATGTTGTCTATGCATCCGCATCAGTCGAAAAACGAACAGAACGCAATGTTTCAAGAGGCTGGGACGAAAACGAGATAAAAAGACGTGAAGCCAGGCTGATGTCCAGGGACGAGAAAATCAGCATGTCTGACTGGGTCCTTGAGAACTCAGGTTCAAAGGAGGAATGGGAGAGCAAGGCACGAGAGCTGGGAATGATATTTATTGAAAAGGAGATATCCTCTAGATCATAATATTCTCGAAGCCGGCAATAACAGATCTTTTTTCAAGGGAGTACAGAACCGCCGCGCCGATGGCAGCGCCGGGGAGACTGCTTACCAGGAAAGAGAAGGCAAAGAAGGCAAAGCTTCCTTGTGCGCCTGTGACCGGAGCCACCAATATCGTGCTGACCCATGCCCCGATAATTCCTGTGCCGATCGGTTCAGCTGCAGCCGATAAAAATTTACGCCTGCCATGGAGAAAGCTGGCGGCAAATCCGACCATGAGGGCACCGAACATACTTCCCGGAAAGGCGAAAAGGCTTCCGGTCCCCATTATGTTTCTTATCAGGCTTGTCGTGAATGCCGCGCCTGCAGCCCATAAGGGGCCAAGAAGTATCCCGGCAACAACATTGATCGAGTGCTGAAATGGAAAGCACCTTACAGGTCCGACAGGTATCGAAAAAAAAGAAAGTGCAACTCCGGCGCCGGCAAGGACCCCTGCTGCCACGGCTTTTTTAAATAATGTTTTATTCAACCCCACATTTTCGTTCATTCCAAACACCCCGTTATTTTCAGTGAAGCCTGTAGCTCGCCGCTGTTGCGGTCGGGCACAGATATTCTATCAAATAATCAGATGCAATGAGAGCAATATTCCCTGAGCTTTCAGCGGTTAATGTATAATTGCCCAATAGCCATCCTTATTTTGGAGTTGTTTTCATTGAAAACGATAGCTTTGCCTGACCTGACAATAGATACAGAATGCTGCCCCGATATCACCCTGATGGTGCTTGGCGGAAGAAAGCCTGCGGCATGGTGGTTGTCTTCAATTGATTTCCACAGAAGACTTTGGGCGGTAGACAGCGGTGTGGACCTCTGTTTTGATGCCGGCATCCTGCCGGACAGGCTGGTTGGCGATGGAGACAGCGCATCCCCGGCGGCATGGAAATGGGCCCTTGACAATGGGGTCGATGTCTCAAAGTTCGACAGAGACAAGGATCTCACAGACTTCCAGATCGCAGTTGACCTGCTCTCCCAAAAAGGAGGCAGGGAAAAAGCTCTGTTTGTAACAGGCGGATTTGGAGGAAGGTTCGATCATCTCTGGTCTACAGTCATCTCTTTTTTGAACTGCGGCGCCAGCATCAGGCCGCTTGGGATGGCTGACGAGACTGAGGGGATGATATTCCTGCACGGACCCGGATCGCTGAAGATGAGTTTTGGAAAGCGTCCCGGTGCCATATCCCTGATATCCTTTACAAGGGAAAGCAGAAGGGTATCAATAAAAGGAGTAAGATGGCCGCTTGAGGATGTCGTCCTGAAATATGGAGAACCATACAGTATCAGCAACAGGCTTGCAGAGGGCAGTGAAGCAGAAGTCTCGGCAGAAAGCGGAACTGTCGGAGTATATTGGGTATGGAAAGTCTGAGGATATGGGCAATTTACGAAACAGAGCTTTTTGTCAGTCATGATAAAATACTTCCTGTGAGATTTTTGATCGATAGGGATGTGATCATCGGTGTTTTTCGGAGACGGAAATATTACGGCACGCCTGGCTGAACTTCTCCTGGGTCTTCCGGCGGTGCTTTGGGCAATAACTTTTCATGAATTTTGTCATGGCTATGTTGCTATGAAACTTGGGGATCCTACGGCGAAGATGGATGGCAGGCTCAGCCTGAACCCGCTTCATCACCTTGACCCAATAGGTGCCCTGTGCCTTCTTTTATTCAGGTTTGGATGGGCAAAGCCCGTTCCCATCAATCCGGGATATTTCAAGAATCCAAGAAGGGACATGGCTCTGGTGAGTCTGGCAGGCGCCGCAGGGAATATTCTCACAGCATTTGTCTGTGCACAGCTTGTAAGGATCTTCCCGGCACTTTTTCAGACGTATGCCGCACAGCAGTTCATCCTGATAATGATATATATGAATGTGGGGCTGGCTGCTTTTAATCTTCTGCCCATCCCTCCGCTTGACGGGTCACGTGTCCTTTATGTCATGCTTCCCTACAAATACATGAATGTTTACTATACAATGGAAAGATATGGGATGTTCGTCATTGTCGCACTGATGATACTTGGGGTGATACCAGTACTTATGAGCCCCCTGATGAAACTGATCCTCAATATAATACTCTAGGTGGCATAGATGAATATCCTGCTTACAAATGATGACGGCGTATATTCGATCGGAATACAGACACTGGCAAAGAGCCTCACGGAAGCCGGGCACAACATCCTTCTGATAGCTCCTGACAGGGAGAGGAGCGGCTGTGGACATGCCATGACCATGGACAGGCCCGTGCACATAAGGAACGTGAACAGGCTCTTCCTCTCGGCCGATTTTACGGCGAAGGCCTGTGACGGGACTCCGACCGACTGTGTCATAATGGCCATAGATGCCATGGGATTTGAACCCGACATGGTCATCTCGGGAATAAACCAGGGGCCGAACCTTGGCGACGACCTGACATACTCAGGTACAGTCTGTGCGGCGATGGAGGGCGTGATCTTCGGCTATCCGTCGATAGCCCTGTCGCTCGTTATGAGCTCGAAAGACAAGGAACTGCACAACGAAACGGCAGCTGAAATATTGATGGCGCTTCTTGACTGGACAAAAGGATCCCCTATCCCGGAGGGGATACTGTACAATGTCAACGTCCCCAATATCCCGCTCCGGGAAATAAAAGGTGTCCTTGTGACCAGGAAAGGCATACGCCGTTATGCCGACAAGATAAGGACGATCAAAACCCCTTCAGGGGGAGAGGCTTACTGGATAGGCGGAAATATTGAGGATGACATGTCTGACGGCACCGACGTATGGGCAGTGGCTAACAATTATGTTTCTCTTACGCCTGTTCACATGGAAATGACAAGTTTTGAAACTCAGAGAGACTGCAAGGAAGCCGGACTGGAAGAATATATAGAGACAAAAATCAACATCAATTCGATAACAAAACAAAAATAAACTATAGTTTTTGTTGACATTTAGGCAATAGGTGATAAAATACCACACAGTTTTTAGAAAATACCTTGTAAAGGAGGCTGGAACTTTGCATTACACCGCTGTTGAACGAGCACGACGTATACGACGAATCGACCTTGTTGCGCATAACAAATGCGATGACGGGGCCATGGATTCGATCGCTCGGCGACAGAGATAAAGTGCCATCGGCTGAAAGCACTTTTCGCAGGTAGTATCGAAGTTCCCGCACCCCTGAGCAGAACCCGAAGAAAGATCATCAAGATCAAGTAGGGGTCCGGCAGTTTTCCGACAACAAACTAACCAAGTGGGCGCTGAGCGCCAACGAGGGTGGCACCGCGGGTAAAGCATACTCGTCCCTCTTCCTTAACCGGAAGAGGGACGAGTTTTTTTGTCTATTTGAGCGGACAGGTGCTCAAAAAATAAATTTAAAAAATATATGGGAGGAATTCAAAATGATGACAGCAGAAAAAAAAGGCAAGGTAGTACTGGCGTACAGCGGAGGACTTGATACCTCAGTGGCGATACCCTGGCTCCACGATCAGGGATACGATGTGGTGACACTGACAATGAACGTGGGCCAGCAGGCTGACAACCTTGACGAGATCAAGGCAAAGGCATATGCGGCGGGAGCTGTAAAAGCATATGTGGTAGACCTGCGTGAGGCCTTCATAGACACATTCGTATGGCCCGCCCTTAAGGCAAATGCTGTATATCAGGGAGTATATCCCCTCAATTCAGCCCTCTCGCGCCCGATGATCGCCCAGGCACTCATCTGGTGTGCCGAGAAGGAGGGTGCCGTAGCCGTCGCTCACGGATGCACAGGCAAAGGTCAGGATCAGGTCCGTATAGAAGTCTGCTGCAACGCTCTAAACCCAGACATAGAAGTCCTTGCGCCTGTACGTGACTGGGGTTTCACACGCGAAGAAGAGATGGACTACGCCGAAGCCCACAACGTCCCTGTACCGACAACGCGTAAAAGCCCTTACAGTCTTGACGATAATCTCTGGGGGCGTTCGATAGAGTGCGGCATTCTCGAAGATCCCTGGAACGAACCTCCCAAGGATGCATACGCTCTAACAGCAGATCCCAAGGAAGCTCCCGACGAAGAGGTAACGGTGGAGATCACTTACGAGGCCGGCATCCCCGTCGCGATAAACGGAGAGAAGATGGGGAGCATCGAACTGATAGACTTTATGAACAAGACCGCCGGAAAAGCCGGGTTTGGAAGGATCGACATGGTCGAAGACAGGCTCGTCGGATTCAAGAGCCGCGAAGTTTACGAGTGCCCCGGGGCCCTGGCACTGATGGAAGCCCACAAGAAGCTCGAGACCATCACCCTCTCAAAGGACACCCTCAAGACCAAAAAGGAACTTGAGGTGAGGTTCGCGGAGATGGCATACGAAGGCTACTGGTTCTCCCCCCTGATGGAGGCTGTTCAGGCTTTTATGGACAGCACTCAGAAGGCTGTGAACGGGACAGTGAGGATGAAGTTCTACAAGGGCAACGGCATTGTCAACGGAATGAAGTCCGAGAGCTCCGTCTACAATAAAGCCCTTGCCACATATTCGTCCGGCGACATATTTGACCAGTCAGCCTCTGTAGGATTCATCAAAATCTGGGGAATGCCGATAAAGACATGGAGACAGACGCACAAGGA
>DAITML010000049.1:0-9385 GCA_036835165.1 Synergistaceae bacterium | reverse complement strand
CAAACTCCCGGATCGGAGCTAACAGTGCGGTGCTTAAAGATGTCCCCAGAAACGCAACAGTTACCGGAATGAGGGCAAGGATAATAAAGATCGACGGTAAAAGGGTAAGTGAATGCTCGGCCTGCATGAACCCCGAAGAGCTGTGGGCTAAGCTTCTTAGGGTGGAAGAAGAGATGGCTCTTCTAAGGAAGGAGATCCGGCATCTGAAAGGGGAAAAGGAGACTCCTGTCTCTCCTTCGCATGTGGAGGTCGAGATCCTGCACAAAGGAAAAGAATGACCTCAACTAAGGCTTTGCTTAAATGTTCTCAGATGGCTTAAGATGTTCCGGGTCCTTCTTCGGGCCCGGAGCCTTTTTTTGTGAGAGGTATACTCCGAGAAGGATGAGCAGTCCGCCGCCTCCGGCAAAGAGAGTGATCCTCTCATGCAGTACTATGGCTGCAGACAGCATGGCCAAAGGGGGGGAAAGATATATGAGGCTGTTGGCCTTCACAGCCCCGAGATCCCAGATGACCCTGTTCCAAAGAAGGAAGCAGAGGGCCGAAGCAAAGACACCGAGGAAGATCAGGTTGCTGAAAACTTCTTTTTTCATCAGGACCCGGGGATCCCATTCAAAGAGCGGTGTAAAAAGAAGGGGAATAAGGGAGAGAAGGGAGTAGAAAAATGTCTTCCTTGTTATAACAACAGCAGAATAGACACCTCTGTTCAAGTCCCTTATTATAATTGAATAAAAGGCAAAAGAGAGCGCAGCCATTATGGCAAGCATGTCACCTGCAGGGTTCAGCCTTAAGACAAAATGACCGTTGAATACTATTAGGAAGACGCCTGCAAGTGCCAATAGCCCACCGTAAATAAAATACGTCGTGATCTTCTCGTTCTTCGTAAGAAAATGAGATACAAGCCCGGTAAGCATAGGAGCTGTGGCGACAAGAAGAGATACGTTCGATGCGGTACTGAAGCTGAGCGCAAAATTTTCACAGAGGAAGTAGAGTGTGACTCCCAGTAAGCCTGCAAGGGCAAATCTGGCTTCGTCGCGGAAGCTCAACGGCCAGATCATCTTCGGACTGGCTGCAACGAAGAGAAAATATGCGATAACATACCTGTAAAAAAGTATCTCTGTTGGGGAGAGATACTTGAGAAGTATTTTTGTTGAGACGAATGTCACACTCCATATAAATATGACAAACATAGCCAGAGCGTAGCTTAGTACTATATTTTTACGCATATTCTTACAGATCCTTTTCAATAATTTCGCGATAAAGGCCTTTATTCGATCTTGATAATCTGACGGATGCACCGCCGGAATATTGTATACCGTTTTCTCTCCGGCGTCTTGAAATTTTGCATTTTTTTTCTCAAATTGCTAGAATCAACAGGTCATGTGAGACATACAAAACGGGGGCAGAGAGATGGAAGATAAAAATTACCCGCTCGTAAGGATGAAGAATATCGATAAGATCTTCTACGGCTCATACGCAAACAAAGATGTTGACTTTGAGCTCTTAAGCGGAGAGGTCCACAGCATCCTCGGGGAAAACGGAGCAGGAAAGACTACTCTGATGAACTGTCTTGCGGGCATCTATCTGCCCGATGCGGGAACGATAGAGATAGAGGGCAGGCCGGTAATACTCTCGAACCCCCGTCTTGCAATAGAAAACGGGATAGGAATGGTCCACCAGCATTTCATGCTTGTACCGGTATTTTCGGTATGGGAAAACATGGTCCTGGGCCTTAAAGATGAGCCCGTCAACCTTAACAAGAACAGGATAATAGAAAGAATACTGGAACTCTCGGAAAAATACGGACTAAAAGTTGACCCGGAAGCAAAGATATGGCAGCTTTCCATAGGTGAGCAGCAAAGAGTCGAAATACTTAAGATGCTTTACAGGGGAACTAAGGTGCTCATACTGGACGAACCGACCTCAGTCCTTACCCCCCAAGAGACCAGAGAACTTTTTCGAACCGTCAAAAATATGGTCAGCAACGGACATGGGATCGTCCTTATATCACATAAAATTGAAGAGATCATGGAGGTTTCCGACAGGCTCACGATTCTCAGAAAAGGTGTGAGAGTCGGCACTGTTCCGGCGAAAGGCATTTCAAAAGAGGAGATCGCGGAGATGATGGTCGGGCATCAGCTTGAGGGCATAATCATCCCGGAGGACAGGCCTCAGCCCGGAGATACGATCCTTCAATGCAAAGGAGTCTGTGTCAAAAATGACCGCAATATTCCTGCTCTTACAGACCTCTCGCTTTCACTTCGAGCAGGCGAGATACTGGGCATAGCGGGCGTTGACGGCAACGGACAGGAAGAACTCTGCGAGGTGCTCGCGGGACTTCGGGTTCCCGAGAACGGGGTCATCGTCATAGGGGGCAGAGACATCACCGGATCATGCGCAAGGGATTTCATCAATTCCGGCGTAAGCTACATCCCGGCGGACAGGAAGGGAGTAGGACTGATCCCCAATATGAACCTTGAAGAGAACATGCCTCTGAAAAATTACTGGGAACCCCCTGTAGAGACAAAGAAATATTTTATGGACTGGAAGTACATTTCAAAATTTGCATCCGAAAGGATAAAAAAATATGACGTGCTTGCCCCATCGATGCGTGCACCTGTAAGGATCCTCTCCGGAGGAAATTTACAGAAGCTGATGCTTTCAAGGGAGATCTCTGACGAGACGAAGGTGATAATAGCCATGCAGCCTACCTGGGGACTTGATGTAGGAGCTGCGGAATTCGTCCACCAGAGGCTGATGGAGGCCAGGGACAACGGGGTCGCAATACTCCTGATTTCCAAAGACCTGCAGGAGCTCATGTCGATTTCAGACAGGCTCGCTGTGATCTACAGCGGTTCAATTGTCGGGACCATCGACGAACCCCGCAGAACGGATGCCGAGACCCTGGGACTTATGATGGCGGGCATAAGGCCGTGAGAATAGGGCCGCAAAGTCTGCCTTATATAAAGAGTAATGTCCGGTATGGAAATTCTGCAATAGGCTTTCGGCAATAAATAAACGGAATTTTCTGCTGTGACATTGCTTTTTTTTTGAACCAACATTTTTTTCAACAGCGCCTTTTATTTTTTCATTTAAATGATAAAATCTAACCTGCCGCCATTACAAGGCGCCTTTTATGCATTGAATATAAGTTTTTGTTCTGTATACACAGAGGAGGAAAGCAATATGAAACTTCCGTCATTCTGGGGAGGGATACACCCGCCTCAGAAAAAAGATAAGACAGCAAACAAAAAGATCGAGGAATACCTGCCCAAGGGTGAACTTGTATTTCCAATGGCACAAAGCCTCGGCGCTCCCTGCCAGCCTGTAGTGAAAAAGGGCGACCGGGTGCTTTTGGGACAGAAGCTGGGCGACAGTGAAGCCTTCGTTTCGGCACCCGTCCTTTCCAGCATCTCCGGAACAGTCAAAGAGATCGGATTGAGGATGACATCAGCCGGGATCTATGAAAACTGCGTTATAGTTGAAAACGACGGGCTTTATGAGAAAGACCCCTCGTGGACTCCTATCGAGAATTATTCCGAAGCCGATCCCAGGGAATACCTTAAGAGAATAAGGGAAGCCGGGATAGTGGGTTTTGGAGGTGCCACTTTCCCCACAGTGGTCAAACTTTCTCCTCCGCCGGACAAAATTATAAAATGGCTGATCGTGAACGGCGTAGAATGTGAGCCCTACATAAACTGCGATAACCGCCTCATGCTTGAAGAGCCTGAAAAGATCACAGAGGGACTGAGGCTTATGCTTAGGCTCTTCCCGGAAGCAGAGGGCATCATAGGAATAGAGAACAACAAGCCCGATGCAATAAAGACTATGAAGTCCGAAGTCTCAAAGCATGAAAATGATAAGATCTCAATAGTGCCCCTTGAGGTAAAATACCCTCAGGGAGCGGAAAAAATGCTGATCGAGGCGGTAACAAAACAGGAATATGTTATGACAGCTCTTCCCGCAGACGTTGGATGCATAATTCTGAACGTACGAACGATACATCAGATAAGGGAGGCCATCGCAGCAGGAGAGCCCGCGCTGACAAGGATAATCACGGTCACCGGCGAAGCTGTGGCAGAACCCAAAAACATTAAAGTCCCTCTCGGCACTTCAGTCCGCGAGCTTGTTGACTTCTGCGGCGGATTCGCTGAACAGCCGGTCAAGGTCATTTCGGGAGGCCCCATGATGGGCGTCTCCCTCCGCTCGATCGACATCCCTGTCGTTAAAAGCACTTCCGGCATCCTTGCTCTGACACCTTCAGTCGCACATCTTGCACCCGAATCAGCCTGCATAAGGTGCGGGCGCTGCATCGAGGGGTGCCCGATGGGTCTGATGCCCAGCGTATTGAATCCGTTAGTCCTGATAAGGGACTACGCCTCCTTTGAAGAAACCGGAGGCATGAACTGCATAGAATGCGGCTCATGCTCCTATGTATGTCCGGCAAACAGGCATCTGACCCAATCGTTCAGGGACGGGAAATCAACCATCATGGCAATGCGCAGAAAGGCGGCGGTCAAGTAATGGAAAGACTGCTTGCGGTATCAAGCTCACCTCATATACATGCCCCGCAGGAGACAAGGACAATAATGGCATGGGTCCTTGCTTCGCTCGTTCCGGCGGGACTGGCGGGGATATATTTCTTTGGACTCAGGGCAGCGGCTGTAATGGCAGTCTGTGTTGCAAGCTGCAAAATATCAGAGTATGTCTGGCAGAAGCTGGCAAAACAGCCCATAACCGTCGGAGACCTCTCTGCAGCCGTTACGGGATTGCTCCTTGCATACAACCTTCCGCCTTCCATTCCTTTCTGGATGGCGGCGGCAGGAAGCGTCTTTGCGATAATCGTTGTTAAGCAGTTCTTCGGAGGCATCGGATGCAACATCGTCAACCCTGCTCTCGCAGGAAGGGCCTTCATGATTTCAAGCTGGCCCGTACCTATGACACTCTGGACACTTGACGGCGTCTCCGGAGCTACTCCTCTTGCCATGATAAAAGAGGGTTCTGTCGGTAATCTCCCCGGGATATACGATCTGTTCATCGGGCATGTCGGAGGCTGTATCGGAGAAACTTCAGCGGCAGCGCTTCTTGTCGGTTTCGCCATACTGCTCTATAAAGGCATCGTCAGCTGGCATATTCCGGCAGTATATATCGGAACAGTAGCCGCTCTGACCGCAATCATGGGACGGCCTGCAGGACCGCTCTATGAGGTTATGGCCGGGGGGCTCCTGCTCGGGGCGATCTTCATGGCAACGGACTACACGACTTCTCCGATGACAAAAAAGGGACAGCTGATATTCGCATTGGGATGCGGACTCCTTACCTCCCTGATCAGGGTCTTCGGAGGCTACCCCGAGGGAGTCTCTTATTCGATACTTATCATGAACCTTACAGTGCCTCTGATAGACAAATTTACAAGACCCCGCATCTTCGGGGAGGTGAAGAAGCATGGCTAAAATATTGAAACTCGCAGCTGTGCTCTTTGTAATAACTGCCATAACAGGCCTTGTGCTGGGCGGAGTTTACACTATGACACTCGAGCCGATAAGAGCCGCAAAGGAAAAAGAGAAAATGGAGGCACTGGCCCAGACCCTTCCGGAAGCATCCGACTTTGAGAGTGTTGGCAGCCCGCAGGGCCAGAATGTGATCAAAGAAGTAAACAGAGGCTCAACAAATGGAAAAACTGTCGGATACAACATAACAGTCACTCCGAAAGGGTACGGAGGCTTCATTGAGTTGGTCGTCGGGATCAGTGACGAGGGAAGACTGACCGATATCAAGATCCTGAGCCACACGGAAACTCCGGGATTGGGCGCAAAGGCTGCTGATCCTGCATTTTCCGGCCAATTCCACGAAAAGGATGTTGAAAAAATAATAGTAACAACTACGCCTCCGACTGCAGACAACGAGATACAGGCCATTTCCGGCGCGACGATAACATCGAAGGCCGTGGCTTCGGGAGTGAATACAGCTCTGGAATACTGGGCAAAAAATCTGAAAGAGGAGGGGAATAAGTGATGATGAGTCCTCTCAGGCTGCTTAAGAACGGCATACTTACCGAGAACCCTACTTTCGTGCTCGTACTTGGTCTGTGCCCAACGCTCGCCGTTACCTCGAGTGCTTCGAACGGTTTCGGGATGGGGCTGGCTGCAACCGCTGTGCTGATGGGTTCGAACGTGATGATATCCATGATAAGAAAGTTTATTCCTGACGAAATACGAATTCCGGCATTTATCGTAGTCATTGCCGGATTCGTAACGATAATCCAGCTTCTGATATCGGCATATGCGCCCGCCCTCGACAAATCCCTCGGCATATTCATCCCGCTGATAGTCGTAAACTGCATAATACTGGCAAGGGCTGAGGCCTTTGCCTTCAAAAACGGCGTGATCGGATCCCTTTTCGACGGGATCGGCATGGGACTCGGATTCACGTTCGCACTGACATTTATTGGCAGCATAAGGGAACTTCTGGGAAACGGCACTGTATTCAATTTCAGTCTGATCCCTTCGTTTTATCAGCCTGCGCTTTTGGTCATACTCGCTCCCGGCGGATTCATTACACTGGGCATCCTGATAGCACTTTTCAGGAACTTGCAGCTCCGGAAAGAGGAGGAATCTGCCGGTTTCAAACCGGATTTCGACGGCTGGAAAAAGCTGGATGCATGTGAGGGCTGTGCGCTGAAAAAATACTGCGGGGGCGGCGGTCTGAGCGTTCCCTGTGCTAAAGAAGAAAAGGAGGGTGACTCATAATGTCTCTGCTGGCGCTCTTCTTCGGAGCCATCTTTGTTAACAACATCCTTCTTGCCAGATTCCTTGGCTGTTGCCCCTTCCTCGGGGTCTCAAGCAAACTGGAGACGGCAAAGGGAATGGGAATTGCTGTCATTTTCGTCACAGTTCTGGCGGCGACGATGACATGGCTCGCCTACACATTCATCCTTGTGCCCCTGAATCTGCAGTACCTTTACACTCTTTCGTTCATCCTGATCATCGCCGCTTTGGTCCAGTTTGTTGAGATAGTGCTGAAAAAAGTTCAGCCCGGGCTATATAAGTCACTAGGCATATTCCTGCCCCTGATAACCACCAACTGTGCGGTACTCGGTGTAGCAGTCATCAACATGAACGAGAAATATACCTTTCTTGAATCGGTCGTCCATGCATTGGGAGCATCTGCCGGATTTCTTCTGGCTATAGTCCTTATGGCCGGAATAAGGGAAAGGATAGAAATAAGCCAAAACATGCCCCGGTGCCTGAGGGGACTTCCCATCGCGCTTGTGACCGCCGGATTGATGTCCATTGCCTTCATGGGCTTCAGCGGGCTTATCAAATAGGGGGAAAATGATATGACTGGAATGATATATCCGGCAATAATAATGGGAAGCCTCGGCTTGATATTTGGAGCCCTTCTTGCTTTCGCCTCAAAAAAATTCCATGTTGAAACGGACCCACGCCAGGCCGATATTCGTGCGATACTCCCCGGAGCGAACTGCGGCGGATGCGGCTATCCAGGCTGCGACGGATTTGCTGAGGCTCTGACAAGCGGCACTGCAAAGATAACAGGCTGTGCTGCCGGAGGTTCCGCGCTTGCCGAGAGCATCGCTGCGATACTCGGAGTAGCGGCCGTCACCGAAGAACCGAAAATTGCCTTCCTGAAGTGCGGCGGATCGAATGACAAAACCGTGAAGAACTGCGTCTATTACGGAGAGTATGACTGCAGGGCAGCATCTGTCATACCCGGAAAGGGGCCGACGTCCTGCGCCTATGGGTGCATGGGACTGGGTACTTGCGTCAGCGTCTGTGCCTTCCATGCAATGACGATCAAAAACGGACTTGCGGTGGTCGATCCTGATAAATGCGTCGGATGCGGAGCATGTGTGGAGAACTGTCCGAGGAATGTCCTCGTTCTGGTACCCAGAAAATCAAAGGTCAACGTTTCCTGCAATTCACCGCTTAAGGGGCCCGACGTCAAGAAGGTCTGCTCTGCAGGATGCATAGGATGCACCCTATGCGTCAAGAGCTGTCCTGTTCAGGCAATCCAGATGAAGGGTGCCCTTGCGGAGATCGACCCCGCCAAATGTATCAACTGCGGCATATGCGCAACAAAATGTCCTACGAAGATCATTACCGACAGAAGGACTTCGGAAGAGAGGGCTGTTGCGGAAAGAGCGACTCAATAATAATATCCGTAACATATATAATATATGAGGGGGTCCGGCCAATTCCGGACCCCCTCATTTTTTATTAATGTTATCCCTTTATTTTTTGTACTCTGCGGCCAGTTTTTCAAATGCCGGGAGGGATGCCTCTATCTGGTCAGTCCTGACACAGTAGGAGATCCGGACGTATCCGGGACATCCGAAGCCGTCTCCGGGTACAAGCAGAAGCTCATGTTTCTTCGCTTTCTCACAGAAAGCGACGGCATCAGGCTCAAGAGCCCTGACAAAAAGATAGAAGGCTCCATCCGGCCTCGCACATTCATAGCCCATCCTTTTCAGGCCGCTGTACAGTATATCCCTGTTCCTTTTATATATCGAAATATCAGCCGTGCGGCCTACGCATCTTGCGATCAGATGCTGGAAGAGACTTGGCGCGCAGACATACCCCAGAGCCCTTCCGGCTCCGCAGACCGCCGCGTAAATGTCTTCGCCGTCCTTCATCCTGTTTGATACAAGCACGTAGCCTATCCTCTCTCCCGGAAGGGAAAGAGACTTACTGTAGGAATAACAGACGAAGGTGTTGTCATAGTAGTTAAGAAGGAAGGGGACCTCTGCATCACCGTACACCAGTTCCCTGTAAGGTTCGTCCGATATCAGGTATATCGGACGTCCAAGTTCGATCGATCTCTCTTCCATGATCAAACACATTTTTCTTACCGTCTCGAGCGAATAGACGACCCCGGAGGGATTATTGGGGGAATTGATTATGACGGCCTTAGTTTTCTCGTTTATTGCCTGCGCGAACTTTTCAAGGTCGATCTGAAAGTTTGCAGTGTCTGCAGGTATGACTGATAGTGCCGCTCCTGCCGACTCGACATATATTTTGTATTCCGGAAAATAGGGGGCGAAGGTCAGAAACTCATCACCCGGAAGTGCCAGTGCCTTGCAGCATATCGAAAGTGAGGCTGCGGCCCCGGCTGTGAGATAAAAATGATCGGCTGTGATCGCGGTCCCGTATTTGCTGTTAATATGATCTGCGAGGGCCTTCCTTACACCGAAGTCCCCCTGTGCGGATGTGTAGCCGTGGATCTTTACAGGATCCTCATTGTTCACAAGGTCGGTTATCGTATCTTTTATAAAGGCAGGGGCCGGAACATTAGGATTCCCTATGCTGAAGTCGAATACCTTGTCAGCTCCGATCTCGCCCGCTCTTTTTTTCCCGTATTCAAATATCTC
>DAITML010000048.1:0-9586 GCA_036835165.1 Synergistaceae bacterium | reverse complement strand
GAAGGCAGTCCATTTTTTCACAGATGGGCTGCCTTTTTTATTGCCATCCAAAATAACTGAAAGGGGGCATACAAATGCCTATAAAGATACCGGACAGTCTGCCTGCCACACAGACACTGCTTAATGAAAATATTTTCGTAATGGATGAACTACGTGCGGCTAAACAGGACATCAGACCGCTTCAGGTAGCGCTGCTCAATCTTATGCCGACCAAGATAGAAACGGAGACTCAGTTCGCGCGGCTGTTGGGCAATACGCCGCTTCAGGTCGAGCTCACGCTTTTGCAGACGGCTACTTACGAGGCAAAAAACACCAGCCGGGAGCATCTCCTCTCCTTTTATCAGACTTTCGACCAGGTCTGCGGGAGAAAATTTGACGGGCTTGTGATAACGGGAGCTCCGGTAGAGCTGCTGGAGTTTGAGGATGTGGAATACTGGGGAGAACTGTGCAGGATAATGGAGTGGAGCAAGACTCATGTATACAGTACCCTTCACATATGCTGGGGTGCACAGGCAGCCCTCTACTACCACTATGGAATTAAAAAGTACCCGCTGCCTCAAAAGCTTTTCGGAGTATTCCCTCATGAGGTGGAATATAAGAATTCAATGCTCTTCAGGGGATTCGACGACATATTCATGGCTCCCCACTCTCGCCACACTACGATTTACAGGGAGGATGTCGAAGCAGTTCCGGAACTGCAGATACTTGCATCTTCTGAAGAGGCCGGGGTCTACGTTGTAAAGACGGAGCAGGGAAAACAGATATTTATAACGGGACATTCGGAATATGATGCGGGAACGCTTGAAAAAGAGTATCTGAGGGATAAGAGTGCAGGGCTTCCCATTGAGGTTCCCAGAAACTACTATCCTGACGATGATGACAGGCGAAGGCCTCTTGTCAGCTGGAGGAGCAGCGCCAATCTCCTCTTTATGAACTGGCTCAACTATTTTGTATACCAGACCACTCCATATGAGCTCGAGGCAATTGGTACAGAAAGGGAAAACGACTGGCTGGCACAATAGTTGTTTACTGTTTACGTCAAAAAAGGGCCGTCCGACAATGATACCTGCCTGGTGCAAGATCGCGGAACGGCCCCTTTAAAATACTGAGTTGCCTGTTATTTGTTTAGATCTCAGCGATCCGGACTGTCTTTGTCATTGAATTTTGCCTCAATATGCGCTCCGTCGCAGAATGGTTTGTCCTTTGATCTTCCGCATCGGCACAATACGATCCGGTTTCTGGTCTCGTACAGATGTCCGTCACCCGATATAAGGGGTATCCCGCCTTTAACATATATCCCGCCGCTGACTCCCATTTCGGGATCCTGGGTTATTTCTATCGCCGGTTCAAGTTCAGGCTCTATGCATGAGCCGTCCTCAGCTATGGCAGTGAGCCTCCCCGCAGGGCATTCAGAGGCTGATTTGACGGCTTCGCAGAGAGTTTTTTCTGACTTGTCATCGCATGAGGCCAAAAACCATGCGTCTCCTTTTTCCCTGTAGCAGAACCTTGCCCTTGCGCACCTGCCATCGTCAAGGAGGTCGATATTCTTGCCTTTAATAAGCTCTGCCCGCTCCCTGTATGTTTTGGGGGAGGCAGTCTCGGTGCCGTCAAAATTGTTCCCGGCATGGCTGCCGTCGCAGAATGGGTGATTGCGCGAGGCACCGCATCGGCAAAGGGCGTAGGTTTCATCATGAGGGATCTTTCCTCCGTCCTCCCATACATATTTCGCATCTTTCGTTTCATCCTCTTCCGGCCGGATGATCTTTTCGGAGAGGTCCACATCGCCTGTTACGACATATGGACCGTCTTTTATGATCCTGATCTTTTTTTCGTTCATTGCGGATCTCCTTTAAGGATCTCATTTATTAAGGTCTGAGCTGCAGATATTATCTCTTCCTCATTGGCAATGTTTGATTCAAGCGTAAGTGTTCCCTTTATTCCTGCTTTGACCGAGAGGCTCAGTCCTGTTACGGGATGATATTCGAGGAGAGCCTTCTGTTCATCTATCGAGATGGTCCTGTAAGTCGCTCCGTTCCCAAGCGGACCGTCGTCAGCCGATATGGCCTTATCAGAGGGGGACCATCCCTTTTCTCCCGAGCCCTCGATCCAGACTGCGTGAAAGGGTACACCTGCATTGTTCCTGTAGTTTCTTTCGAGCCATAAGCCCCTTTTTCCCGAAACTGTGTCAAATTCAGTCATTCTCAGTTCGCCATTGATCCAGCCGCTGATCTCAGGCAACGCCTCTTTGGCCGGTGCCGGCGAAAGCGGTACAAAGAGCGCCAGGATAGGTATAGCCAGGTATATCAAAATGTTCTTTATCATCTGTGCACCTCCGATGCAGTAATATTATACAGCTCAAAGTGGAAAGATTCTCTCTCTGGGCATATAATGCCTAGGGTAAACAAAGAGGATAAAGGGGATAAAAGTTTGAAAAGCTTTGCAGTAAAAGTATTTGGTTGTCAGATGAATTCCTATGACGGAGACAGGATACGGACTTCCATGATCCATATGGGATGGGAAGAGCGTCCGGAGGAAGATGCCGGATTAGTTATCCTTGTCACTTGCAGCATAAGGGAAAAAGCAGAACAGAAGGTCGTAAGTGAGATAGGGCGTTATAACCTAAAATACAGGGATACCGGATCGCCTGCGGTGGCATTGGTCGGATGCATGGCTCAGAGGATCGGGCTCGGGGTCGCCAAAAAATTCCAATGTGTAAAACTCGTATCAGGGCCAAGACATCTTGGTCTGGTACCGCAGGGAATAGAGGATGCTCTGTCCGACGGTGCACAGAGATTTTTCATGGACGAAGATCCCACGGCCCTTCAGGACCTCGAAGTTGTGCCGACAGAAAGGTCGAATCCCTTCAAGGCTTATGTTACCATAACTTACGGATGCGACAGATTCTGTACATACTGCATAGTGCCCTATGTCAGAGGCAGGCTCCAGTCGCGCGGCCATACGGAAATAATAAGGGAATGCCGGGAACTTGCATCATCAGGGGTATCTGAGATAACTCTCCTTGGGCAGAATGTCGATGCCTACGGCAAGGACAAAGAGGGAGAATACGGCTTTGCCTCCCTTCTTAAAGATGTTTCGGAGATCGAAGGGATAAGGCGTCTTCGTTTTGCGACATCACATCCCAAGGATTTTGACGA
Organism: Synergistaceae bacterium; assembly: GCA_036835165.1. Classification (GTDB taxonomy): domain Bacteria; phylum Synergistota; class Synergistia; order Synergistales; family Synergistaceae; genus Caenicola. Next base: position 6,431 of record DAITML010000048.1, on the reverse strand, counting down.
AGACATCCTCGAGGTAATGAGGGTGACTCCGTCAATATGCCGCGCGATCAACCTTCCTGTCCAGTCAGGCAGCGACAGGATATTGAAGGAGATGAACAGGGGATACACAAGGGGCCAGTACATCAGCCTCGTAAATAAGATACGGTCTATGCTTCCGGATGTAAGCCTGACAACTGACCTGATCGTGGGCTTCCCCAATGAAACAGAAGAGGATTTTATGGATTCATACAGCCTGCTTAAGGAACTAAGGTTTGATATAGTACATACTGCGGCATACTCACCCAGGGAAGGGACCAAGGCTGCTGTTATGGAAGGCCAGATAGACAACAGGCTGAAAGCTGCAAGACTTAACCGGATAAATGAGATGCAGTCGCTGCTTGCCCGTCAGCTTAACGAAGATTATGTCGGCAGGGAACTGGAGATATTGATAGACGGCCCTGCCCCGCGGGGTGAAGGCGCGCTCCAGGGGCGGACAAAAACAGACAAGGTTGTCATCGTAAGAGGCGGATCCGAATGCATGGGAAAATATGTCGACGTCAGGATAATCAGGGCCAGCCACTGGTCCCTGGAAGGAGAAATAATATAGAAGGTGGGTTTTATGATGTATGGAGAGGGCGGGAACAGAAGGAACCTTATATTTATATTCCTCGGATTGCTTTGCTTTATAGGGGCGGCGATACTCCTTCATTCCTTCAAAGGCCGTTTTGGCCAGGATACAGCCGGAAAAACGACCGTCCAAATGATGCCGGTAATGGAAGAGACTATAGAAGTTGCGCCTCCGGCATCAAATACAGCATCCTCCCAGGCTCTTTCCGCTGTCCCTTTAGAAAGTTCAGCAGAAAAAAAAGAATGGGTAGTCTACATAACCGGTTCCGTTAAAAAACCCGGCGTTTACAGGATCCCTGCAGGCTCCAGGGTTTATCAGGCCCTTGATGTGGCGGGAGGCTTTTCTTCTGAAGCAGATCAGCAAGCCGTAAATCTGGCTGCCATGCTCCAGGACGGAGCCCACATAAAGTTTCCTGCAAAGGGGGAACCTGTCCCCCGGCAAGATCCTGCTTCTCCTGCACCTTCAGCTCCTGCTTCGGGAACCGGAAGCATATCAGCTTTCGATCTGAATCAAGGCCTAATAAACATCAATAGCGCAATTAAGGAAGATCTGGAAAAACTCCCCGGAATCGGTCCCAAAACGGCTCAGATGATAATCGACCACAGAGAAAAAAACGGGCCATACAAAAGAAAAGAGGATCTTCTGCTTATCAAGGGCATTGGCCCCGCAAAATACGATGCGGTCAAAAACCTAGTGACAGTTGCACAATAAAAGGAACGGTCCCCTTTCATACGCTCCGGCCTTCGCTGCCCTGCTCGGCATAACTTTTTCGCTTCAGGCATGGTCAGAGGGTCACTCTCTTCTTATTTCCGCCCTTATCTCACTCTTGGTTTCGTCGTCGTGGATTTTTATCGGCACCATTGATCCCCCTGGCCGCTGGACTTGGGCATTCCTCTGTGTGATTATTATGACGTTTGCAATTTCACTCTGCCTGATGATAAGGATGGAGCATGACGATCCTTTGCCCTCAACGATACGCACCGAGGGCAGGATCCTTCTCAACAGGGAGTGGGGGCGCCGAAGGGCTCTTCTTATTTCCACACCATATGGCAGGGTCACTTCCTACATGCATCCCTCTGCAGCTCCCGCCGAAGGATCCGGAGTGAGAGTGAGGGGAGCTCTCTTTGATCATAAGAGAGCAGATAAAAAGGGCGGATTCGATGAATTCCTCTACTGGAGGTCAAAGGGAGCCATAAAAAAAATGGTCCCACTGGATATTGAAGTGACCTCTCTTCCCGGAGGGATATACAGGTGGAGGAATTTTCTGGAGCGAAAAATTAATGATGAACTTCCTGACCTGATGTCGGGGTATATGCTGGCACTCACACTTGGAATAAGGGATAAAAAGCTGGCTGAAAAGCACAGGCAGGCCGGAACGGTACATCTGCTGGCAGTTTCAGGCTTCCATGTGGGCATACTTGCAGCGGCGGCGGGGGTCTTCATTAAAAGGGGCAAGATCAGGACAGTAATGATATCGGTACTTATATGGTCATATCTGGCATTGGCAGGTTTCCCCCCCGGTGGCGTCAGGGCCGGGATAATGCTGCAGGTCTATCTTCTGGGACTTCTTTTTGGAAAACCTTCCTGCCCATTCAACAGTGTCAGTATTGCGGGGATCATTATGCTTCTATGGGAACCGTGGACATTCCACGACATTGGCTGGAGGCTTTCGATGCTGGCGGCTCTCTCAATATGCTCCGCAGCTGCTGTTTCCAGTGAGAGTGGGAGCGGGGCCTTTATGGGGTCGGCCGCAGTTTGGTTCGTTACGGCACCGCTCATAGCTTTGGCCTTCGGAGAAGTGCCTGTTGCAGGGCTTATCATAAATATTGCAGCCATCCCCCTGTTTGCGCTGATCTTCCCGTTTGTCCTTATTTCCTCGATTCCTGCCTTTATGCAGTTGCCCTTCAGTTATGAGACAGCTTCTGCCTGTGAATACATTCTTGAGGGCTGGGACATCTTCTCAGAAAAAATCGTTGAACTTATTCCGTGGAGTGTTGTCCTGACATTGCCTCTTGCGCTGTTTGCGGCGTTCATTTTCTTTGCCTCCGCCTCATATGCCTCGGGGATGTCTGCGAAAAGGATAACAGTATCTTCAGTGATGTTTTCACTTCTGGTCCTCATATTAAGCTGATTGTTGTAAAATAAGAAAAGTATTTTCTCAAATAAATGATATTTCAGGTCGATAAGGTCAAGCTCAGCTAAAAATCATACTGCGGAGGAATGACACATGCTTCTTGTGCTCGACGTGGGGAACACGAATACAGTTATGGGAATATATGAAGGCAAGCATCTGGTCAAACACTGGAGGCTGACTTCCAAGAAACAGACGGCTGATGAGGTCGGCTTTATGATCCTTGGTCTTTTGGGAGCATCCGGGATATCGAAAGAGAATATCAGGGCCTCCGTATATGCAAGCGTGGTACCGTCGCTTGATGAGATGTTTATGGATGGGATAAGCAACTATATAGGAGTCCCCTGCCTTAAGGTCACGCCAGACCTTGACACCGGACTTGAAGTGAGGCTAAAAAATCCGGCGGGGCTGGGGGCAGACAGGCTCCTCAATGCAGTTGCGGGAGTTCAGAAGTATGGGGCGCCTCTTGTTGTGGTGGATCTTGGAACAGCAATAACCCTGGACGTAATATCGGCTGAGGGAGCTTACATCGGAGGCACGATAGCCCCGGGAATGGAACTTGGCATGGAATCCCTTTTTTCACGTACCGCGAAACTGCCTCAGATATCCCTTGAAGCTCCCGGACATTACATAGGAGGAGACACTGCGGAGGCAATACAGTCAGGAATAGTCTACGGCACGGTAGGACTTGTCGATACTCTGATCAGAGGAGTCTTCAGTGAGCTTGGGGGACCCTGCAGGGTCGTGGCCACAGGCGGTCATGCCGAAATACTTGCCAGGCACTCAGAGATGGTCAGGGAGGTCGACCAGTGGCTTACGATAGAGGGTCTCAGGATAATATATGAAAGAAACAGAATTGTATAAGGAAAAGTTTTTTTCTCCCCTCCTTCCGGGATATCCGTTGAAAATTGGAGGAGTTGCGGTTGAGAACCCTATATGGCTGGCTCCCTTGGCCGGCATAACATTTGCCTCCGTAAGGAAATTTTACAGAAAACTGGGCGCCGGTCTCGTACATACTGAAATGGTAAGCGCACTCGGACTTTGCCACAAGGGGAGGAAAACAAAAGAACTGCTCTTCGGTTCGGATGAAGAACGGCCGGCAGTGCTTCAGCTTTTTGGCTCAAAGCCCGAAGACATCGCAAGGGGCGCTGATGCCGCGCTGGAGATAAGGAAATTTGAAGCCCTCCAGATAAACATGGCGTGTCCCATGCCCAAGGTGACAAAAAAAGGAAGCGGAGCGAAACTTATGTCTGAACCTGAGGTCTCGGCGGAGATCATCAGGGTAATGAAAAAGACGGGGCTGCCGGTATGGGCTAAAATCAGGACAATGCCTGCAGGAGGCGTCCTCACAACTTGCGAATACTGTGACCGTCTTTTTGGCTCGGGAGCGGACTTCATATTCATTCATGGGAGGACTCCGGCTCAAAGATACGAAGGCAAGGCCTCACGCGATGAAGTAGAAGAGGCGGCACTGCGGTTTCCCGGAATGATAGGCGGCAGCGGAGACTGCTATGAACCGGGGGATTTCATGGATTATCTGAACAGGGGATGTGCTGCGGTCCTTGCCGGAAGGGGTATACTGAGAGATGTTTTCATCATCCCCAAAACGCTGAGGGTGCTCGGCGGAGAAGTCCCCCGGCAATATTGGGATCCCTCTCCTCATTTCCAGTCGGAGCTTCTTCTCGAACTGGGCCGCAGCATTTATAATACCGAGGGGCAATCGCATGCCCTGATGATCTCAAGAAGGATGCTTGCAGCCCTTTTCAAGGGGTTCTCCGGGGCAGTCCGGCTCAGAAGGCACGGGGCTCTTGCCCGCAGCTGGCAGGAGATGGAAGATCTGCTTGCAGGATGGCAGGATAACATAGACCTGACGGAAACAGAATATACAAAGGAAAATTTTCCAAGGGGAGTTATTGGCGGATGATCATATCTCCATCTATTCTCGTGGGAAGATCTTATAGATGAAAGACAATACAACAGAGGAAGTGATCCATTTGGCGGACGAGACAAGAAAAGAAGAACAGCAGCAAAAGAATATCACGCCTGAAGAGGAGATATTTCGCCAGCGCAAAGACAAGCTTATGAGACTGCGGCAGGAAGAGGGTTATGATCCGTTCCAGCAGGATCATTGGATAGTTAAGCATACATTGTCATATGTTAAGGAAAAATATTCCTTCCTTAAGGATGAAGAGTGGTCTGAAGACGAGATCCAGACCGCAGGAAGGGTCATGATCCTCAGGCGCCACGGGAAGACAGCATTTGCCACCTTTGAGGACGAACAGGAGAAACTTCAGCTCTGCTTCCAGTTTGACCTTCTCGGCGAGACCGACTACTCATTTTTCAAAAAATGGGTCGATGCCGGGGATTTTCTGGGGATAATAGGTGTGCCCTTCCGCACACAGCGCGGTGAGCTTACCATTGCGGTCAAAAAGTTCTGCCTGCTTTCAAAAGCACTGAGGCCGATGCCCGAAAAGTGGCATGGGCTCAAGGATATGGAAGTCCGCTATCGTCAGCGCTACATTGACATGATCGCAAATCCTGAGGTAAGGGATACATTCCGGAATAGGACGAAGATAATACAGACATTCCGCAGGGTCCTTGATAACCACGGTACGCTTGAAGTCCAGACTCCGATCCTCTCAACGATCGCAGGAGGAGCGAACGCCAGGCCCTTTATAACTCACCACAATACGCTTGACATAGACATGTACCTGAGAATAGCCACTGAGCTTCATCTCAAGAGGCTTGTAGTGGGAATGCTCGGGAGAGTCTACGAGATCGGGCAGCAGTTCCGTAACGAGGGAATGGATATGAAGCATAACCCCGAGTTCACCTCTCTTGAGGTCTACTGGCCCTATGCCAACTACAATGACATGATGGACCTCGCAGAGGAAATAATCGTAGCATGTGCCGATGAGCTCGGAGGAAGGGTCATCAACTATCAGGGAACCGAAATAAACCTTGAACCCCCTTTCCGCAGGGCAACAATGACAGAACTCGTGACCGAACACACGGGGATAGATTTCAGCGCCGTCACAGACGAAGAGGCCCGCAGGCAGGCTGCGATCCGCGGTCTTGAGGTCAAGCCCTCCGACACAAGGTTCGACATTCTGCCGATCTTCTTCGAAGAGTACGTTGAGGAGCAACTTATCCAGCCGACATTTGTGCTTGGGCATCCTACTGTCATATCGCCCCTCTCAAAGAGGAACAGGGAGAATCCTGACATTACCGACAGGTTTGAACTCTTCATCAACGCATGGGAATTTGCGAATGCCTTCAGTGAGCTGAATGATCCCCTTGACCAGAGGGAACGCTTTATGGACCAGGAAAAAAAGAAGGATGAAGGAGATGAGGAGTCTCATCCCTTTGATGAAGATTTTGTCAACGCACTCGAATACGGGCTGCCTCCTACAGGCGGGATGGGTATTGGAATAGACAGGACCGTGATGCTGCTGACAAACTCAAAGAGCATAAGGGATGTCATACTGTTCCCGACAATGAAGCCGAAGGACTGACATAGATGGCAGTGCCCGAAAGCCTCAAAAATAGGGCATCTGAGCTTCGCGCGGAGCTGAAACGCCACGCGGAGCTTTACTATGTTCAGGACAGCCCTGTAATATCGGATTTCGAGTATGACAAACTTTTAAGAGAACTTGCTGAAATAGAGGAAAAATATCCTGAGCTGCTGACTGC